>DILW01000051.1 GCA_002425245.1 Betaproteobacteria bacterium UBA5582 | reverse complement strand
CATTCCCGGTGCCCGCTGCCTGCCTTGCGACGTCACCGACGCCGCTGCCCTGGCCGCCGCCACTGCCGAGCTTTGCCGCGAGTGGGGCGGCATCGACCTGGTCGTCTACCTGGCCGGCGATTACGTGCCGATGGGCGCCGACAACTTCGACCTGGCGGCGGCCGAGCGACTGATTGAGGTCAACTTCAATGGCGCCCTGCGCCTGACTGCGGCCGTCCTGCCCGAACTGCGCCCGGGCGGCGGCATCGCCTTCGTCGCCAGTGTCGCCGGCTACCGCGGCCTGCCCAAGGCACTGGCTTACGGTCCGGGCAAGGCGGCGCTGATCCACTTCGCCGAATGCCTGTACCTCGACCTGGCGCCGCGCGGCATCGGCGTCTGGGCGATCAACCCGGGCTTCGTCGCCACCCGCCTGACGGCGCAGAACGATTTCGCCATGCCGGCGCTGCTCACGCCGGAGGCGGCGGCGCAGGCGACACTTGAGGGCCTGGCCGGCGGCACTTTCGAAATTCACTACCCGAAACGCTTCACCCGCGTCCTCAAGCTCCTTTCGCTGTTGCCCGACCGCTGGTATTTCCCCCTCATCCGTCGTTTCACCGGAGGCTGACATGAAGCTGGATGCCCTGATCGATTTCTACCATACGCTGACCCCCGAAACCGTCGGCCGCTTCGCCGAGTTCTACGCCGACGACGCCTGGTTCAAGGACCCGTTCAACGAGGTGCGCGGCCTGCCGGCGATCGAGCGTATCTTCCGCCACATGTTCACCCAGGTCGGCGAACCGCGCTTCGTCGTCACCGAAACCGTCGCCGACGCCGCCAGCGCCGTGTTGATCTGGGAATTCAGCTACCGCGTCCGGCTCTGGGGCAAGGGCGAGACGCAACTGATGCGCGGCGTCTCCCACCTCAAGTTCGACGCCGCCGGCAAGGTCAGCCAGCACCGCGACTACTGGGACACCGGCGAGGAGCTGTACATGAAGCTGCCGCTGATGGGCGGCCTGTGGCGCGGGCTGCGGCGGATGCTGGCGGCCTGAGGCCGCCGGTACTTGTCCGCTTAGCTGATGCTCACCTTGGTCGAGCCGGCGGCGAGGGTGACCGTGGTTTCGCGGGCAACGATCTTGCCGGGCGCATTGCTGCCGATCAAACGGTGCATCTTGCGCAGGCGGCAGACCAGTTGACCGGGTGTCAGGGTGACCACGCCGTAACCCTGGGCGTCGCTGTCAACATGCTCCAGCCAGGGATTGGCGTCGAGCCCGGCCAGCGTCTGGGCGAGGCCGAGCAGGCTGGTGTTGAAGGACGGATCGGTGGCCAGGGCGTTGACCGCGGCATCGGTGGTGGCGTCGAGCTGGGCTTCCGGCACGGCTTTTTGCGCGAGGGCGCTGCGCACCGGGTGGCGGACCTGCTGTTGCAGGTCGGCGAGCGTCGGTGCCGGACGACCGAGGGTGTAGTCGAGCAGGTTGACGTTGAAGCTGATGTTGCCGACGCCCGGTACGGGCAGGTTGTTGATCGGGTAGTAGACCAGGGTGGCCAGGCTGCTGGATAGCGCACCCACGGCATCCTTCAGGTAGGAGAAGAAGGAGTCGCTGGAAACGCCGGCAACCACGATTTCGCTCATCACCGGTTTGCCGCCGCCGGCCGCACGGTAGTTGTCGCGGACCTCGCCGGCGTAGAAAGCGTGGATGTCGCCGGTCAGGGCAACGACGTTGGCGATCTTGTTGCCGGCGATGAAGTTCATCAGTTCGCGGCGCTCGGCGTCGAAGCCGTCCCACATGTCGGCGTTGATCACGAACTGCTGGAAGTAGGGGGCGAGCGTGACCTTGTCGGCGGCCGGGATATAAACCGAGTTCACGCCCTTGGCGATGATGTCCGGCATGATCACGCCGAAAGCGGTGGCGGCGCCGACTGTTGGTGCCGCCTGCAGCGCGGTCAGCGCGGCGATGGCGCGGGTGCCGTCGAGGCCGAGCTTGAGCAGCATGACCTCCGAACCCCACAGTTTCCAGGTGGCGGTGGCACCGGTCAGGGTTGTCTTCCACCAGTTGCGCTGCTTGGTCCCGAGCATCGACACCAGCGCCAGCGGGTCGCCGAGGGCAGTGCCGGCAGCCAGTTTGGCCGCTTCTGCCTGATCGTAGAGCGTCGATTCGGGAACCATGTAACGGCTGCCGATCGAACCGAGCGCGCTGCCGGTGGCCGGATTGGGTGCTGCCTCCGGGATCAGGTGGTCGCTGCGGTAGAGCCGTTGGTCGGTCATCAGCAGGTGGGCCAGGGTACCGAAACGGAAATCGCGATAGATACGGATGGTCTCGAAACCGGCGACCGTGTCGTCGAAGACCACGTCGGCTGGCATGTATTCAAACCAGGCTTGGTTGGCGCGGCGGCGCCGGCTGATCTGGTGAGCGTTGTCGCCAGCGCCGGTGGCCGGGTTGAAGCTGCCGTTGCTATAGGTTTCGGCGTCGCCCCAGCAATCGTCGGAAAACTCGTGGTCGTCCCACACGGCGATCATCGCGAAGCGCTCGTGCACCGCCTGCAGGCGCGGGTCGGAACGGTAGCGCTTGTACAGGTAGCGGTAGTCGTTGAGCGTGGTCGCGTAGCTGGAGCCGTCGGGGTTGACAGTGCCGTCGGGGAACACCAGCGGCGTGTGGCGGCTTTCGACGCTGCCGCTCTGGAAGGCCTTGCCGACGGTTTCGTAAATGTAATCGCCGAGGTGGATGAAGAAATCGAGATCGTTGTCGCGCGCCAGCAGATCGTCGAGTGCGGCCCAGTGATTGACGCTCCAGTCCTGGCAGACGAGCAGGCCGAACTTGAGCTGGGCGAGGGCGGCGCTGCTGGCCGGCGCGGTGCGGAAACGGCCGACGCGGGAACGGCTGCCGTCGACGCGGAACTGATAGTAATAGGTGGTCGCCGGCTTCAGTCCGCCGAGCTTGTGGCGGATGGTGTGGTCGTAGGCCTGGCGGGCGGCGACGCCGACGGTGGCGATGTCGCTGCCGAGCAGCGCCTGATTGCCGCCGAGCAGGGCGGCATTTTCGGCGGCGCTGGAAACCAGGAGCTGGGCAGTGATGTCGCCACTGCCGGCGACGGCGATGTCATCCGCAGTTTTCGGCAGTACGCGGGCCCATAGGACGATGCTGTCCGGCCGTGGATCGGCGGCGGCGATGCCCTGCGGGAATTTGTGCTGGTCGTCGCTACTGTTGTTGTTGCTGCCCAGGCAGCCGCTGAGGCCGAAGGCGGCGACCGAGGTGGTGAGAAAGCCGGTGGCGCGCAGGAAGTCGCGACGCGGGACGTTGACGCTCATGAGAACTCCTGACCATGCGGAAAGTCCCGACTATGCCGGCGTCAGGTTATCGCCTCATGACAGTCGCTGGCGGTTTGTCATGTGAATGAAATGCGCGGCGGGTACGCTCGCGCAATTTATTCACTCGCCCAGGACCTGCATGCCGTTCCGTACTTTTTCCCTGCTCGTGCTGGCACTCGCCCTGGCCGCCTGTTCGCCTCGCCAGTTGGTCGTTGGCAGCCTGGCCGACGAACTCGCCGGACAAAGCCAGGGGGCGGAAACCGACCCGGAACTGGCACGCGATGCGGCGCCGTTCTACTTCAAGCTGTCCGAGGCCGTGCTCGCGCAACAGCCCGGCCACGCCGCGCTGGCTGAAGGGCTGGCGGCGCGCATGACCGAATACAGCTACGCTTTCGTCGCCTTCGAGGCCGACCGTGTCGAGCGCGACAACCTGGCTGCTGCCGAGCATCTGCGCCGCCGCGCCGCCGGCCTCTACCAGCGCGCCAGGCAGCACGCGCTACGGGCGCTGGAAATCCGCCATCCCGGCTTCGCCAAGGGACTGGCCGAT
>DILW01000074.1 GCA_002425245.1 Betaproteobacteria bacterium UBA5582 | reverse complement strand
GCCGACCCGGTACTCGGCGATTACCGTCTGGATTGGCAATGGGACGGCAGCACCCGGCCACGCGGCAGCTTCAGCGGCGGCCGGCCGGCGGCGATTGAAGCCAGCGGCGAAGTGGGCGCCAGCGGTGTGCAAGCGCAAGTCCGCCTGTACGGGACGGTGGCCAGCGTGCTCGCTCCCTATCTTGCGCTGATCGGCCAGGCCTCCGGTGGCGCTGACGGCTACCATGTCATCAATCTGCCTTGGCCCTGAAACAGCGCGGTCATGCGCCAGTCATCATGGTTTTTCATAATGGCCGTTCCTTACTCACCCACCGCGAGCACGCCCATGTCCGAACAACTCACCAAGCACCACCCCGACTCTCCGAACGGCTGCGACGACGTTTCCAAGAACGTTTCCGGCAACCCCGATTTTGCCAGCATCCTCGAAGCCCGCCTGTCCCGTCGCAGCCTGCTCAAGGGTGGCTTCGGCGTGGCCGCCGGCAGCTTCATGAGCATCGGCCTGAGCGGCTGCCTCAGCAGTGGTGGTGGCGGTGGTGGCGCCAACCCGGCGCCGGCCTTTGCCCTGGGTTTCAACGCCGTTGCCAAGGGCACCGAAGACCTCCTGCGCGTGCCGACCGGCTATACCGCGACTGCGCTCTTCCGTCTCGGCGACCCGCTCAACACGACCACGCCGGATTTCCTCAACGACGGCACCGACAGCGCCGCCAGCTTCCAGTTCCGGGCCGGTGACCACCATGACGGGATGTCCTACTTCGGCCTCAACAGCAACGGCCTGGTCAAGGATCTGAACAACGCCACCCGCGGCCTCCTGTGCATGAACCACGAGAACATCACCTGGGTCTTCCTGCACAGCAATGCCGAAGTCGCCGCCGGCCTGAACAACGCCGCCCGCCCGGTTGCCATGGTCGACAAGGAAGTCAATGCGCATGGCGTGTCGGTGATCGAAATCGTCAAGGGCGCCACGTTCTCGGTGAACAAGCTGTCCGGTTTCAACCGTCGCTACACCGCTGCCAGCAACATGACGATCAGCGGCCCGGCCGCTGGCGACGACCTGATGGTCACCCCCTACTCGAACGCCGGCACCGCCACCCGTGGCACCCTGAACAACTGCGCCAACGGCGTCACCCCGTGGGGCACCTACCTGACCTGCGAGGAAAACTGGGCCGGTTACTTCAAGCGCCCGGCCAGCGCCACCCTGGCAGCCAAGGCCGCGGCCGCCCAGAACCGTTACCTGGGGTCCGGCGCCAGCAACGGCAGCTACGGCTGGGCCAACCCGGTCGGCGGCGACACCAGCGGTACCGGTCTCTATGACCGCTGGAACGTCACCCCGAGCGGTGCCAACTCGACCGCCGACTACCGCAATGCCGCCAACACCATGGGCTGGGTGGTCGAGATCGATCCCTACGCACCGGGCACCACGCCGCGCAAGCGCACCGCGATGGGCCGCTTCGGCCACGAAGGCGCGATGCCGGCCAAGGCGGTTGCCGGCAAGCCGATCGTGTACTACATGGGTGACGACGCCCAGAACGAGTACATCTACAAGTATGTGTCCACCGCCAACTGGGACCCGGCCGACGCCAACGGCGGCATGGCCGCCGGCAACAAGTACCTCGACAGCGGCAAGCTCTACGTCGCCACCCTGGCCGCCGATGGCACTGGCACGTGGACCGAACTGACCATCACCAATCCGCTGATCGCCGCAGCCGCCTACGGCTTCGCCGACCAGGCCGACGTCCTGATCAACTGCCGCATCGCCGCTGACGCGGTCGGCGCGACGCCGATGGACCGTCCGGAATGGACCGGCGTCCATCCGGTCACCGGTGATGTCTACACGACGCTGACCAACAACTCGTCGCGCGGTACCACCGGCCTGTCCACCGGCGGCAAGTCGAAGGCGCTCGACGCCGCCAACCCGCGTTACTACAACGACGGCGAAGGCCGCACCGGCAACCCGAACGGCCATGTCATCCGCTTCCAGGAAACCGGTGGCAACCCGGCGGCGACCACCTTCAAGTGGGACGTCTACCTGTTCGGCGCCGAAAACGACCAGTTCGGCAATCCGTCGATCAACATCTCCGGCCTGACCAACGACAACGACTTCTCCAGCCCGGACGGTCTGTGGTTCAGCGAAGTGATCCCCGGTCTGATGTGGTTGCAGACTGACGACGGTGCCTACACCGATGTCACCAACTGCATGATGCTGGCCGCCCTGCCGGGCAGCTACGGCGATGGCGGCGCGGTCAGCGTCAACAACCTGGCGGTGCCGAGCAATGCCGGCGCCAACCAGACGGTGAACACCTTTGCCGGCAAGGCGGCGAGCGCAGCCACCCTGCGCCGCTTCCTGGTCGGCCCGAAGGGCTGCGAGATCACCGGCATCACCGAGACGCCGGACGGCAAGACGATCTTCGTCAATGTCCAGCACCCGGGTGAAAACACCAGCGCGGCCAACATCGCCATCCCGGCCAACTTCGAGAGCCACTGGCCGGAAGGCGGCAACGCCCGGCCGCGGTCGACGACGGTGGTGATCACCAAGAACGACGGCGGCCTGATCGGTTCCTGATCCGGTCTCTGCAAAATCTTCAAGGTCGCTCCCGAAAGGGAGCGACCTTTTTTGTATTCCGGGGCCCCGTATAATCGGCCCATGCCCGCCCCCGAACAAGCTGTCCTCGTCTGGTTCCGCCGCGATCTGCGCGACCAGGACCACGCCGCCCTCGCCACCGCCCTGGCCAGCGGCCGCCCGGTACATTGCGCCTTCGTCTTCGATACCGACATCCTCGATGCCCTGCCGACACGCGCCGACCGCCGTGTCGAATTCATCCACGCCAGCCTGCTGCAGCTCGATGCCGCGCTGCGCAGCCGCGGCGGTGGCTTGATCGTCCGCCACGGCCGCGCTGTTGACGAGATTCCCCGGCTTGCCGGCGAGCTCGGTGTCGGCGAGGTCTACGCCAACCGCGACTACGAACCCGCCGCTCAGGCCCGCGATGCGGCCGTCGACCGGCAACTGGCAGCCGCCGGCGGTCGCCTGCAGTTATTCAAGGATCAGGTCATCTTCGAGCGCGACGAGCTGCTCACCGGTGCTGGCCGCCCGTATACGGTGTTCACGCCGTACAAGAACGCCTGGCTGAAACGCCTGAGCGCTGCCGACCATGCGCCGTTCATGGCGCAAGGTCGTTTCGCGCCAGTACCCGAACATCTGCCGACGCTGGCTGAACTCGGCTTCGCGCCGACCAATCTCGGCGAACTCGGCATCGTTCCCGGCATGGTCGGCGCCCGCCAGCTGTGGGACGAGTTCCGCGCCGGCCGCATCCGCCGTTACGGCGCGCTGCGCGACTTTCCGGCGGTCAAGGGCGTCAGCTACCTGTCGGTACACCTGCGTTTCGGCACCATTTCGATCCGCGAACTGGTCAGCGCCGCGCTCGCCGAGCAGGCCGACAGCTGGCTCAGCGAGCTGATCTGGCGCGATTTCTACTTCATGATCCTCGACCGCTTCCCGCATGTCGTCGAGCGCGCCTTCAAGCCTGAATACGATGCCATCCGCTGGGATGACTGGCCAGCCGGCCTGCTTGCCTGGCAGCAGGGGCAGACCGGTTATCCGCTGGTCGACGCGGCGATGCGCCAGCTGAACCACAGCGGCTGGATGCACAACCGCCTGCGCATGGTCGTCGCCTCCTTCCTGTGCAAGGACCTCGGCCTAGACTGGCGCCTTGGCGAGCGCTACTTCGCCGACTGGCTCAACGACTTCGACCTGTCGGCCAACAACGGTGGCTGGCAGTGGGCAGCCTCCAGCGGTTGCGACGCGCAGCCCTGGTTCCGCATCTTCAACCCGGTGACGCAGTCGGAAAAGTTCGACCCCGAAGGCAAATTCATCCGCCGCTACGTGCCGGAATTGGCCCGGGTGCCGGACAAGTACATCCACGCCCCGTGGACCATGGGCCGGCTGGAGCAGGAAGCACTCGGCGTCGTCATCGGCCGCGACTATCCCGGGCCGATTGTCGACCACGCGGCGGCACGCGACAAGACGCTGGCGCGCTATGCGGTGGTGAAGAAGCCGGTCTGAGCAGGGTCAGACCGGCTTGTTGCAGTAGCCGGCGATCAGCGCGAGCAGGGTTTCTTCGTCGTAGGGCTTGCCGAGATAGTGGTTGGCGCCGATTTCGAGCGCGTAGTTGCGATGCTTGTCGGCCATCCGCGAAGTGATCATGATCACCGGAATGTCGCGCAGGCGAGCGTCGGCGCGCAGGTTGCGGACAAAGTCGAAACCGTCCATGCGCGGCATCTCGATGTCCGAGAGGATCACGTCGGGCGGAGTATCGAGCAGGTGTTCCAGGGCGTCGACCCCGTCCTTGGCCAGCATCACCTGGTAACCCTCACGCAACAGCAGGCGGCTGGTGATCTTGCGTACGGTCAGCGAATCGTCGACCACCATCACCGTTGGCAGATGTTGCCGGGCCTGCACCGCTGCCTGTACCGGGACCGCACCCGCTGTCGAGGCGGTGCGGCCGGCCAGTGCCACCGGGTTGAGGATCAAGACCACCTGTCCGTCGCCGAGCACGGTGGCACCGGCGATGCCGGTCACCCGGGCAAGCTGGGGGCCGATGTTCTTGACTACCACTTCCTGATTGCCACGCAGTTCGTCGACCAGTACCGCCACCCGCTGCGAACCCGCACGCAGCAGCAACACCCGGTAACGCCGCCGCGCCTCGGGCAGGGCTCCGGGGTCGCCGAGCAGATGCGGCAGATAGTGGAAGGGATAACGATGCCCCTGCCACTCGGTCTCGCCGGCTTCGCGGATTGCGGTCAGGGCATTTTCCTTGAGCTCCAGCACCTGCTCGATCATCGTCGATGGCACGGCGTAAAGCTGGCTGCCGGCGCGCACCAGCAAGGTCTGGTTGACTGCCAGGGTCAGCGGCAGGTAAAGGTTGAAACGGGTTCCCCGGCCACTTTCGGAGACGATCTCGATCCGCCCGCCGAGCTCGGCGACGGCGGTCTTGACCACGTCCATGCCGACCCCGCGGCCGGCCACCTGAGTCAGTTCGCTGGCGGTGGAGAAGCCCGGCCGGAAGATGAAATCGAGCAGGGCGGCGTCGCCGATTTCATCGGCCGCCTGCAGCAGGCCGAGTTCGACTGCGCGCTGGCGGATGCGCTCGCGGTCCAGGCCGCGCCCGTCGTCGCTCAGCGAGAGGATGATTTCGTTGGCTTCCTGGGCCAGGCTGAGGGTGATTTCGCCGGTTTCCGGCTTGTTGGCGGCGAGCCGCTCCGGGCGCGTCTCGATCCCGTGGGTGACGGCGTTGCGCAGCATGTGCTCGATCGGGCCGAGCATTTTTTCGAGTACCGAGCGATCGACTTCGACGTGGGCGCCAACAATGTCGAAGTTGGCGCGTTTGCCGACTTCCTTGGCGGTTTGCCGGACGATGCGGTAGAGGCGCTCGGCCTGGCTGGCGAACGGCAGCATGCGCACGCTCATCAATGCCTGCTGCAGGCCGCGGTTGAGGCGCGCCTGGGCGAGGATGGCGGCGTTGGCGTCGTCGAGGTTCTTGAGCAGGCTCTGCTGGACGGTGGCCACGTCGTTGACCGATTCGGCCATGAAGCGGGTCAGTTCCTGGAAGCGGGTGAAACGGTCGAGTTCGAGCGGATCGAAGTCGGCCTGGCCGTCATGCGCCTGGGCGACGCGCGCCTGAATCTGGGTTTCCGCCTGAATCTCGATTTCGCGCAACTGCCGGCGCAGACGGATGACGTTTTCCGTCAAGTCGAGCAGCGAGCCTTTGAGGCTGCGCATTTCGCCCTCGATCCGCGCCCGGGCGATCGACAGTTCGCCGGCCTCGTTGACCAGGCGGTCGACCAGGTCGGCACGCACACGCAGCATCGCGCGCTGGCCTTCGCCTTCGCTTTCCACCTCGCCGTTCGGGGCGGCGGGCGGCAGCGGTGCGCCGACTGCCTCTGGCGCTTCGTCTGCAGCCTCGTCATCTGGCCCGGCGCGCAGGCGCTCGGCGGCGTGCGCCAGGATGTCGCAACCGGCCTCGATCTCGTCGATCAGCGCCGGACTGGCGCTGCCGGCCTTGATCGCTTCATGGACCCGGCTCTCCAGTCGGTGGGTGGCTTCGCCAAGGTTCATCGCGCCGGCCATCCGGGCGTTGCCCTTGAAGGTGTGCAGCAGGCGGGCAATCGCCCGCGGCGCCGCTTCCTGCGTCGGGGCACCGCGCCAGGCGCGCAGCTCGGCGGTCAGTTCGCGGACCTGGTCACTGGCTTCTTCCAGGAAGATGGGCAGCAACTGTTCGTCGAGTTCGTCGCTCAGTTGCGGTGGTGGTTCGACGACTGCCGGTGGCGTTGTCTCCTCGGTGGGCGCCGGTTCGGCCGGCGCCATGGTGCTGTCTTCCTGCTCGGGCAGTGATTCGGCCGGCTCAGGCAACGGGTAGATGTCGGCCAGCGCAGCTAGCAGTTGCTCTTGTTCCTCAGGCTGCTGCCCGGCGAGCAGGCCGTCGTACATTGCCTGCAGGGTCATTATCGCCTGGCGCAGCGTTTCCAGGCCGGAGAGGCTGCCCGGCTGGGCCGTCTGGTCGCGGCGCAGCAGGGCATGTTCGAGGGCGCTGGCCAGATTGTGCAGGGGCATCAGGCCGACGATGGCGGCGATCCCGGCCAGAGTATGTGCTGCCCGCCGCATTTCGAAACTGGTTGGTGCCTGGGGTTCCGCAGCCAGGCTGCTGTGGCTGTTGAACAGTGAGAGCAGGTGGCCGCGGGCTTCGTCGCGGAAAATGTCGTACAGGGTCGCTGCCGGCGCGGCAGTTTCGAGCTCGGGCTCGGCCAGTTCCAGCGTTACCGTCGGTTCGGGAGATGCGGGGGGCGCGGCATCGCTTGGCTCGGGGGCGACTTCTTCCGCCACCTCCGGTAATGCTTCGACCAGCGCGACCGGTGCCGCAAGCGCCGGCGGTGGGGGTTCGCCACCGCCACGCAGATGTTCGGCCAGGGCCACCAGTCGGGCAGGGTCGGGCGCCGGTCCGCTGGCCGTCGCCAGATGTTCGATCCAGGCAGCGAACACGCGCTGCGCCTCGTCGATCATCGTCAGCAGTTCCGGGGTCACGTCGATGTCCTGGCGCAGCCACAGGTTCAGGGTCTGTTCGACTGCCCAGGCGGTTTCGCCCAGGTCGACCAGCCCGACCATGCGGCCGGAACCCTTGAGCGTGTGCGAGCAGCGCCGCGCCGTCGTCAGTGCCTCACGGTCGTTCGGGTTGACGGCCAGTTGCTGGCGCTGGGCTTCCAGCGCACTCAGTACATCGCGACCTTCCTCGATGAAGATGGCGAGCAGTTCGGCGTCGATCTCTTCGTGGCTGGCGCTCGCCAGCTGCAGGGTTTCGGCCGAGGGCGCCGGTGCTTCGAGCTGGTTGACGCGCAGACCGGACAAGGCCACGTCGGGTTCTTCGCCGGATTCGAGCGCGGCCAGCGCGGCCTTGGCCGATTCGCCAAGTTCGTGGTCGGCGACCAGATCGGCGTCTTTCTGGATTGCTTCCAGGTTCTGCTTCAGCGTCTCCAGCTGTGTCGCATCCGGCGCCGCGCCAAGGGTTTCTGCAAGTGCTCGGGCTTCCCGTGTCTGCCGGGCCAGTTCGTCCTCGACCGTTGCTGTGCTGCTGTCGTCAGTGTGCGGGTCCTGGCGCTCACCGTGCAGGCGGCGGATGAAGGTGTCGAAGCTGGTTTCGCCGTGCTGCAGGGCGTCGACAAAGAAACCGAGCGCCGACAGTTCGTCGGCAACCCGCTGGAAATCGGCTTCCTGCGGCTGGTAACCCGGCACGGCGAGGGCTTCGATATGGGCGCTGGCCTGCTTGAGGCTGCTGACCGCCGGGAAATGCCCGAGCATCGCCAGGGCGCCGCCGATCTGCTTGATCGGTGCGTCCAGCATGGCCATTTCGAAGCCCTTGTCCGGTGTCCGGAAGAAGGCATCGAGGGTCTGCTCGATCTGCGCCAGATTGCTCTGGATTTCGCGGCCGACCTGGGCGATCAGCAATTTCTCCTGGGCCCGCCGGGTCATCTCGTCGAGTAGCGCCAGTTCGCCCGGATTGGCCGGGCGGCCGGCGATGCAGGCGTGAATGCGGTCCACCATGAGGTCGACCTGCTGGGCGAAATCGCCGCCCAGCCGCCGGAAATTCTCGTGCGCACTCTGCAGCAGCAGGATGGTCGTCGCCACCTCCATGGCCACGTTGTCGTTGAAGCGCCCGGTTTCGTCCTGCAACCAGCCGGCAATCGCCGCCAGGGCCTGGCCCAGACGCTTGAGGTCGGTCTGGCCGAGCTCTGCGGTGACCTGGGCAATGCCCCGGGCGAGCTCGGCAAAAGTCGCGAGATTGCCCTGGCTGCCCGAGCAGTACTTGTTCCAGGCTTCTTCGACGGCAGACAGCAATTCGCGCAGGCGGCGCAAGGCCAGCTCCTGTGCCTTGGGCAGGGTGCGTACGGCCGCCACTTCCGGTATCTGCCCAGGCAGGTCGAAGACCTGTTGCGCCTGGGCTACCAGCGTGCCGGGATTGGCCGGTACCTGCGCGACGTAGTAGAGGGCTTCGCGCATGACACGCTCGGCCAGCTTGCCGGAGCCGTCGAGCAAGCGCCGGATCTGCAGGTCGATGCGGGCGCACAGTTGCTTGGCCAGCGGTTCGACCGACAGGTCAGGGTTGTCCAGCGCTTCGAGGAAGGCTTGCGATACCCACCAGAAGGAGCGTCCAGCGGCGGTTGGCTGGATTGCCTCGATCGCCGCCAGGGCTTCGGCCATGGTCTTGCGCCCGCCATCCCGCTGGGCGGGCTGGGTCAGCCATTTGAGCAGGCCCTTCTGGAAGCGGCTGCGCTGGGTGCGCAGGACCTGTTCCATCTCCGCCTGCGTGAGGGTGGGGGCGGGCTGGGGCGGGCGCGGCGGGCGCAGGCTGAGATCGGGGTAGAAGAGGTCGCCGGGGTGCACCGGCGGCAGTCCGCGCAATTCAGCCAGCCGTGTGCACAGCGGTAGCATGCGCAAGGGCTGGTGCGGTTCGCCGGCAAGCAGGTCGTCGAGGTACTGGCGCAGGGTGGCCAGTGCTTCGCGGACGACGGCCAGGGCTGCCTCGGCGCCGGCCAGGCGCCCTTCCTCCATGCCCAGGAGCAGGGCTTCGAGGGATTCGGTCAGCTCGGTGACACCATTCAGGCCGACGATGTCGAGCGCACCGTGCACCTGGTGCACGTGGGTGCGGCAGAACTTCAGCTGCGTCGTGTCGCCGGTCGCCAGGAATTGCCCGACGGCCTCGTCGGCGCGTTGCAGCGCCTGGTCGATCTCACCCTTGACCCACGTCAGCGGGCCCAAATCGAAGTCAGTTGCCGCGTTCATGCTTCCTCGCGCCGGTGGCTCAATCGACCTTGAAGCCGGCGACCGAGCCCTTGAGTTCGGAGGCCAGTGCGGACAGTTCATCGACCGCCGAGGCAGTGCGCTGGGTACCGGCGGTGGTCTGCTCGGTCACCCGCAGGATGTCCTGCATCAAGCCGGCCACCTGCGTCGCCGAATCGGCCTGACTCTGGGTGGAACTGGAGATGCGCTGGATCAGCTCGGCTAGGTCGCGGGAGACCTGACCGATCTCGGCCAGCGCCTGACCGGCGGCGTCGGACAGTTTGGCGCCCTCGACCACGCCCTGGGTCGATTGTTCCATGGCGGAGACGGCGTCCTGGGTGTCGGTCTGAATGGTTTTGACGATCGCCGCAATCTGTTTGGTCGCTTCGCCGGAGCGTTCGGCCAGGCGCTGCACTTCCTCGGCAACGACGGTGAAGCCGCGCCCGGCGTCGCCGGCCGAAGCGGCCTGAATGGCGGCGTTCAAGGCAAGCACGTTGGTCTGTTCGGTAATGTCGGAAATCAGTTCGACGATTTCGCCGATTTCCTGCGAGCTTTCGCCCAGACGCTTGATGCGCTTCGAAGTTTCCTGGATCTGGTTGCGGATTTCGTTCATGCCCTTGATCGAGTCCTGCACCGCCTGTGTTCCTTTTTCCGCCGCCTGCAGCGACTGATTGGCAACCTGCGCCGATTGGGCGGCATTGCTCGATACCTCGCTCATCGACCGCGCCATGTCCAGTGCCGATTGGCCGGCTTCCTGGATTTCGACCGACTGGCGCTCGGCCGCGCTGAGCAGCTCGGCGGAGGTCTGGCGGGCAATTTCGGTGGCCGCCGTCACCCGGTTGGCGGCGTCGTTGATGCGGCCGACCAGCACCCGCAGTTCCTCGATGGTGTAGTTGATCGAGTCGGCGATGGCGCCAGTGATGTTCTCGCTGACGGTGGCGGTGACGGTCAGGTCGCCGTCGGCGAGGTCGCCCAGTTCGTTCATTAGGCGCAGGATGGCGTCCTGGTTTTCGCGGTTGACCTGTTCCGAGCTGGCGCGTTGCTTCTCCACTTCCTGGGTGCGCCGTTCGGCTTCGTCGCGATAGACCCGTACCAGCATGGCCAGCACGGCCAGTGCGGCGACCGCCAGCAACAGGACCGAGACGATGAACAGGGCGCGTCCGCTGAGGGCTTCCTGGTAACCGCGCGCCAGTTCGTCGGTGGCGGCGAGCAGTTCCTCGCTGTCGCGGTAGATGCGCGAACCGGCCTGCTTGGACAGGACCAGCGGCTGCATGTTGCCAAGAATGCCGGCAATCGCCGCCTCGTAGTCCTTGAACGCGGTTTCCAGCGACTCGACCTTGCTGCGGCTTTCTCCGTCGGCGTTACGCGCCAGTCCCTGCAGCAGTTCGCGGAAATTGTTGGTGTCCTTGCCGAGCAGGAAGGCGACTTCGGGATTGATTTCGCTACCAACCAGCAGGGCCGAGGCGTTCTTGGCAATGCGTTGGGTGAGCATGACCAGCTGGCCAGTCGCGGCAATTTCCCTGGTGCTTGCCGCTGCCTGCAGTTTGACTGCAGCCAGTTGCTCGGCCAGTTCGAGCATGTCCGCGTTCTTGTCGTCGATGGTGGCGACGTTACGGCCGAGTTCGACCAGGTTCTTTTCCTGGGCAATGACCAGTGCCGCATCCTTCTCGGTCTGGACCCAGCGCTCGTTGAGCGCGTTCAGTTGTGGCTGTACGGCGGCTGGTGAGGCTGCGACGCTGACTTGGCCCAGATCGCCGCCATCGGTGAGTTTGCTCATCAGATCGGCAAAGGTGGCGCGCGATTCCTTGAGCTGGGCGAAGGCCACCGGATTGCCCTGAAGAGCGAGGGAGGAAGCCTTGGCCAGTCGCTGCGACAGCATTCGCATTTCACCTGCTGCGGCGACGTAGGCGGTGGCCTGGGCGGCATCCCGGTTATCCCGGGCGACCAGGAAGGCGAGCAGCAGCAGGATGGCGAAGAACACCCCGGCCAGCAGTTTCATCTGTTGGCCGGCTGTCTTGCCGGCCAACAGGCCACCACCGGGCTGCTTTGCCGGCGATGCGGCAGCCGGTTCGTCGCCGGTCACGGTCAGCGGCGACGCATCCCGGTTGGATGCCCCGAATTTCGGGAGTTTGAAGCTCAAAGCCATTTCTAACCTCCACCTGGGCGCCAGCCGTGGCGCCCGAGCTTAAATTCCAATATCCATGAATTCGCGGTCTGCCAGCAGATCGCGAACCGCCAGCTTGCGCCAGACCTTGCCTGCCGCGTCGATATGGCGCTGCCGGCCCCAGGCCGGAAACGCCGGGTCGGCGGGCGCCGGCTCGAAATTTTCCGGTTTCTTCAAGCCCAGCATGCGCGATACCAGCAGGGCTGCGTTCGAACCATGGCGGACACCGACCAGCAACAGCCGCGCATTGGCGTTGCGCGGCGTCGGCGGGGCGCCGAGAAAGGCCGCGAAATCGGCGACTGCGTAAAGATTGCCGCGGACATTGGCGATCCCGGCAAACCAGGGATGAACCAGCGGAACCCCCACCAGTTGCGGCGCCTGGACAATCTCGCCACCGTCGGCCAGATCGACCAGCCAGCCCTCGCCAGCGACATCAAGCCCGAGCCAGGAGGCGCCACCGTGACCCTGAGCAGCTTCACTGAGCCGGCCAGCCAGGTAGGCCTGAAAATCGCGCAGACTGCTCTTGCGGGCCATCGCTCAGGGCAGTGCAGCGATGCGTTGCAGCAGTTCCTGGGGGTTGAGCGGCTTGACCAGGTAGTCCACCGCACCCTGGCGCAGACCCCAGATCTTGTCGGTTTCCTGGCCCTTGGAGGTGCACACGATGACCGGGATATGCTTGGTTTCCTCGTCGCGGGTCAGGGTGCGGGTGGCCTGGTAGCCATTGAGCCCGGGCATGACGACATCCATCAGGATCAGGTCGGGCTTGCCGGCCTTGGCCTTGGCAATGCCTTCCTCGCCGTTTTCGGCAGTGGTGACGAGATAGCCGGCCTTGCTGAGCAGGTCGACAGCGAAGAAACGTTCGGTAGGTGAATCGTCAACGACAAGAATGTTCTTGACGGGCATACAAGCTCCCTGGACTACTGTTTGATTTCCGTGTCTGCCGGCAGGGCGAAGGTGGCGACCGTCTGCAGCAGGCTATCCTTGGTGAAGGGTTTGGTCAGGTATTGGTCCGATCCGACCATGCGCCCGCGCGCCCGGTCGAACAGCCCGTCCTTGGACGACAGCATGATCACCGGTGTGGACCTGAAGCGCGGATTCTTCTTGATCAGGGCGCAGGTCTGGTAGCCGTCGAGACGCGGCATCATGATGTCGCAGAAAACCACTGCCGGCTGGTGATCGGCAATCTTGGCCAGGGCATCGAAACCGTCTTCGGCCAGGACGACCTGACAACCAGCCTGGACGAGAAAAATTTCGGCGCTGCGGCGTATCGTGTTGCTGTCGTCGATGACCATGACGCGTACACCGCGCAGTCTCGATAAATCAGTCAATTCCCTGCCCCTTGAGTGTCTCTTGGCACACCTTCCACATACACGGCATATTACTACGGAAGTAATGGGCTGCTGCAATGGATCACGATTGTATCGGGCATTCCGACAAAAACTCGGAAAAGCCGGGATTCGGATAGAATTTCCCCATTCAACCCGAGAGTGCCACCCTGCCAGGGTGCCCTTGCCGATGCAGAAACCCCGTATCACGCCTGCTACCCCGCCGCAGGTTCTTGTCTTTGCCGCCAGCGATCCGACCAGCGGCGCCGGCATCCAGGCCGACATCCTGACCCTTGCCAGCCTCGGCTGCCATCCGCTGACCGCCCTGACCGCAATAACCGTCCAGGACACCACCGGGGTCCATGGGCTGCTGCCGATCGCCGCCGACATGCTCGAACAGCAGGCGCGAACAGTATTGGAGGACATGCCGGTGGCAGCCTTCAAGGTCGGCCTGCTGGCCAGCGTCGAAAATGTGCTGGCGGTAGCCGAGATCGTTGCCGACTACCCGGAGATTCCGCTGGTTTTCGACCCGGTGCTGGCCTCCGGCCGGGGTGACAACCTGTCCGGCGAGGAAATCATCGCCGCCATGCGCGAGATGCTGCTGCCGCAAACCACCATCATTACCCCCAACGCCCCTGAGGCGCGCCGCCTGGCGGAAAGCGACGAGGACGAGGGTGAGCCGGCGCTCGATCTGTGTGCCGCCCGCTTGATCGAGATGGGCGCCCAGTACGTACTGATCACCGGCACCCATGAAAATACGCCGCAGGTGGTCAACACCCTGTATGGCGACCAGGGTGTGCTCCGTCACGACCGCTGGGAACGCCTGCCCGGCAGTTATCACGGTTCCGGCTGCACGCTGGCCTCGGCGATTGCCGGTTGCATTGCCGGTGGCGCCAGCGTCGAGGAAGCGGTGCGCGACGCCCAGGACTACACCTGGCAGGCACTGGACAAGGGTTTCCGCGCCGGCATGGGGCAGTTCATCCCCGACCGCATGTTCTGGGCCCGGGAAGAGGCCGAAGACGAAAACAAGGAACCGGGCGATGCGGCAAGCTGAGTTGCGCGGCCTCTATGCGGTGACGCCGGAGGCAGCCGATGGCGCACTGCTGCTGCGCCAGGTCGAAGCGGCGTTGGCTGGCGGCTGTCGCATCGTGCAGCTGCGCGACAAGCTGAGCAAGATGAGCGAGCGTGTCGCCCGCGCTCACGCCCTGCGCGCGCTCACCCGGCGCCATGGCGCCTTGCTCCTGATCAACGACGACCTGGCCTTGTGCCAACTGGTCGACGCCGATGGCGTACACCTTGGTCGCGACGACGGCGACCTGCGCAGTGCCCGTGCCATCCTCGGTCCCGAGCGCCTCCTTGGTGCCTCCTGCTATGCCGACCTTGACGCAGCCAGCGCCGCCGCCGCAGCCGGCGCCAACTATGTCGCCTTTGGCGCAGCCTACGCCTCGCCGACCAAACCTGCCGCCGCTTCCGCTCCCCTGGTGCTTTATGCCGACGCCTGCACCAACCTGAGCATTCCCGTCTGCGCCATTGGCGGCATCACGGCAGAAAATGCGCCGCCGCTGCTCGCCGCCGGCGTGGACCTGCTGGCCGTCATCACCGACCTCTTCTCGGCGCCGGACATTGCCGCCCGCGCCGCCCAGTACCAACGTCTTTTCGAGAAAGCCTGACATGACCTCGCGTAACGAAGAACTCTTTGCCCGTGCCCAGAAACACATCCCCGGCGGCGTCAATTCGCCGGTCCGCGCCTTCCGTTCGGTCGGTGGCACGCCGCTGTTCTTCCAGAAGGGCGTCGGCAGCCAGGTGCAGGACGCCGACGGCAAGTGGTACACCGACTACGTCGGTTCGTGGGGCCCGATGATCCTCGGCCATGCCCACCCGGAAGTGATCGCCGCTGTCCAGGCCGCGGTCGTCGACGGCCTCTCCTTCGGCGCGCCGACCGAGCGCGAAGTGGAGATCGCCGACCTGCTGTGCGAGATGGTGCCGTCGCTCGACATGGTCCGCCTGGTTTCTTCCGGCACCGAGGCGACGATGAGCGCCATCCGCCTGGCGCGTGGTTTCACCGGCCGCGACATTCTGGTCAAGTTCGAGGGCTGCTACCACGGTCACGCCGACCACCTGCTGGTCAAGGCCGGCTCCGGCCTGCTCACCTTCGGCAATCCCTCGTCCGGCGGCGTCCCGGCCGGTACCGCCGAAACGACCATGGTCCTGACCTACAACGACCCGCAGGGCCTGGCCGAAGCGTTCAAGGCGCATGGCGACAAGATCGCCGCGGTGATCGTCGAGCCGGTGGTCGGCAACATGAACCTGATCGCGCCGACGCAGGAGTTTTTGACCGCCATGCGCCAGCTGACCGCGCAGTACGGCGCCGTGCTCATTTTCGACGAAGTGATGACCGGCTTCCGCGTCGGCCTGAAGAGCGCGCAGGGCCTGTTCGGCATCACTCCGGACCTGTCCACCTTCGGCAAGGTGGTCGGCGGCGGCATGCCCATGGGCGCTTTCGGCGGCCGCCGCGAGATCATGGAAAAGATTGCCCCGCTCGGCCCGGTGTACCAGGCCGGCACGCTGTCCGGCAACCCGATCGCCACTGCCGCCGGTCTGTCCACGCTGAAACTCATTCAAGCGCCGGGTTTCTACGAGGCGCTGACGGCGAAAACCCAAGCTCTGTGCGACGGCCTCGTTGCCGCCGCGCAGAAGCACGGCGTCGCCTTCGCTGCCCAGAACGTCGGCGGCATGTTCGGCCTCTACTTCGCCGAGCGCTGCCCAGGCACCTACGACGAAGTGCTGGCCTGCGACAAGGAAGCCTTCAACCGCTTCTTCCACGCCATGATAGCCGCCGGCCACTACTTCGCGCCGTCGGCCTTCGAGGCCGGCTTTGTTTCCGCTGCGCACAGCGAGGCCGATATTGCCGCGACCGTTGCCGCCGCGGATGCCTGGTTCGGGCAGGCGCAATGAGTACTGCCAGCGCCTGGATCGTCCTCTTCTTCGCCGGCCTGTGCGAGGTCGGCTGGGCGGTCGGACTGAAATACACCGAAGGATTTTCCCGTCTGTGGCCGAGCGTGGGGACGGTCATCGCCATGGTGGTCAGCGTCGTCCTGCTCGGCTGGTCCCTGAAAGTGCTGCCGCTGGGTACCGCCTACGCGGTGTGGACCGGCATCGGTGCAGTCGGCACTGCGATCTGCGGCATGATCCTCTTTGGCGAATCGCGCGAGGCGCTGCGTCTGGCCAGCATCGCGCTGATCGTCGCCGGCATCGTCGGGCTCAAGCTGCTGTCACCCGACAGCCACTGATCACATCAGGAACAGCGTCGCCAGGCCGAGGAAGATGAAGAAGCCGCCGGAATCGGTGAGCGCGGTGATCATCACCGAACCGCCGATGGCCGGGTCGGCGCCGAATTTCTGTCGCATCAGCGGAATGCCGACTCCGGCCAGCGCGGCCAGCAGCAGGTTGAGCGTCATCGCCGCGGTCATCACCAGGCCGAGCTGATAACTGCCGTACAGCCACCACGCGGCAACCCCGAGCAGGCCGCCCCAGATCAGGCCGTTGATGCTGGCGACGCCGAGCTCCTTGCGCAGCAGCCGGCGCATCGCGTCCGGCTGGACCTGGCCCATGGCGATCGCGCGCACGATCATGGTGATCGTCTGGTTGCCGGAATTGCCGCCGATGCCGGCGACGATGGGCATCAGCGCGGCGAGCGCCACCAGCTTCTCGATTGAATCCTCGAAGGCGCCGATGACGCGTGAGGCGACGAAGGCGGTGACCAGATTTACCGCCAGCCAGGCCCAGCGGTTTCGCACCGAATCCCAGACCGAGGCGAAGATGTCTTCCTCTTCGGCCAGACCGGCGTTGGCCAGTTGTTCCTGCTCGGCTTCCTCGCGAATGAAGTCGACCACGTCGTTGACGGTGACCCGGCCGAGCAGCTTGCCGTCGGCATCGACCACCGGTGCCGAGACCAGGTCATAGCGTTCGAAAGCCTTGGCGGCATCCTCGGCGTCGTCATCGGGTTCGAACTCGACGAAATCGGTGTGCATCAGGCTGCCAACTTCGACCTCGACTTCGTTGACCAGCAGGATGTTGAGCGGCAGCACGCCCTTCAGGTGTTCGTCGCGGTCGATGACGAAGAGCTGGTCGGTGTGGTCGGGCAACTCGTCGAAGCGGCGCAGGTAACGGAGCACGACTTCGAGCGTGACGTCCTCGCGCACGGTGACCATGTCGAAGTCCATGATCGAGCCGACCGAATCCTCGGGATAGGACATCGCCGCCCGCAGGTGCTCGCGCTCCTCGGCAGGCAGGCTGCGGAAGACGTCGTCGATGACGCCCTGCGGCAGATCGGGGGCGAGGTCGGCGAGCTCGTCGGCATCCAGCGTTTCGGCGGCGGCAACCAGCTCGTTGCGGGCCATCGACTCGATCAGGCTTTCGCGGACCGCGTCCGAGACTTCGAGCAGGATTTCGCCGTCGTGTTCGGCCTTGACCAGATCCCAGACGATCAGGCGTTCGTCGGGCGGCAGCGCTTCGAGGATGTAGGCGACGTCGGCCGGGTGCATTGGCTCCAGTTTGTGCTGGAGTTCGTGCAGATGCTGCTTGTGCACGATGTCTTCGACCAGGTCGTGGCGGGGCCCTTCCTGGCGGTGCACCAGGTCTTCAACCAGCTTGTGCCGGGCGAGCAGGGTTTGCACCTCGACAAGGCGCTCCTGCAGGTCTTCGGCGTCGGTCAGCTGGTTTTCTTCGCTCATGGTGCGGTGCCGCAATAGGTGCGCCATTTTAGCACCGACATGGTGCCCGCCCGCCGCAGATTTACTGCGGATTTCCCCTAGGGAACGACCGCCGCCGGCATGCGGGCGAGGATGATCGCTGTTTTTCGCCCCAGTCCCGGTGCGTTGCGATTTCGGTCATAGAAGCGCGGATTCGGCACCATGCCGGCCAGCCGGGCGGCCTGCGCCGGCCCCAGGCGGGCGGCGGTGGTGCCGAAATAGTGACGGGCGGCGGCCTCGGCGCCGAAAACGCCGTTTCCCCACTCGATCACGTTGAGGTAAACCTCGAAAATCCGCTGCTTGCTCCACAGATGCTCGAGCATCAGGGTGATCACCGCTTCGTTGGCCTTGCGAAAGTAGGATTTGGTCGGCGACAGGAAGAGGTTCTTCGCCAGTTGCTGGCTGATGGTCGAGCCACCGGCGACGAAGCGTCCGCGTTTCTGGTTCTTTTCGATGGCTTTCTGGATGCCTTCCCAGTCGAAGCCTTCATGATCGACGAATTTCGCGTCTTCGGCGGCGATGATCGCCCGCTTCAGGTGTACCGAGATTTGCGCATAGGGCACCCACTGCTGGCGCAACTGTGCCTGCGGGTCCTTCTCGCGCAACTCGCCCAGCCGGATTTCCATGAACCGGGTCGTTCCGGGGTTGAAGCTGCCCCAGTACATCACCCACAGGAAAAGCCACAGCAGCCACAGGAAACCCAGGGCAATCAGGGCCAGCAGGCCTCGCTTCAACCAGCGCCCGAGGTTTTTCATCCGGCCAGCGCTGCTCGCAGTGCGGCCATTACCGGCGCACAGGCCGGGCGCCGTCCACGCCAGACGAAAAAGGCTTCGGCGGCCTGGCCGACCAGCATGCCCAGGCCATCGGCGCATCGCGCCGCACCCTGAGCGCGCGCCTGAGCCAGGAAGGGCGTATCGCCGCGGCCGTACATCATGTCGTAGGCCAGCGCCCCTTCGGCAAAGATGCCGGCAGGCAGTGGCAAAGCCTCGCCCCCCAGGCTGGCCGAGGTGGCGTTGACCACCAGATCGAAGGATTTGCCCGCCAGATCGGCGAAACTGCACGCATCAAGTGCGGCCAGGTCAGCGAAGGCTTCGGCCAGCAAGCTTGCCTTGTCGACGCTGCGGTTGGCCACCACCAGCGCCGCCGGCCCGGTCGTCAGCAGCGGCTCGATCACCCCGCGCGCGGCGCCGCCGGCACCGAGCAGGAGGATGCGCCGACCGGCCGGCGAAAATCCGAGGTTGCCGACGATGTCGGTGACCAGACCGGCGCCGTCGGTGTTGTCACCCAGAATCCGGCCATCGACAAAACTCAGGGTATTGACCGCGCCGGCCCGGGCCGCTCGCGGGGTCAGGGTATGGCACAGGCGGAAGGCTTCTTCCTTGAACGGGACGGTGACGTTGGCACCGCGCCCGCCTTCGCCAACGAAGGCGGCGACTGCGGCGGCAAAACCGTCGATCGGCGCCAGCCGTGCTTCGTATGTCAGCGCCTCGCCGGTTTCACGGGCGAAAGCCGCGTGGATGAAGGGCGATTTCGAATGGCTGATCGGGTTGCCGAAAACGCAGTAGAGGTCGGGCATGGGCATGACTCAGCGGCCGCTCGCGTCGAGCGTGTCGCCCGGTACGAAATTCCACTCGCGGGCGAACGACAGCACTGTCGCCCCGCCCATCGCCTCCCGCGGGATCGGTCCGAAAGGCGCCGCCATGCGCAGGATGCGCATGGCCGCCTGATCGAGCACTTTCTGCCCGGAAGAGCGGGAAATCTCGGCGTTGTACAGGCTGCCGTCCTCGACCCGCAGTTCGACGAAGATGACCACGCGGCCGTAGAGCTTGCCACGCGCCTCATCCGGGTAGTTGAGGGTGCCGATGCGCTCGATCTTCTGTTTCCAGGCGTCGAAATAGGGCGCCAGACCGTATTCCTTGGCCCGAGCGCCGACGAACTTCTTTTGCGGGCGCTTGTTGTATTCGTCGGCCATCTTGGCGATTTCGCCTTCCAGGCGGGCCATCGCCCGGGCCGCGTCGGCCAGGTCGCGACCACTCAAGGGGGTCGGCTGCGGTTGATCGGTACGGGTTTCCGCCGCCGCCACCCGGGCCAGACTGGCGGCCTGCGTCAACATCTTGCGCTGGGCGTTCTCCAGTTCCTGCACCCGGCGGCGCATCTGTTGCAGGTCGTTGCCATCGTGTTGCCGGGCCGTCGGCGGCAGGGGCGTGCTCGCCCGGCGTTTCTCGTCGGTATTGCCGCCGCCGTCGAGATTGGCCTGGGCCAGGGCCTGGGCATCACTGGGCGCGCGTGCCGAGCGGGCGTTGACGAGAATGATGTCGAGCGCCTTTTCGCGCGCCACTTGCGAGGCTTCGGGAAAAGCGAAATGCAGGCTGAGCAGCAGTGCATGCGCCAGCAGGGAAACGCCGATGGCCCACCACAGGCGCCGGTCAACAGCCGGCACGCGATAGGCTTCGAGGCGTGTACTTGCGCTCACTACGCCTCTTCCTCCTCGGCTTCGACCGGATCGGCCGCATCCAGCAGGCAGACGAAACGCAACTCGACTTCCGGCGCCAGCAGGTCGATGTGCTCGACCGACAGGCGCAGACGCTGGCCTTGCGCCATATCGGTCGGCGCCGACGGCACCCGGACGACCAGCGGCAGATGGTCGAGCTTGCACAATTGCTCGCGACGTACGGTGGCCTCAATCTCGGCGACCTGGTGCTGCTGCAGCCAACGCAGACACCAATAGCGTTCCATCAGGCGCTGGAAGTCGGCGTAGGCGGCGTAGGTCAGTTCGAAATCGCGCATCGCCGCGAACAGCTCGGCCGACTTCTGCGGGAAGGGCGGCGGATTGCCGCGCAGGCAGGCGATCAGTTGCCACTGATTGACCAGGTCGCAGTAGCGGCGCAGCGGCGAGGTCATCCACGCGTATTGCGGCACGCCCAGGCCTTCGTGCGGCAGCGGCGAGGTGGTCATGCGCACCTTGCCCTGGGTCTGGGCGCGGTACAGGCAGGCGATGTTCTTCTCGGCGAGCAGGCCACCCCAGGTCGAATTGGCGACAATCATCAACTCGGCGACCAGCTTGTCGAGCGGGCTGCCGCGCTTGCGCTCGGAAATCTCGACCGAACAGCTTTCCGGGTCGGCAATGTCGCCGACGATGGCGAAGTTGTAGTCGTTCACGCCCTGCGTCGCCGACGGCTTGCCGCGGCGACCTTCGCAGGCATTGGCGAAGTGCCACAGGTGCAGCAGTTCGCGGGCGAAGGGCTTGTCCGGCAGGGGGCCGCCAACCGTCTCGGTGTTGAACCAGGGCTCGACGTCGTGGTGGCGCAGATTGTCGGCGATGTGCACCAGTTCGACGCAGGATTCGTGCGAAACTACTTCGAAAACGTCGTTAACTGTCAGGTAGAGCGACACCGCCGGACAATCGACACCGCCGGCCAGCGTGTAGTTCTGGACCACTGCATCGGGCAGCATGGTGATCTTGTTGCCGGGCATGTACACCGTCGATAACCGGGCACGGGCGACACCGTCGAGCGGCGAGCCGTGCGCGATGGCCAGCCCCGGCGCGGCGATGTGGATGCCGATGCGGGTGCCGATGCCGGGCAGCCAGGTGACCGACAGCGCATCGTCGATCTCGGTGGTGTTGGCATCGTCGATCGAGAAGGCGCGCACGCCGGCCTTGGGCAGATCGACCGGGAGACCGGGCGCTTCAAGCGCCGGAAAACCGGTGCCCTTGGGGAACTGCTCGTGCAGGAAGCGCTTGTAGTGCAGGTGGTAGGCCGATTTGATCGCGCCGCACTTGAACAGCAGTTGCGCCGCCGTCAGCCCGGTTTCGGCGCAGGCGCTCTCGAAGGCCTTGGTTTCCGGCTTGTTGCGGTCCGGCGCGTAGAGCAGGGCATCGGTCAGCGCGCCGATTTCCGGCGGCAGCCGGAAATCCTTCAGCTCGGCGAGCCAGCCTTCCATCGCCAGCGCTTGCTGACGCTTTTTTTCAAGATTGGCCAGAGCAGCTGCGAGAATGTCGGCAGGCGCCTTGCGGAAGCGGCCCTTGCCTTTGCGGTGGAAATAGACGGGCGCTGCGTGCAGGGCAAGCAGGACCGCCGTCGCTTCGACCGGCGCGGGCTCGTGTCCGTAGTAATCACGGGCAAAATCCAGAAACGAAAATTCGCCATCGCTGACGCACTCCCACAGGAAATCGGCCTCGATCTCCCCGGCCAGCGGCGTCGCCTGCTCAAGCAGGTGGGCGGCTGAGGGGGTCGCAAAACGCAACAATACGGTGGCGGACTTGATCTTGCTGCGCTTGCCGGTCGGCAATTCGACCTGCAGCGAGCTGTCGTTGTCGGCCATGATGGTGCCGGCCCGGAAGCCGCCGTCTTCTTCAAACAATACGTTCATCGGCGGATTATAGCCCGGCAAATTCAATGAGTTGCGGCAACATCTCGGGAAAGCGCGTGAAGCTGTGGTCGCCGCCTTCGAAGACGCTCTGCCGGCAACCGAACCAGAAGGCCTGGGCATCGTGGTAGTCGAGCACTTCGTCGCCGGTTTCCAGCCACAGCCAGTAGCGCGATGGCGTCGGTGGCCGTACCTGAGCCTGCAGCTGGGCAGCGTGTTCGGCGGTGAAACTGAAACGCTCACCGCTATGGAAGTTGACGTGATCGCCGACGAACTTGCCGACATCGATACGGGCAACGGCAGCCGGGTTGATCAGCAGCGCCGGCAAACCGTAGCGCTCGGCCAGGAAGCTGGCGTAATGACCGCCGAGCGAGGAGCCGACCAGGGTTACCGGCGCTTTGGCCGCTTCAATCCAGCGCCCCATGTCGGCCATTGCCTGGGCTGGCACCGGCGACAGTTGCGGGCAATGAAATTTCTCGGCCAGGCCGCGTTCGGCCATCGCCTCCCTCAGCAGGCGCGCCTTCCACGAGGCCGGCGAGGAACAGAAGCCGTGCAGGTAGAGGATCAAGCCGTCCACTCGACCCAGCCCATCTGCGCGGTCAGCAGCACGATCAGGCCGAAGACGATGCGGTACCAGGCAAAAACGGTGAAATCGTGATTGGAGATGTAGCGGACCAGCGCCTTGACGCTGAGCATGGCAGCGACAAAGGAGGCGACGAAGCCGACGGCGAAAACCGGTAGATCCTCCAGGCGGAGGATGTCGAGGTTCTTGTACACGTCGTAGATGGTCGCCGCGAACATCGTCGGAATGGCCAGGAAGAAGGAGAACTCCGTCGCCGTCTTGCGCGACAGGCCGAAGATCAGGCCCCCCATGATCGTGGCACCCGAGCGCGAGGTTCCGGGAAACATCGCGACTGCCTGGGCAAAGCCGACCTTGAGGGCGTCGGTCCAGCGCATTTCGTCGACGCTGTTGATGCGTGGCTGGTAGACCTTGCGTTCGATGTAGAGAATCAGGAAACCGCCGACGATCAGTGCCCCGGCCACGGTCAGCGGATTGAACAGATAGGTTTTGATGGTGCTGTGGAACATCAGCCCGAGCACGGCGGCCGGCAGGAAGCCGATCACCAGCAGGCCGGCGAAGCGCTGCTGCGCCGGGTCCGAACCCAGGCCGCCGGCAAGTTTGGTGATCCGCTCGCGATACAGCCAGCACACTGCCAGAATTGCCGCCAGCTGGATGACGATCTTGAACACCTTGCTCTGTTCGTCGGTGTAGTTGAGCAGACTGCCGACGATGATCAGGTGGCCGGTCGACGAGATCGGCAGGAATTCAGTCAGCCCTTCGACGATACCGAGGATCAGGGCTTTGAGGAGAAGAATCGGGTCCATGCGGGGTGGCGTTCCATGAAATGAGCGCGCATTTTACCCTCATGGACGTGTCATCGCTTCGAGATCGGCCAGCCAGTGCAGTGCCGCCTGTCTGTCTTCGCCGCACATTTCTGTCGATGCTTGCAGGCCGGAACAGCAGGCCGGGCGCTCGGGCTGTCCGAACAGGCGGCAACGCAGCTCGGGGTCGAGATGGCGACAGGGTTCGCCGGCCGGCTTGGCCAGCGAACTGATCGAAGGTGCGATGCAGCAGGCGCCGCAACCCGGCCGGCAAGCCAGGCTCATTTGCCGGCATCCGGCGCCTGTTGGCGCACCATGTGCTCGGCCAGCGTTGCATAAAGCGGTTTGGAAACCATGCGCGACACTGCCGAGGCGATCAGTGCGGTGGCCATCAGGCCGATCACCAGCGAATAGCCGTCGACCATTTCCATGACGATGATGAAGGCGGTAATCGGTGCCTGGGTAGCCGCCGCCAGGAAGCCGACCATGCACAGGACGACGATGGTGGTCGGAAAGGCCTGGCCGGCCAGCAGGGGAACCAGGTCCTGGCCGATGCCAGCGCCGATCGACAGCGAGGGGGCGAAAATCCCGCCGGGCAAGCCGGTCAGGTAGGAAACCACGGTGGCCACGAACTTGGCCGGGCCGTAGTACCAGGGCAGGTCTTCCTGTCCGCTCAGCAAGGACTTGGTTTCGGCAAAGCCGCTGCCCCAGATGACACCCTCGGTGACCCATCCCAACGAGGCCAGCAGCAGGCCGCAGAAAACCACGAACCAATAAGGGTGGGCTGCCCGGAAGCGCGGCAGCCGGCCGTGCCAGCCGGTGACCGAAACCAGCAGCATGCGGGCAAAGACGCCACCGGCAAAACCGGTCACCACCGCGCAGACGAGGATGGAGTACATCAGTTCGGCGCTCTCGCCGAAGACCACGACCCGGCCGAAATAATTGTCGTTGCCGAGGAAGTGCTGGGCGATCACGCCGGCTAGCACGATGGCGGTGATGACCACGCCGCTCATCCGCGATTCGACGCTGCGCGACAACTCTTCGATGGCGAAAACGATCCCGGCCAGCGGCGCGTTGAAGGCTGCTGCGATCCCCGCTGCGCCGCCAGCGACCAGCAGGTGCTGGCGATGAATGCGCAGGGTTGCCGGCATGAAACGTCCGGCCTCCGCCATCAGGCTGGCGCCGACCTGCACGGTCGGCCCCTCCCGCCCGAAGGAGAAGCCGCTGCCGACCGCTGCCACGCCGAGGATGATCTTGCCGAAGGCAATGCGCAGTGAAACCAGCGGTCGCCAGGGGCCGCTTGCCGGTCGTTTCATCTCGGCAATCACCTGCGGGATGCCACTGCCCTGCGAACCCGGGAACCAGGTCCGCGTCGCCCACAAGAGCGCGGCGCCGGCCAGCGGCGTGACGATGAAGGGCAGCCACGGATAAAGTGCCGCTGTGTGGGCAAAACGCTCGGCCGCCCCATCGCTCAACAGGGCGAATACCACCGCGGCAAGGCCGACGACGATGCCGCAGCCCCAGAACACCAGGCGCCCGCCCCAGATGCGCAAGCGGGCCAACAGGTGGTTCTGGTTGGCGCGGACATAAACCTGTGCCCGACGCAGCCGGTTTTCCACTTGCTGGCGCAGGTTCGCGACCCAGCTTGAATCAGGTGTCACGGACACCGTTCCATCGACTGCGGATGCCTGCGGGCGGCGGCATGTTGGCAAGAAACTTCATGCCCGACATTCTGACAGGATTTTCGCCGATCGATCTGGCAAAAAGGCGACCGAAGCCGCCTTTTTGCTCAATCTCCAGAAATTCCCGGCTTACAGCTTGTGGTAGATCTCGGCGCCGGTGCGGACGAACTCGACGGCCTTGGTTTCCATTCCCTTCTGCAGCGCATCTTCCTCGTTCAGGCCTTGTTGTGCAGCGAAATCGCGCACATCCTGGGTGATCTTCATCGAACAGAAATGCGGGCCGCACATCGAGCAGAAGTGCGCGACCTTGGCCGATTCCTTGGGCAGGGTCTCGTCGTGGAATTCGCGCGCCTTGTCCGGATCGAGGCCGAGGTTGAACTGATCGTCCCAGCGGAACTCGTAGCGCGCCTTGCTCAATGCGTTGTCGCGGATCTGCGCACCGGGATGGCCCTTGGCCAGGTCGGCAGCGTGGGCAGCGAGCTTGTAGGTGATGATGCCTTCCTTGACGTCGTCCTTGTCGGGCAGGCCGAGGTGTTCCTTGGGCGTCACGTAGCAGAGCATGGCGGTGCCGTACCAGCCGATCATGGCAGCGCCGATGCCGCTGGTGATGTGGTCGTAGCCGGGCGCGATGTCAGTGGTCAGTGGGCCCAGGGTGTAGAACGGGGCTTCCTTGCAGTATTCGAGCTGCAGGTCCATGTTCTCCTTGATCAGGTGCATGGGCACGTGACCCGGGCCTTCGATGATGGTCTGCACGTCGTGCTTCCAGGCGATTTCGGTCAGTTCGCCCAGGGTCTTCAGCTCGCCGAGCTGCGCTTCATCGTTGGCGTCGTAGATCGAGCCGGGACGCAGGCCGTCGCCGAGGCTGAACGCCACGTCGTAGGCCTTCATGATTTCGCAGATTTCCTCGAAATGCGTGTAGAGGAAGCTCTCCTTGTGGTGCGCCAGGCACCACTTGGCCATGATCGAACCGCCGCGGCTGACGATGCCGGTCATCCGGTTGGCGGTCATCGGGATGTAGCGCAGCAGCACGCCGGCGTGGATGGTGAAGTAGTCAACGCCCTGTTCGGCCTGCTCGATCAGCGTGTCGCGGAAGATTTCCCAGGTCAGGTCCTCGGCCTTGCCATTGACCTTTTCCAACGCCTGATAGATCGGCACGGTGCCGATCGGCACCGGGCTGTTACGGATGATCCACTCGCGCGTTTCGTGGATGTTCTTGCCGGTGGACAGGTCCATCACCGTGTCGCCGCCCCAGCGGATCGACCAGGTCATTTTCTCGACTTCTTCCTGGATGGAGGAGCCGAGCGCCGAGTTGCCGATGTTGGCGTTGATCTTGGTGAGGAAGTTGCGACCGATGATCATCGGCTCGCTTTCCGGGTGGTTGATGTTGTTCGGGATGATGGCGCGGCCGCGGGCCACTTCGCTGCGCACGAATTCCGGGGTGATTTCGGCCGGGATGCTGGCGCCGAAACTCTGCCCCGGATGCTGGCGGGTCAGCAGCTTGGCCATCTTCTCGCCGGTCGGGCCGGTGGCTTTCAACGACTCGATGTAGGCGGCACGATTGAGGTTCTCGCGGATCGCCACGTATTCCATTTCCGGCGTGATGATGCCTTTGCGGGCATAGTGCATCTGCGACACATTGGCACCGGCTTTGGCGCGGCGCGGCTTGCGGTGCAGGCCGGGGAAGCGCAGTTCGTCGAGCGCCTGGTCGGCCGCGCGCTGGCGGCCGAATTCGGAAGACAGGTCGGGTAGTTCCTCGGTATCGCCGCGCTCTTCAATCCACTTGGCGCGCAACGCCGGCAGGCCGGAACGGATGTCGATCTTCGCCGCCGGATCGGAGTAGGGGCCGGAACAGTCATAAACGTAGATCGGCGGATTCTTTTCGCCACCGAAGCCGGTCGGCGTATCGGCTTGCGAGATTTCGCGCATCGCTACCTTGATATCCGGGCGCGAGCCTTCGACGTAGATCTTGCGGGAATTCGGCAGCGGCTGGATGGCGGCCTCGTCGACGTGGGCGTTGGCGGCGAGGAAGGTGTCTTTGGCGTTCATGAGTGCTCCGTGCGGGGATTCAGCGGGGTAAGACGGGCAAGGAGCGATCTGGTTCCAACGGCAGAGTTCGTTTCCCTACGACGGCATGACCCGGTCAGGTTCGAAGGGTATGTCTCAGCCGGCGCAGCATCTGTGCGCACCGGCACCCCTAACGATTGGCTGCAAGTTACTGGAAATACAGGCAAAATGCAAGAAATGTGAATCACGCCTCAAGATTTCCAGAATCCAGTCGAAATATGTGCGACAAGTGCCCGTATTTCAAGAAAAACAAGGATCAAGCATGCGCCCGAAACCCCTGATTATCCTTCTTGCCGCCCTCCCGGGGTTCGCCCTCGCTGCGCCGAGCTGGCAGAACATTTCTGCCGAATCCGGCCGCCGCATTGAGCTCGACCGCAGCACCCTGAAGCGAACCGGCAATGTCGTCGAGGCGCAGAGTCGGGTCACCCTCGATCGCGAACTGATCGACAACCGCACCGGTACGCCGTACAAGATCATTGAGGCAACCACCCGCTACGACTGCACGACCCGCAGCGCACGCACGATCAAGCGCATTTACCGCCAGACCGACAAGGACACCCTGCGCGAGGAAGAGATCGCCGGCGCCGAACTGCCCGTACGCAGCGGCACCCTGGACGATCGAGTGCTGCGCGAGGTTTGCCGTCCGCCCAAGGAAAATCCGCTCGAACTCGCCCAGAAAGCCAACGAGGCCGCCAGCCAGCTGCAGCAGGCCAACGAGGCACTGGTCAAAAAGGAAGTGGCCAAGAGTGAGGCTCAGGCGCCGGCAAAATCCCAGGAAGCGCCGGTCGCCAGCGTCCTGCCGTCGATTCGCCCGAACCTGCGGGCGGTTGTCGAAAGCAAGGCGGCAGCAGAGCAGCAGGCGCCAGCGCCAGTCGAAAAACCGGTACCGACCGTTGCCAAACCTCTGCCGACGATCAACGTTCCGACGGGAACCACCCAGGTCGTTCGCAATAACGCTCCTGCCCCCAGAGCCGCCAGCAAACCCGCCAGCAAGCCTGGCAGCGACAGCGGTTACATGCTGGAGCTCGTGCGCGCCGATGGTGCGAGCAGGCTTCCCACGGGCTGGAGTTACGAAGGCGCCGGTGGCCCAGACAACTGGGCCCGCATCGATCCGCGCAACCTGCTCTGTGCCACTGGCAAGCGCCAGTCACCAATCGACATCCGTGACGGGATCAAGGTCGACCTGGAACCGATCCGCTTCGACTATCGAGCCTCGACCTTCCGCATCGTCGATGACGGGCATGCGGTCACCGTTGCCGTCGGCGACAGCAGTTTTTCGCTGACCGGCAAGACCTATGACCTGGAACAGATCGTATTCCGTCGTCCCGGCGAAACCCGGGTCAATGGTCAGCGCTACGAAATGTCGGCGCAACTGATGCACCGCAGTCTGGACGGCAATCTCGCCGTGGTTGAAATACTTTTCGAACGCGGTGCCGAACACCCGCAAATCCAGACGCTATGGAACCATCTGCCCCTGGAGAGGAATCTCCGGGTGCAGCCGCCCAAGGCCGTGCTGGAGCCCGCGAAAATGCTGCCCGAGTCCGGGCACTACTACACCTTCATGGGTTCCTTGACGACGCCGCCCTGCACTGAAGGAGTGCTGTGGATTGTCATGAAGCAGCCGGTCCAGATATCCGACGAGCAGATTCGCATCTTCAGTCGCCTCTACCGCATCAACGCTCGTCCGGTTCAGGCTACCGGTGACCGCCTGATCAAGGAGAGCCGCTGAGTTCGGACGACGGCGCGCGTCACCGCTCGGGTATAATCTGGTCTTTCCCGAACCAATATATTAGCCTATGCTAATATTTAGCCTGCGGAGGCATCCATGAACATCGAACAAGCGCGTTTCAACATGATCGAACAACAGATTCGCCCCTGGGAGGTCCTTGACCCTCAGGTGCTTGATCTGCTTTTCGTCGTCAAGCGCGAAGATTTCGTCCCCAGCGCCTATCGCAACCTGGCCTTTGCCGACCTGGAAATTCCCCTGGGTGATGGTCAGACGATGCTGGCCCCGCGCGTCGAAGCGCGGATTCTTCAGGAACTTGCCGTGCGCAAGAGCGACAAGGTCCTGGAGATCGGTACCGGCAGCGGCTACATGGCGGCGCTGCTGGCGGCCCGTGCCGAGCACGTGGTCAGCCTGGAAATCCGCCCGGCAATTGCTGCCAGCGCTCGTGAAAACCTGCAACGCGCCGGTATCGATAACGTCAGCGTCGAATGCGCCGATGGCATCGGTGGCTGGACGCAGCGTGCGCCTTTCGATGTCATCGTTTTCTCCGGTTCGCTGCCGCAGGTGCCTGCCGCCGTACTCCGTCAACTGCGTGTCGGCGGTCGTTTGGCTGCTTTCGTCGGCGAAGCACCGGTCATGGAAGCGCAATTGATCACCTGCGAAGCTGAAGGTGTGTACAACACCATCAACCTGTTCGAAACGGTCGTCCCGGCGCTCGACGGTGCTGGCGGCAACACGGGGTTCAGCCTCTGATGCAGCAGATCCGGGCATCCCGGCTGGCCGAATGGCTGGCCGACAGCAATCGGCCGCAGCCGCTTCTGCTCGATGTCCGCGAGCCCTGGGAAGTGGCGCTCTGCCAGATACCGGGGTCGCAGCACATGCCGATGCATCTGGTTCCGGTGCGTTGCGACGAACTGCCGAGCGACCGCGACATCGTCGTCATCTGCCACCACGGCGGGCGTAGCATGCAGGTGGCGATGTTTCTCGAACGCAAGGGCCTGGGGCCGATGCACAATCTTCTCGGTGGTGTCGAGGGCTGGGCCGCCGAAGTTGATCCCGGAATGAATCGTTACTGAGGAATCGAATGAAAAAGATTGCCTGGCTTCTCGCCTGCCCGCTGTTCATTTCGCCGCTGCATGCCGCCGACCTGATGCAGGTCTACCAGGCTGCCCGCGACAACGACCCCGTCTTTGCCGCCGCCCGGGCCACCGTTGCCGCTGGTCGCGAAAAGACCCCGCAGGCACTGGCCGGGCTGTTACCCAGTCTGTCGCTGGCTGGCAACACGGTGTGGAACGACACCGAGAGCACGGTGCGCGGCAATCCGCTTGCCAGCGGCAGCCGGCAATACAACACCAATGTTTATCAGTTGACCCTGTCGCAACCCCTGTTCCGCTGGCAGAACTGGGTTGCCCACGATCAGGCGAAACTGCAGGTGGCACAAGCCGAAGCCAGTTTCGTGCAGGCTCAGCAGGACCTCATCCTGCGCGTCGCCCAGGCCTATTTCGACGTCCTGTATGCCAGCGAGAACCTGAGTGCGGTGCGCGCCAACAAGCAGGCGACGGCGCAGCAACTCGAACTGGCCAAGAAGACCTTCGAGGTGGGCACCTCGACGATCACCGATACCCACGAGGCGCAAGCCCGCTTTGACCTGGTGACCGCTCAGGAAATCGCCGCCGAAAGCGAACTGGAAATTCGTCGTCAGGCATTGCAGACCATCGTTGGCAATGTTCCCGACAATCTTTCTGTGCCGCGCAAGGACGCGACGCTGAAGCCGCCCGAGCCGAATCGCCTGCAGGACTGGCTGAGCGCCGCCGAAAAGGACGCCCTGCCAGTGCAGATTCAGCTTGCTCAGGCCGAGATCGCCGCCCGCGAGGTGGATCGCCAGCGAGCCGGCCACTATCCGACGCTGGACATTGTCGCCAACCGGGGCAAGGCCAAGTCGTACAACAACGCCACCATCGACTCCGATTTCAGCAATGTCGGGCTGCAGTTGAACATCCCCTTGTTCCAGGGGGGGCTGACCGTCTCCCGTCAACGCGAAGCGGCCGCCAACCGCGATGCCGCGCGGGCCGGACTGGAATCGGCCAAGCGCAATGCGACACTGGCAACCCGTCAGTACTACCTCGGCGTGACCAACGGTCTGGCCCAGGTGAATGCACTCAAGGCCGCGCTGGTCTCATCGCAATCGGCCCTGGAGTCGAACAAGCTGGGCTACGAGGTCGGCGTGCGCATCAACATCGATGTGCTCAACGCCGAGAACCAGCTCTACGTAACCCGCCGCGATCTGGCCAAGGCGACTTTCGACACCCTGATGGCCCAGTTGCGACTGAAAGCCGCCGTCGGTGCGCTGAGCGAGGATGATCTCGCCCGCATCAACGGCCTGCTTGAGCCAGCCGGCGCGCAATAACATCCACGGTGCGGGCCGTTGCTCCCCGGTGGGCGGCAGCGAAGGCGGAGGCACCATGGCGCATCGCACCCAGCGCAGCATCGTCCTGAAGTAATTCCAGCGCCTGCGCAACCAGCGCCGACGCATCGGCAGCCCGCCGGGCGGCGCCGGCGGCAATTGCATCCTCGGTGGCTGTCAGAAAATTGAAGGTGTGCGGTCCGACCAGCACCGGGCAGCCGCAGGCGGCGGCTTCGATCAGGTTCTGCCCGCCCAGGGGCAGCAGGCTGCCGCCAATGAAGGCCAGATCGGCCAGTGCGTAATACGCGGCCATTTCGCCCATGCTGTCGCCCAGCCAGACCTGGGTTTCCGCGGTCGGCAAGCCTTCGCTGCGATGGCGGAAGCGCAGTCCACGGGCGCTCAGCAGCCCGGCAACCTCGGCGAAGCGCTGCGGATGACGCGGCACCAGCACCAGCAGCGCAGTGCTGGAAACGCGCTGCCAGGCGTCGAGCAACAGCGCCTCCTCACCCTCACGGGTGCTCGCTGCCAGCCACACGGTCCGCCCGGCCAGGGTCTGGCGCCAGTGCGCGCCCAACTGCAGGCGTTCGGGCGACGGCTGAACGTCGAACTTGAGGTTGCCGCAGACTTCGACCGTTTTCGCGCCCAGGGCTGCCAGCCGCTCGCCGTCGGCAGCAGTCTGCGCCGCTACCGCACGCAGGCGGGCGAAGGCTGGTCTGGTAAGCGGCGCGAAGCGCCCGTAACCGCGGGCAGAGCGCGCCGACAGCCGGGCATTGGCGAGACCGACCGGGATGTCGCGGGCAGCGCAGGCGGCCAGCAGGTTGGGCCAGATTTCGGTTTCCATGAGGATGCCGAAGGCCGGCGAGAAATGGTCGAGAAAACGCCCGACCGCGCCCGGCAGATCGTAAGGCAGGTAGGCCTGGATCACGTCATTGCCATAGACTTCGGCGCCGGCCGCGCGACCGGTCGGGGTCATGCCGGTCAGCAGGATGCGCGCCGCCGGCCAACGTGCGCGCAAGGCCTCGATCAAGGGCTGGGCAGCGCGCGTTTCGCCGACCGAGACCGCATGCACCCAGATCAGCATGGTGTCGTCCTTGCCCCCTCGTGCTCCGTAGAACGCGAAGCGCTCCCCGAGATGCTGCCCGTAAGCCGTCTGGCGGCGCGCCCGCCAGGTCAGGCGCAACAGGATCAACGGCGTCAGCAGGTAAAGCAGCAGGGAGTAGAGAAGGCGTGCCATCAGCCGAGCACCGGCGACAGTTCGGCGAGAACGTCCGTGACCGCGGGGCATTGGCCAGCGCCGCCGAGATTGCGGTGAAAACCGCTGCCCAGGACACCGGTGAGCCCCGGTTCGGTTGCCGTGTACAAGGCGACGGTAGGCGTTTTGAGGGCCACCGCGAGGTGGGTCAGGCCGGTATCGACGCCGACCACGGCGCGGGCGCCGCCAAGCAGGGTGGCCAGCGCGTCGATGCGCATCGACGGTGCTGCCAGCGACCCCGGGATGGCTGCTGCCAGACGGGCGGCACGGGCGCGCTCGGTCGGGTTGCCGGCGGGCAGAACGGATTTCAACCCGAGTTCGCCAAGGGCGCAGCCCAATGCCACCCAGTGCGCCTCGGGCCACAGCTTGTCGTCGCGACTGGTGGCACTGAGCAGGACGACGTAGGGCTGCGCCGGTAGCCAGTCGAGCGCAACGGCCGGGGCTTCGATTCCGTAGTCGAGCTCATTGTCCAGTGGGTATCCCAGCGCGGCCGCCGCCAGCATGCGGTTGCGCTGGACGGCATGCAGGTCGCGGGCGACCTGAAATTGCCGGTCGTAGAAACGCGAGGCCAGCCGCTCCTTGGCCGAATCCCCGGTATAGCCGGCCAGCGGCCCATTGGCCCCCGAGGCCAGGAGCGCGCTCTTGATCAGGCCCTGGGTGTCGAGTACCAGGTCGTAATCGAGTTCGCCGACACGCTCCCGGAACTCGCCGATCTCCCGCCAAGTGGCGGCCTTCATAAGATTTTTGCGCCAGCGCCGGACGGCCACCGGAATGATGCGGCCGACTGCCGGGTGCAGGCGGGCCACGGCGGCGAAGCTGTCCTCGACGCACCAATCCATCCTCGCCTGCGGCAGGTGGCGCCGAATGTCGGTGACCACCGGCAGGTTGTGAATGACGTCGCCGAGTGAAGAGGTTTTGACCAGCAGAATGCGCATCGGCCACGGTACCGAAAAAACGAAACCGCGATTATAGATCGCCGGGGGCCGGCTTTCCTTTAGCGAACGATGCCAGGAGGCTTGCGTTAAAATACGCCCTTTCGATCAACGGATACCTCAACCATGTGTGGCATCGTCGCGGCAGCCGCCGCCAGGAATATCGTTCCCATCCTCGTCGAAGGCCTCAAGAAGCTCGAATACCGGGGCTACGACTCGGCCGGACTGGCGGTCATCGGCAAGACCGGTGTCGAGCGCGTGCGCTCGGTCGGCCGCGTTGCCGAGCTGGAGCAGGCCGCCGCCGGCACCGATTCGCCGACCGGGATCGCCCATACCCGCTGGGCCACCCACGGCGTACCTTCGGAACGCAACGCCCATCCGCACGTTTCCGGCAGCATTGCCGTCGTCCATAACGGCATCATCGAGAACTACGAAAGCTTGCGCAGCGAACTGAGCGCGCAGGGCTACGTCTTCACTTCGGACACCGATACCGAAACCATCGCCCACCTGGTCGAATCGATCCTGAAAAGCGAACCGGACCTGTTCCGCGCCGTGCAGTCAGCCTGCCGTCGTCTGATCGGCGCCTACGCCATCGCCGTCATCGACCACCAGCAGCCCGGACGCATCATCGTCTCCCGCGAGGGCTCGCCGCTGCTGCTTGGCTTGAGCGACGACGGCAACTACGCAGCCTCAGACGCCTCGGCGCTGCTCCAGGTAACGCGCAACATGGTCTACCTGGAAAACGGCGACATCGCCGAACTGAAGCGCGAAGGCGTCCGCATCGAGCGCCTCGACGGGACGCCGGTCGAACGCCCGGTGCATGTTTCCCAGCTATCCGCCGCCGCCGTCGAACTCGGCAATTTCCGCCACTACATGCAGAAGGAAATCTTCGAGCAACCGGAAGCCCTGGCCAACACGCTGGAAATCGTCGGTGGTAGCAAATCCATACAGCCCGGTATTTTCGGTGCCGAAGCCAGCAACCTGCTGCACGATATCGACCACATCCTGATCCTTGCCTGCGGCACCAGCGCCCATTCGGGGATGACCGCCCGCTACTGGCTGGAAGCCGTCGCCGGCGTTCCTTGCACCGTCGAAATCGCCAGCGAATACCGTTATCGCACCTCGGTGCCCAACCCGCGCCAGCTGATCGTTGCCATTTCGCAATCCGGCGAGACTGCCGACACCCTGGCCGCGCTGCGCCACGCCAAGGCGCTGGGGCAGGGCAAGACCCTGGCCATCTGCAACGTGCCGGAGTCGGCCATCGTCCGCGAATCGGCACTGCGCTTCATCACCCGTGCCGGTCCGGAGATCGGCGTTGCCTCGACCAAGGCTTTCACCACCCAGCTGGCGGCACTGTTCCTGCTCACCCTGGTGGTTGCCAAGGTGCGCGGCCGTTTGAGCAGCGAACAGGAAAGCGCCTACATCGACCAGTTGCGCCACCTGCCGGTCGCGGTCAACAAGGTGCTGACGCTGGAAGACGAGATCGCCGCCTGGGCCCGCCGCTTCGCCGACAAGCAGCATGCACTCTTCCTCGGGCGCGGCCGTCACTACCCGATCGCCCTCGAAGGCGCGCTCAAGCTCAAGGAGATTTCCTACATCCACGCCGAAGCCTACCCGGCCGGCGAGCTCAAGCACGGCCCGCTGGCCCTGGTCGACGCTGACATGCCGGTCATTTCGGTGGCGCCGGCCGACGATCTGCTGGAAAAGCTCAAGTCCAACCTGCAGGAAGTCCGTGCCCGCGGCGGAGAGTTGTACGTGTTCGCCGACGACGATTCGGAAATCCCCGAATCGGAAGGCGTGCACATGCTGCGTCTGCCGGAGCACTACGGCCTGCTGTCGCCCATCCTGCACGTCATTCCGCTGCAACTGCTGTCGTATCACGCGGCGCTGGTCAAGGGAACCGATGTCGACAAGCCGAGAAACCTGGCCAAGTCGGTAACGGTGGAGTAAATGGCCACTTACGCCATCGGCGATATCCAGGGCTGCTACGACTCGCTGCAGAACCTGCTCGCCGCCTGCGCCTTCGACCCGGCCAGGGACCGCCTGTGGCTGGTTGGCGACCTGGTCAACCGCGGCCCCAAGTCGCTGGAGACCTTGCGCCTGATCCGTTCCTTCGGCGATTCGGCCGTCACCGTGCTCGGCAACCACGACCTTTACCTGCTCATGGTCGCCGAGGGCGGTGCCAAGTTGCGCGCCAAGGACGACACCCTGGACGACATCCTCAATGCCCCCGACCGCGAGGAACTGCTCGACTGGCTACGGCATCAGCCGCTCTGCCATGTCGAAGGCGATTACTGCCTGGTTCACGCCGGCCTGTTGCCGCAATGGACGGCGAAGCGCGCCCGCGAACTGGCGCGCGAAGTCGAGGCCAGGCTTCAGGGCAAGGATTATCCGGAGTTCGTCCGCAATCTGTGGGGCAGCGAACCGGCTGCCTGGGACGACGAGCTGAAGGGCTGGGCGCGCCTGCGGGTGATCGTCAACGCGATGACCCGGATGCGCTTCTGTACCAAGAAGGGGCTGATGGAATTCAAGGCCAAGGGCAAACTGGTCAATGCACCGGCCGGCTACCTGCCCTGGTTCGACGTGCCCGATCGCAAGAGTGCCAACAGCATTCTGGTCACCGGCCATTGGTCGGCGCTGGGTCTGCGGATTACGCAGAATCAGCTGGCGCTCGATTCGGGTTGCTTGTGGGGAGGACACCTGACGGCAGTCCGGCTCGAAGACCGTCGGGTATTTCAGGTGGATTGCTCGCCAGCGGAAGTCCAGCCGCTAAAGCGATAGCCTCGCGCGCCTCGGCGGCCACCTGCTTGCGCTCCTCGCCCTGCAGGCCGCGCAGCGGCGTTGTCACCAGCCGGGCAATGATCCGTCGGCGCTTGAGAATCGCGGTCGTGCACTGGCCGAGCGAGATATCGCCATCGTAGCGCGGCGCCAGGCTGCGCGTGCCGTTCAATTCCCAATAGGAGATCGCCGCCGGCAGTACCGGCCGACCGGCAACCAGCGCCGGCTGCAGCAAGGCAGCGTGGAAATGCAGCAGGCTGCGACCGTCGGTGGTGGTGCCTTCGGGAAACACGGCGACGACCTTGCCCTGCGCCAGGATGCCGGCGATTTCCTCGTTGACGATGCGGGCGTGGCCGCGACTGCCGCGCCGCAGGAACACGGTGTCGTTCTTCCAGGCCAGCCAGCCGATCACCGGCCAGCGCCGGACCTCTTCCTTGGAAACGAAGGCCGAGGGCACGGCGGCATTGATGACGAAGATGTCGATCCAGGAAACGTGGTTGGCAACCAGCAGCACGCCCGGTGCCAGGTGGGTCAGGTCGGCTTCCAGTTCGACGCCCAGGGCATCGAGCACGGCTGCCGACCAGCTCTGCTTGAGCAGCAGCCGACGCCGGTCACCGCAGATGCGGAACACGCTCAAGGCGACCAGCGCCCCGGCCAGCACCAGCAGGAACAGGCGGAATACGCGGAAAGCGCGGGTGAGGGGCGTGGTCTCGTTCAGTCTGTCTGTCCCAGGTAGTGCTTGGCGTAACGGCCGGCGACCTTGGCCATCGGCATCAGGATGGGCAGGTCGGCGGTATTGAAGTCGGGATCCCAGGCCGGTTCGCCGCAAATCCAGGCGCCTGCCCGCAGGTAGCCCTTGATCAGCGGCGGCACTTCGGCCGGACGATCCTGCTGCAGGGCCGCCAGCGGCAGCGGACAGCGCGGGAAGACGCGATATTCCTGCGGCCCGAGGTGGTCGACAGCGAGTCGATTATACAGACTGGCCGCAGCATGACCGCCGTCGGCCATGCTGATCGAGGCGCAACCGATCAGGTAATCGTGGCCATGCTCCAGCATGTACTGCGCCAACCCAGACCAGAGCAGGGTGATCGTGGCGCCGGTGCGATAGTCGGGATGGACGCAGGAGCGACCGATCTCGACCATGCGCGAACGCAGGTGCTGGAGGCGGGTCAGGTCGAATTCGTTTTCCGAGTAATAGCCGACCTGGCGGGCATTTTCCGGCGGCAGGATGCGGTAGGTGCCGACGATGTCGCCATTCTGCGTATCGCGCACGACCAGGTGCTCGCAGTACGGGTCGTAGATGTCGTGATCAACGCCGGGCGTGCGGCTGGGCAGGTTGGCGCCCATTTCGCCGGCGAAGACGCGATGACGCAGGCGCTGGGCTTCGAGGATGTCGCCGGCGCTGCGGGCAAAGCCCACCGCCAGGCTGCGCTTTTCCGGACGGGCACGGGCCGTCGACTTGTGCAATTGTTCCATGTCGTTCTCCTTGGTTTATGGAGAACAGGATGGAACAGGCGTGTTACATGCCTATTGCCCGTGCGTGACAGACCGGTTTCAGTCCTGCCAGGGCAGGGTGCCGAAGGCCTTGCGGTAACGCTCGCCGATTTCCTCGCGGCTGGGGCGATGGTTCTGACCGCCGCGGTGGGCGATCTTGATCGATCCCATGAGCGAAGCCAGCCGGCCGGTCGTCGGCCAGTCGTAGCCGTTGGCAATCCCGTAGAGCAAGCCGGCGCGGTAGGCGTCGCCACAACCGGTCGGGTCGACGACGGCATCCGGGGCGACGCAGGGAATCCGGAGACAGCTGCCGCCGGTGTGGATTTCCGAGCCTTCGCCGCCACGGGTGACGATCAGTGCCTTCACCTCGGTTGCCAGTTGCTCGAGGTTGCGGCCGGTACGATCGCAGGCCAGCTTGGCCTCGTAGTCGTTGAAGCAGGCGTAGTCGGCCAGGCGCAGGAATTCCATCAGGTCGTCGCCGTCGAACATCGGCAGGCCCTGGCCCGGATCGAAGATGAAAGGGACGCCGGCCGCGGCGAAGTCGCGCGCATGCTGCAGCATGCCTTCGCGGCCATCGGGGGCGACGATGCCCAGTTTGGCCCCGGCCTGTTCAACCTTGTTCAGGTGCGAAAAGGCCATCGCACCGGGGTGGAAAGCGGTGATCTGGTTGTCGTCGAGGTCGGTGGTGATGAAGGCCTGGGCGGTGAAACTGCCGGGAATCTGGCGGACATGGGCCCGGCTCAGGCCAAGCTGGTCGAGGCGGGCAAGATAGGGCCCGGCATCGTCGCCGACGGTGGCCATGATGCTGGCGTCACCGCCGAGCAGCATCAGGTTGTAGGCGATGTTGCCGGCGCAGCCACCGTACTCGCGGCGCATTTCCGGAACCAGGAAGGCGACGTTGAGGATGTGAATCTGCTCGGGCAGGATGTGATTCTTGAAGCGGTCCGGGAAGACCATGATGTTGTCGAAGGCCAGGGAACCGCAGATCAGTGTCGTCATCTTGTCGTTCAGGGGTAGAAAATGTAGAGGCGGTAGCCGGTGGCACCAATGTCCTTGGCGTCGATCCACAAGCGCACGCCGGTTTCGCCGTTGGCCGGGAAGTGGGTTTTCGGGGTGTCGGGCAGCAGGTAGTCGCCGTGTTCCAGGATGCGTCTGGCGACTACCCGGTCGTTGATGTCGGTCAGTGTCAGTTCGAGGCTGGGCCAGGCCTGGGCGTGACCGGCCAGATTCTTCAGGCTGGCATTGAGCACGAACAGGCCGCGGGTGGCGTCGGATTGCAGGTCGGAGCTTTCAATCGAAACCATGGCGACGTCGCGCGGCAGCGGTACGTCGATACCCAGCGCCGTATAGGCCGCGCCGAGCGTCGGCAGGTGCTGGACGATGCTGGTGCGGAAATGCCACGCCAACTGGCCGGCCAGCAACAGCAGGAGCAGCAGGAAGGCGGTTAGATAAGGCCAAAGCGGGGACTTCTGGGCGTCCTCGTCGAAACTGACGAAGCGGTGGTCAGCCAGCGTGCCTGCCGACCAGCGGTCATAAACCGGGCTTTCCGCCAGGTCGCGTACCGCTACCAAGCCGGCTTCCCTGGCTGCCAGCGTAGTTTGCTCCGGACTTTCCGCGGCTTGTTCGGGCAACGCTTCGGGAGCGTCGGCGACGGGGGCGGCCAGCGGTGCCTCCTCGCTGGCCGGAGCGTCCGTCGTCGCGTCGTCGGCGTCCGGGAGTTCCGGTACCGGTGAGAGCGGCTCCACCGTCGGTGCCGGTGCCAGGGTGTCCGGTGCGGACAGCGTGGTCAGCGGCAATTCCTCAAGCGGCGTTGGTGGCTCGATCGCAGGCGGATCGGCAAGCACCGGTTCGGGAATGAAAGTCGCCGGCTCGACGGTAGCGGGCTCGTCCGCCTGCAAATGATCGAAGGCGTTGAATACCGTCTGACAGTGGCCACAGCGGACCTTGCCGGCCTTCAGCCGAAGTTGCTCGGCGGTGACACGAAAAACCGTGCCACATGCCGGGCAGCGGGTGCGGCTCAGGGTCTGACCCCGGCCAGGCATACCCAATCCTCGCGCACATCGGCTACCTGCAGCGGAATCCACGGTGCGTACACGGCAACGATCTCCTCGGCCTGTTCGCGGAGGATGCCGGACAGGGCCAAGCGCCCGCCGCTGCGAACATGGGCGCAGATGGCAGGGGCCAGGACGCGCAGCGGATTGGAGAGGATGTTGGCCACGACGACATCATACTTGCCCGCCAGCGCTTCTGCCGAATCGGCAAAGCGGGCCAGGACGCCGTTGCGCTCGGCATTGGCCTTGGCGGCTTCGACGGCCTGCGGATCGATGTCCACGCCGGATACTTCAGCCGCCCCGAGTTTGGCCGCAGCAATGGCCAGGATGCCGGAGCCGCAGCCGTAGTCGAGCAGGGTGTCGCCATCGGCAACGGTACGCTCCAGCCACTCCAGACAGAGCCGGGTGGTCGGGTGGGAACCAGTGCCGAAGGCCATGCCGGGGTCAAGAATCAGGTTGATCGCTGCCGGGTCGGGGGCCTCGTGCCACGAAGGAACGATCCACAGGCGCCCGGAAACCTGGATCGGGTCGAACTGGGCCTGGGTCAATTGCACCCAGTTCTGTTCTTCAACGATTGCCACAGTGAATTCCGGTACCTGCGCCAGTCCGGCTTGCTCGGCCGCTTCGGCCAGCATGGTGGCGACGTCGGCGTCGCTGTCGAACAAGGCGACGACCCGCGAGTGCGCCCATCCCGGCGTCGTCACCGAGCCGGGCTCGCCGAACTGCGGCTGCTCGTCCGGGGTGCCGGCGTCGGCATCCTCGATGCTGGCCGACAACGCCCCGATTTCAATCAGGGCATCGCAGACCGGCTCGGCGCTGGCTGCATCGGTAAGAAAACTGACGTTCTGCCAAGCCATCGTTACTGCTTGACCTCGCTCTTGTCGGCCAGCTTGTGCTCCAGGTAGTGAATGCTGGTGCCGCCTTCGTTGAAGCGGGCGTCGAGCATCAGTTCCTGGTGCAGGGCGATGTTGGTCTTGATCCCCTGGATGCTCATTTCCGACAGCGCGACCCGCATGCGGCGGATGGCCTGTTCGCGGGTATCGCCGTAGGCGATGACCTTGGCGACCATCGAATCGTAGTGCGACGGCACGCGGTAACCCTGGTAGATGTGCGAATCGACCCGGATGCCGGGGCCGCCGGGCGGGTGATAAAACTCGATCTTGCCGGGAGATGGCACGAAAGTGAAGGGATCTTCGGCGTTGATGCGGCATTCGACGGCGTGACCGCGGAACACGATGTCCTTTTGCCGATATCGGAGTTTCTCACCGGCGGCGATCCTGATCTGCTCCTGGACGATATCGACACCGGTGATCATTTCCGTCACCGGATGTTCGACTTGGACACGGGTGTTCATCTCGATGAAGTAGAACTCACCGTTTTCGTACAGGAATTCAAAGGTGCCGGCGCCGCGATAGCCGATCTTGCGGCAGGCCTCGGCGCAGCGTTCGCCGATGCGGCTGATCAGGCGCGCCGGGATATGCGGTGCCGGCGCTTCTTCGATCACCTTCTGGTGCCGGCGCTGCATCGAACAGTCGCGTTCGCCCAGGTAGATGGCATTCCGGAATTCATCGGCGAGCACCTGAATTTCGACGTGGCGCGGGTTCTCCAGGAATTTCTCCATGTAAACCGCTGGGTTGCCGAAGAACTGGCCGGCCTCCTGGCGCGTCATCTGGACGGCGCTGATCAGTGCCGCTTCCGTATGGACGACGCGCATGCCTCGACCACCACCACCACCGGCGGCCTTGATGATCACCGGATAACCGACGGCCCGGGCGATCTTGACGATTTCCTTGGGGTCTTCCGGCAAGGCGCCGTCGGAACCCGGTACACAGGGGACGCCGGCCGCTTTCATCGCGTCCTTGGCCGACACCTTGTCGCCCATCAGGCGGATGGTCTCGGCGCGCGGGCCGATGAAGACAAAGCCGGAAGTCTCGACCCGCTCGGCAAAATCGGCATTCTCGGAGAGGAAGCCGTAGCCCGGGTGAACGGCCTGGGCGTCGGTCACCTCGGCGGCCGAGATGATCGCCGGCACATTGAGGTAACTCTGCGCCGACGCTGCCGGACCGATACACACCGATTCGTCGGCCAGCTTGACATACTTGGCCTCGCGGTCGGCCTCGGAGTGGACAACCACGGTCTTGATGCCCAATTCCCGACAGGCACGCTGAATCCGCAGCGCGATCTCGCCCCGGTTCGCGATCAGGATTTTTTCGAACATCGCCATGATCAGCCGATCACGAACAGCGGTTCGCCAAATTCGACCGGCTCGCCGTTGTCGAGCAGGATAGCCTTGACCGTGCCGTCGGCGTCCGATTCGATCTCGTTGAGCAACTTCATCGCTTCGATGATGCACAGGGTGTCACCCTTCTTGACGACGCTGCCGATCTGGACAAAGGCATCGGCACCCGGCGAAGGCGAGCGGTAGAAGGTGCCAACCATGGGCGACTTGACGACGTGGCCTTCGGGCAGGTCGTCCTCGTCGTCCAGGTTAACCGACGATGCCGGTGCTGCCGGCGCGGCGGCAGGCATGGCGGCCGGCATGGCGTATTGCACAGGGGCGGCGGCAACGGCACCGAAGTGCTTGGCGATGCGGACCTTTTCTTCACCTTCGGTGACTTCGAGTTCGGAAATGCCGGACTCCTGAACGAGGTCGATGAGTTTCTTCAGCTTGCGCAGATCCATGATGACTCCCTAATTTTTCGCGCTTTTTGGGCGCATGATCACGACTTTGGTCGTTATTGATCCAGGTTGATCTTGTTGAGAAGGTATTCGAGGGCCAGTCGGTAGCCCTCGTGACCCAGGCCGCAGATGACGCCGATGGCCAGGTCGGAAAAGTACGAGTGATGCCGGAAAGGCTCGCGGGCATGCACGTTCGAAAGATGTACCTCGACAAAGGGGATGGCAACGGCCGCCAGGGCATCGCGCAGGGCAACGCTGGTATGAGTGTAAGCCGCCGGGTTGATGATGATGGCGCGAACGCCCTGCTCGCGGGCGGCATGGATGCGTTCGATCAGTGCGCCTTCGTGGTTGCTCTGAAAGGACTCCAGTTCCACTCCGGCGCTGTCGGCCAGGCGCGCCAGCGTCAGGTTGATGTCGGCCAGGGTGATCCGGCCGTAGTGTTCGGGTTCGCGCGTGCCAAGGAGGTTCAGGTTCGGCCCGTGCATCACCAGGATGCGAGCCTTTTCCGGTGCCTTGGAAGCAGTTTTTCGCTTCGTCATGGCGGCAAGTTTGCCGCAAATCGCTGCAACTTGTCCAGTCTACCCCGGTAGCAGGCTGCGTAACTCGGTGGCTCGGACACGCTCCCTTGGCCGGCCGTCGCGGTGTTTGAGGCTGACCCGTTCGAGGTGAGGCGGCAGGACGATCAGGTTGGCATCCACCGTATCCGTCTCGATCTGCAGTACAGCCTCGACCTTTTCGTTGCGTGGTTCGCCATGGCCGACGTCGATGCCCCGGTTGAGCAGGAATATCTCCACCTCCTTGGCGCTGTCGGCAAACAGCAGGATGTCGATATGTGCATGTTCGCCCGCCGTCCCGTCGAGTACGGAACCGGTCAGGTAGGGATTGAAGGCGGCCAGCAGTTCAAGTAGTTCGAGTGCGGTGTGGCGCATCGCCAGCAACATTTCGGCGTGCTCTTCCCCTTGGTACAGGCTGCGATAAGCGCGCAACTCGGCCTCGACCTCAGCATTATCGGGAAAGGCAACATGATCGGGCAAGCCCAGTTGCCGTGCCGCTTTCTTCTTGGCGTGGTGGTAGTCGCTGATTCCATCCTCGGCCATCAGGCGGGCAGCGGCGGCGGCAATGCTGGCACGGGTGCCGGATGCGGCTCTCGAGCTTTCGTGGCGGGGCATGTTGTCTCGCTCAGGGTAAAATCACCCTCATTCTAACCACAGTAAGTGACATGCACATTCACATTCTCGGCATCTGCGGCACCTTCATGGGCGGCCTCGCCCAGCTTGCGGTCGCCGCCGGCCATCGGGTCACCGGTTGTGACGCCAATGTTTATCCGCCCATGAGCGACCAGTTGCGGCAGGCCGGCATTGCCCTGAGCGAGGGATTCGGAACCGATCAACTGGCTCTGGCGCCGGACATCTTCGTCATCGGTAACGCCGTGTCGCGGGGCAATCCCCTGCTGGAAGCCATCCTCGACCGCGGCCTGCCCTATGTTTCCGGGCCACAGTGGCTGGCGGAGAACGTTCTCCAGGGGCGCTGGGTGCTCGGTGTCGCCGGTACTCACGGCAAGACCACGACCAGCGCCATGCTTGCCTGGATTCTGGAAGATGCCGGACTGGCGCCGGGTTTCCTGATTGGCGGCGTGCCGCTGAACTTCGGTGTCTCTGCACGCCTCGGCGACACGCCTTTCTTCGTCATCGAAGCCGATGAATACGATACGGCGTTTTGCGACAAGCGTTCCAAGTTCGTTCATTACCGGCCACGGACTGCCATCCTGAATAATCTGGAATTCGATCATGCCGACATCTTCGCCGATATTGGCGCGATCGAAACGCAATTCCACCATCTTGTGCGTACCTTGCCGCAGTCCGGGCTGATCGTGAGCAATGCCGGCGAAGCCAGCCTTGGACGCGTACTCGACCGCGGCTGCTGGACGCCGGTCGAACGCTTCAATGACCCGGCTGGCTTCCACACTCGCGGTGACGATGCCAGCGGCGAACTGGTGCTGTTCGACGAAACCGGCGAGATTGGCCGTACCGTCTGGCAGCTGAACGGCGAGCACAATCGTGCCAATGCCTGCGCTGCCCTGCTGGCTGCCCGTCATGCCGGTGTTCCCTTTGCCATGGGTCTGGCAGCGCTGAGCCGCTTCGGCAACGTCAAGCGGCGCATGGAAGTCCGCGGCGTTGTCCGCGACATCACCGTGTACGACGATTTCGCCCACCATCCGACGGCGATCGCCACCACGCTTGCCGGTCTGCGCCGCAAGGTCGGATCGGCACGCATCCTGGCGGTGCTGGAACCCCGCTCGAACACGATGAAGCTGGGTACAATGAAATCGCAGCTGCCAGATAGCCTGCGGGAGGCCGACCTGGCCTTCTGTTACGCGGGTAATCTGGGCTGGGATGCAGGCGCAGCGCTGGCCCCGATGGGCGATCGAGCCTGCGTACATGAGAGTTTTGCTGCCCTGGTCGACGCCATCGTCGCAGCGGCTCGCCCTGGCGACCACGTGCTCGTGATGAGCAACGGTGGTTTCGGCGGGATTCACGAAAAATTGCTGGAAAGCCTGTCCTCATGAATCGACGCATATTCCTTGCCCTGCTCGCTGCGACATCGCTGGTTGCCTGTGGCGGTGATGGCGAAGCTCCCCGCTTCAAACACACCGACGTTTCGGCCGGCAATATCATCCCCGCCGCCACCCTGTTCGACGGTACCGGACAGGCACGGAACTTCGAGGAGTTCCGCGGCAAGGCGGTGATTGTGTATTTCGGCTACACCGCCTGTCCGGACATCTGCCCCGGCGCCCTGCGCAAGTACGCCAGCCTGGTCCGCAACCTGCGCAGCAAGGATGCCGAGCGGGTGCAACTGGTGTTTGTCACGGTTGACCCCGAGCGTGACACGCCGGAACGCACCGATACCTACGTCAAGTGGTTCAACCCGGGCTTCCTCGGCTTGTCCGGGCCGGCCGAGGAGATTGCCAAGCTGGCCGGCCAGTTCAAGGTGATCTACAGCCGCAAGGAGGTCGAAGGTGGCATGGATTACGTGATGGATCACAGCGACAGTGCCTACCTGATTGATCCCAAGGGGCAGCTGCGCCTGGTGGTGCCGGCCAATGCGCTGATCGAGCCGATCGTTTCGGATCTCCAGCAGCTTCTCGACGAGAAATGAAAAAGCCCCGCCAGGGCGGGGCTTGGGGCTGGAACCGGGTTGGCGATCAGCGTTCCATCGATTCGACGACGGCCAGCGCCGTCATGTTGACCAGGCGGCGAACGGTCGCCGTCGAGGTCAGCACATGCACCGGGCGGGCTGCGCCGAGCAGGATGGGGCCGATGGTCACGCCTTCGCCGGCGGTCATCTTCAACAGGTTGTAGGAGATGTTGGCGGCGTCGATGTTGGGCATGACCAGCAGGTTGGCTTCGCCCTTGAGCGGGGAATCCGGATTGGCCTCGCGGCGGACGTCTTCGCTCAGCGCCGAGTCGCCGTGCATTTCGCCATCGACCTCGAGCTCGCCGGCCGACATTGCCGACACCAGCCCGGCGGCAACGCTCATCTTGCGTGCCGATTCCGAGTTGCCGGAACCGAAGTTGGAATGCGACAGCAGTGCCGCTTTCGGGTGGCTGCCGAAGCGCTTGACCTGCTCGGCCGCCATCAGCGTCATTTCGGCGATTTCCTCGGCACTCGGATTCTCATTGACGTGCGTGTCGCAGATGAACAGCGAACGGCCGGGCAGCATCAGGTAGTTCATCGCTGCCAGCGTATTGACGCCGCTGCGCTTGCCGATGATCTGGCTGATCACGCCCAGGTGGTGGCTGTACTGGCCGGTCATGCCGCAGATCAGGCCATCGGCGTAGCCAAGCTTGAGCAGCATGGCACCGATCACCGTCGGCTTGCGACGCAGGGTTTCCTTGGCGATCGCCGGGGTGACGCCACGGCGCACCATCAGCTTGTGATAGGCGGTCCAGCATTCACGGTAGCGTTCGTCCGATTCCGGATTGACGACATCGAAATCGACGCCCGGTTTGATCCGCAGATTGGCCTTCTCGAGGCGCAAGGCGATGATGTCGGGACGACCGATCAGGATCGGGCGAGCGAATTTTTCCTCGATCACCACCTGAACGGCACGCAACACGCGCTCATCTTCGCCTTCGGCGTAGATGATGCGTTTGCCCTGGGCCTGCCGTGCGGCCTGGAAGATGGCGCGCATGCCGACGCCGGTGTGATAGACGAATTCCGAGAGCTTGGCACGGTAAGCGGCCCAGTCGGTGATCGGGCGGGTGGCGACGCCGGAATCGATGGCGGCCTGGGCAACGGCTGGCGCGATCTTGACGATCAGGCGCGGATCAAAAGGCTTGGGAATCAGGTATTCGGGACCAAAGGTGAGGTCATGGCCGGGATAGGCCATGGCCACCTCGTCGGTGACTTCGGCTTCGGCCAGTTCGGCGATGGCGCGCACCGAGGCCATCTTCATTTCTTCGGTGATGCGGGTGGCGCCGACATCAAGCGCACCGCGGAAGATGAAGGGGAAGCAGAGGACGTTGTTGACCTGGTTCACATAGTCGGAACGACCGGTGGCGATGATCGCCTCCGGGCGGACTTCCTTGACCAGTTCCGGCATGATTTCCGGGGTCGGGTTGGCCAGCGCAAAGACCATCGGCTTGTCGGCCATGCTCTTGACCATGTCCTGGCTGACCACCCCGGCCGCCGACAGACCAAGGAAGATGTCAGCGCCGACCATGGCATCGGCCAGCGTGCGCTTGTCGGTTTCCTGAGCGTAGCGGGCCTTGGTTTCGTCCATGCCGCCCGGACGGCCGACGTAGATGACGCCCTTGGAGTCGCAGATGGTGATGTTCTGGCGCTTGACGCCAAGATCGCACCACAGGTTTACGCAGGAAATCGCGGCGGCGCCGGCGCCGGAAACCACCACCTTGATCTCTTCGATCTTCTTGCCGACAACCTTGAGGCCGTTGAGCATGGCGGCGGCGGAAATGATCGCGGTGCCGTGCTGGTCGTCGTGGAAGACCGGGATGTTCATCCGTTCCTTCAGCTTCTGCTCGATGTAGAAGCATTCCGGCGCCTTGATGTCTTCCAGGTTGATGCCGCCGAGCGTTGGCTCAAGTGCGGCAACCATGTCGATCAGCTTGTCCGGGTCGTTTTCGGCCAGTTCGATGTCGAACACGTCGATGCCGGCGAATTTCTTGAACAGGCAACCTTTGCCTTCCATCACCGGCTTGGCGGCGAGCGGGCCGATATTGCCGAGGCCGAGCACGGCGGTGCCGTTGGTGACGACGCCGACCAGGTTGGCGCGCGAGGTGTACAGCGCGGCGGTCGATTCGTCCTCGACGATGGCGTCACAGGCCGCGGCGACGCCGGGCGAGTAGGCCAGGGCCAGGTCGCGCTGGTTGGTCAGGCCCTTGGTCGGGCGGACGGAAATCTTGCCCGGGGTGGGCCAGCGGTGATATTCGAGTGCGGCTTCGCGCAAATCCTTTTCCACGGATAATCCTCGGCAAACGTGTTGGGGAAAACCCTGCAGACTACTCCAAAAAGCTTTCTGAGGGTGTGTAATTATGAATTATGAGGAGGGCTGTAGCAATCCCGTGCGTTAGCACGCCCCGATACAGCTCGCCGACCTTGTATCGCGTCCGGCTCCCTCCTATGATCCTCATCTGATGCGACAACCCGACAAGGATGCACGATGAAAGTGTTACACCGCCAGATGTTGATGGCCCTCTTTTTTCTGGCCGCACTCGTCATCAGCGGCATTGTCGGCTGGCGAGGGCTGTCTTCGACGGTTAATGGACTGGAAAGCGTTTACCTTGATCGGGTCGTTCCGCTGCGCGACCTCAAGCAGATCGCCGACCTCTATGCCGTCAACATCGTCGATACGACGCATAAGGCACGCAATGGCAACCATTCCACCGAGCAGGCCTTGAAGGACATCGAGGCGGCAGAAACGACCATTGCCCGCATCTGGAGTGCCTACCTGAAGAAACCCCTGATCGCCGAGGAAGAAGCGCTGGTACGTGAAATCGATCCGCTCATGCGCCTGGGCAATACCAGCGTTGAGCGCCTCAAGGGCATTCTGCGGGCGCAGGATATGGACGCGCTAGCGGCCTACGCCAGCGCCGAACTCTACCCGGCAATCGATCCGCTGTCGGCCAAGTTTTCGACCCTGATCGAGGTTCAGCTGGATGCCGCCAGAGCGGAATACGAGCGTGGCGAACAGACTTATGCCTCCAGCCGCCTGCTGCTGATCGCCATCGTCCTGCTCAGCGCCATCATCGGCGCCGTCATCGCCCTGCGTGTCACCCGGCGCTTGCTCGGTGATCTCGGCGGCGAACCGGCGGCGGTGTGCGAGGCAGTTGCCAGAATCGCCGCAGGTGATCTGCAGCACGAGTTGCCAATCGAGCCGGGCGATACGCGCAGCATTGCCTACTCGCTCGCGCAGATGCAGATTGCCTTGCGTCAACTGGTGGAGGAGATCGCTCAGGTCGTCGAAGCCGCCGGCAAGCGCGGGGATTTCAGCAGGCGTCTCGAACTGAACGGCAAGCAGGGCTTCATGCATACCCTGAGCGAGCGTCTGAACGCCCTGTCGCAGATCACGCAAACCGGTCTTGCCGACATCACCCGGGTGGCGGATGCCCTGGCCCGCGGCGAACTTGAGCACCGCATCGAACACAACTATCCCGGCCAGTTCGGGCTGACCGCGACGGCGGTCAACGCCACGGTCAGCGCGCTCAACCGCACTGTCGCCGATGTCCGCGCGCTGGTCGATGCTGCCGCCAGTCGGGGTGATTTCAGCCAGCGCATGAGCCTCGATGGTCGTCACGGTTACGAACGCACCCTGGCCGACCTGCTCAATCACCTGTGCGCCATGACCGAAGGCGGTCTTGCCGATATCCGCCGCATCGGCGCAGCGCTCGCCGACGGCGACCTCAGCCAGCGCATCGAGCACCGCTACCCGGGGGTTTTCGGGGCAACCACCGAGGCCATGAACACCACGGTCGATAACCTGCAGGAACTGGTCGGTGACATCCAACTCGCGGTCGACCACATCAACCGCGCCGCCAAGGAAATCGCTGCCGGCAACCAGGACCTGTCGTCGCGCACCGAAGAACAGGCCAGCAACCTGGAAGAAACTGCGGCCAGCATGGAAGAAATCACCAGCACGGTGAAGCAGAACGCCGAGAGCGCCCATCACGCCCTGGAACTGGCCGGCGACGCCCGCAGCACCGCCGGCCGTGGTGGCGAAGTGGTCAGTCGCATGGTGCACACCATGGAGGACATCCAGCAATCCAGCCGCCGGATCGCCGACATCATCGGCGTCATCGATGGCATCGCTTTCCAGACCAACATTCTCGCCCTCAACGCCGCCGTCGAGGCTGCCCGAGCCGGCGAACAGGGACGCGGCTTCGCCGTCGTCGCCACCGAGGTGCGTACCCTGGCCCAACGCAGTGCCGCCGCGGCCAAGGACATCAAGGGACTGATCGCCGACTCGGTGAGCAAGGTCGAAGACGGCAATCAGCATGTCGCTGCAACCGGCAAGGCGATGGACGAAATCATCGCCAGCATCGCGCGGGTCGGCCGCATCGTCGAGGAAATCGAAGTCGCCAGTGCCGAACAGCGTAACGGGATCGAGCAGGTCAACCTGGCGGTGACGCAGATGGACGAGGTCACCCAGCAGAATGCCGCACTCGTCGAAGAAGCTGCGGCCGCTGCCGAAAGCCTTGAGGAACAGGCGATCCAGCTCAGCCGGGCGGTGGCCGGTTTCCGGCTGCGCCGGGATAGCGCCCCGGCGCCTGAACTGCTTGCCGCGCCTGCAGCCAGGCGCCTCGCCGCGCCGCCGAGCAGAACCGCCTCGCTCGACGACGAATGGCAGGAGTTCTAGATATCCCAGTCATGCGCATGCAGATGCGCATGCGCATGACCGCCGTGCCGATGGCGGTGACGATGTGCCAGCCCGGCTGCCTGCAGCAGTTCCAGATCCTGTAGCGCGGCTGCCAGCGGGCCGTCGTAACAGAGTTGGCCGTTGGTGTTCAGGATCAACGCCCGGTCGCCCAGTTCGGCCGCCAGGCTGAGGTTGTGCGTGCTCGCCAGCACCGTCCGCCCGGAATCGAGCAGGGTATCGATCAGCCAGCCGACGGTGGCCGGATCAAGCGAAGCACTTGGCTCATCGAGTGCCAGGAAAGCCGGATCGAGCGCCAGCAGGCAGGCCAGGGCGACCTTCTGTTTCTGCCCGCCGGACAGCGCGAAAGGTGCTTCGTCGAGCAAGGCCGACAGACCGAGCTCGCCGGCCCAGCGCGCCACTCGGGCAGTGCAGTCGGGCAGGCCAAGCTGACGGGGCCCGTAGGCAATCTCCTCGCCCACCGTCGGGTTGAACAACATGGCCTCCGGATGCTGAAAGAGCAGCACATTGGCCTGGCGAAAGCGCCGGGCGAAGTCGCGCTGACGCAGCAGTGGCTCGCTCAGTACCTGTCCATGCCAGACGATGTGGCCGCTGCCCGGCGCCAGCAGGCCGTTGGCCAGGCGCAGCAGGGTGGACTTGCCGGCCCCGTTGGCTCCGAGCAGGACCACCTTCTCGCCGGCCTGGATGCGAAAGTTCAAACCGCTGAACACCTTCCGCCCATCCGGCCAGGCGTAGGCTACATCGACAAACTCCAGCATCGCTTCAGCCATCGAAACTTCCTCGTGAACGCATTGCCTGTGCCGCCTGCTCGGCGCCGTGCAAGGCTTTTTCCATCAAGGCACCACCCTGCGCGCCGGCATGCCTGAGCACGGTCACGGGACGGGGCGGCAAGGGGTTGCGACTGCGAAAAGCGGCCCGAAAATCGTCCAGCAAACAGCGGTAGACCGCGATCTGTCCCAGCGTCAGGGTCGTCACCATGGACAGCAGGGGCCAACCGCGCAGGGCATCGAGCAGGCGGACCCGGTCGACCAGCCAGAAGCCGAGAAAGACCAGGAGCAGCACCCGCAGGTTGATCAGCAGCAAGGGCGCCCACACCGGCTGCCCGCGCCAGCCGGCGAGCAGGGCATAAGCCAGGCTGACGCTGGCGTTGAACAGCAGCAGGGCGAGCAAGGCACGTCGCAACAAGGACCAGCGCGCCGGCCCCGCCGCCAGCACGGCCGTCAGCAGCCCCAGGGCAAGCCACAGCGGCTGATGGATGAAACTGATCGCCAACACGGCCAGCCCATAGCCCAGCAAGCAATAGCGCGCCCGGTTCATGTCGCCACCCAGCCTTTCCGCCGGGCCAGGCGCCAGACGAACAGAGTCAGCGCCGCCTCGCCGACGCCGATCAGCAGATGCGGCAGCAGTACCGCCGGCACGGTGATTTCCAGGCCGAGCGGAAAGAACAGCGGCGTACCATCCTCGCGTCGGGCAATCGTCGGCTGCAAACCAAGCACCAGCGCCACGATCAGGGCCGAAACCTGCAGCGAGACAAAAGCCGCCACGGTTACCGCCAGCGCTTCGCCGAAACGGGCCAGCAGGCGGTACAGGCCGACCGTCACCAGGGCGCCAACCAGGCCCAGGGCCAGCGCGTTGACCCCCAGCGCGGTAATTCCGCCGGCACCGAACAGCAAGGCCTGCAAGAGCAGGACCCCGCTGTAGGCAAGGAAAGCCAGGCGTACCCCGAACACCAGCGCCAGCACCGCCACCCCCAGCGCATGGCCGGAAGTGCCACCGGGCAGCGGCAACATGATCAGGCCCAGCGCGTAGGCCAGTGCCGTCAGCATGGCCAGCCGCGGCACCAGGGTTTCATCGAGGCGTCGTGCCAGCCCGCGTCCGGCCCAGGTCCAGGCCGCCGCGGCCACGCCCCAGGCCGGCAGCCAGGTCTGCGGCGACAGGAATCCGTCGGGAATATGCATCGCTCAGCCTTAGAACATCAGTGAGGCGGAGAAGATCAGGCGGTATTTCTCCTTGCCTTCGGCGCCTTGCTGCGTGCCTGATTCGTTGAGGTCGGTCCACACCGGCTTCTTGAGGCCGAGCGCGAAGCTGGCATTGTGCCAGTAGGCACGCACGCCGGGCAGCAGATAGACCATGCGCCCGCCGGTGCCGCGTTCGCCGACCCCGTTGGTGCGGTCGCGGCCGATGCTCAGGTACTGCACTTCAAGTACCGGATCGAGGCGAAAGGACTGCTCCGCCAGCGTCAGCGCCCGCCACGAAAACGCGGCGTTGAGGCGGTTCTCGGCGCCGAACTGGACGCGGTCGGCGTTATCGTAGGTGTAGGGTTGAAAGCGGAATGTCGACGCCTCCAGGCTCAGGGTCAGCGTCTGGCTGAGCATCTTGCTGGCGGTAAGCCCGAGGGTCCACGCCGGCTTGCCGAAGCCGAGCGACTTGCCCGGGTCGATCGAGCCGTCGCTGAGGCGGTGATTGGGGGCGCCGGTGGGCAGCGTGGCGCCGGCAAAGACGCTGAAACGCCAGTCCTCCAGATCGTCCAGGCTTTCGTTGGCCGGGGTCAGACGCCAGCTATCCTGATCGTATCGGAAGCCGATCTGACCCATCAGCGACATGTCGGCCCAGCCGCGCGAATCGAGGCCACCGGACTGCTCGACCTTGGTGTTGTGCGGGACGAAGGCGTAGGCGGAGAACCACGGGGTGACGCCGTAGCCCAGGCCAAGCATGGTGAAACGGGCATAATCGGCGTTCGGTGTCGCCCAGTCGTACTGTTTGAAACGCGCCTGATCGACCTTCAGATAGGCGAGCACACCGCCTGCCGGCAGCACCGACGATGCCGCCGACTCGATCGGCGCCCCCGGCCCCTGCAGGCCGACCGCCCCAACCCCGGCGACGCCGTGGTGGGCCAGCGCCGGTGCTACCAGCCCGGCCGCCAGCCAGGCGCCCACGCCAACCATCGACTGCTTCATTGTTTTTTCCTCCCCAGGTAAAGCTGCCACAGGCCGAACAGGCCAAAAATCGCCCCCAGACCGGCCAGCCAGAGCACCGGTCGCGGCGTCTCGGCGATTGGCGCTACCGCTGTCAGTTCGCCGGCAATCGCCGTAATCGGCCGGTCTACTCCATGGCCGTCGTCCGACCAGGCTTTCAGTCGCCACTCGGCCCGGCCATCGGCGACGAAGGCGATACGCCCGGCGGCGTCGGTTCGCCCAACCTGAGCCGGCGTCTGGCTGCCGACCGGATAAAGTTCGTAAGCCTCGAAGGCAAAGGGCTGACCGTCGGCATAGCGCAAGCTGAGCACGGTTGCCGTCGCACCGGCGGTGCCGACCTGGATCTCATGCGCCGTCGCCGTCCCGGCAAGCAGCAGCAACACGGCAAGCAGGCGCCTCATCGGGCAATCTCGAACTGCAGCGTTGCGCTGCGCAATGAGCGGTCGGCCTTGCCGTCAGTGAGCGGCGTCTCCAGCGTCGTCGAAATCAGCTGCACACCCGGATGGCGCAGACGGATCGCGATGCGCCCGTCGGCACCGCTGACGCCGCGGGTGTCGTCGCCATAGGCGACCGGCAGGCCAGCCACCGGCTTGCCGTCGTCGGTGACCAGCAGGTTCAGCTTGTCGCCGCTGACCAGCGTGAGCGGATCGCGCAATGGTGTGATTTCCAGCCCCTGGCCGAGCGGTTGGCCAGCGGCCGGAATCCATTTTGCGACGCGCTTCACCGATTCGGCCGAATGCCAGCTACGGAGTACGCCGGCGATTCCGGTCTTCGGCAGGTTCTTCGTTTCCCAGGCGGTTTTTGTCCAGTAACCGGAAACATAGTTCACCAGGAGCACCGTGCACGCACCGGCCAGACGGACCGGCGAGGTTGCCGGAATGCTCAGTGTCCGTGGCTTGCTGTCGGCGTCCAGGCAACGTGCGCCAACTACCCGGGCAGCATCGTAGGCAACGGTCTCGGCGCCCTCGTGCGCCGAATGCCGGTGGCCCTGGAGCAGCACCAACTCCTGGCCATCGGCTTCCAGCCAAAGATCGTGTCCCCAGGCGGGCGAGGTGCAACACAAAAACAGGAAAAGCAAAGGAGTGCGCATGATCGGGCAGGTGTTGTATGAAAATATTCGCTATCTTCATACAAAATCCGTGCCCGCGCCATAAGTCATTGTGCGTATTCGATTTGCACTTCTACGCAGGGTGCAAAGTGGTTAGTGGCTTTCCACTGGTAGTGTCAGCGTGAATTCCGCTCCGCCTTCCGGGCGGTTGGCGGCGCGCAGGTGGCCACCGTGGCGTTCGGCGATGCCGTAGCTGATCGATAAGCCGAGGCCGGTACCCTGGCCGACTGGCTTGGTGGTGAAGAAGGGTTCGAACAATTGCGCCAGGTTGGCCTCGGGGATGCCTGGGCCGTTGTCGAGGAAACGCAGTTCCAGTTTCCCGTCGGCGACCTGCCCGGTGACCAGCAATTGCGCATCGGCCTGGCCGGCGGTGGCGTCACAGGCGTTCTGGACGAGGTTCATCGCCACCTGCTGCAATTGGCCGGACGAGCCGCGACAGCGCAATCCCGGCGGCAGTTCGATGCGCACCGCGAACCTGCCGGCGGCGCTCTGGCTGACCCAGCGGACGGCACGCTCGATCACCTCGTTGACGTCGACCTCTTCGGGCGCCGCACGATCGACCGCGGAAAAGCGCTTGAGCGCATCGACAATGTCGCGGGTCCGCTCGGCGCCTTCGATCATGCCGTCGATCAGGTGCGGCATGTCGGCCAGGATGCGGTCGATCCGCAGTTCCTGGCGCAGCTCGGGCAGGCTGGCGAGTTCGCCGGCATGCACTGCGTCGACATAACGCCCGAGTCGGCCGGCGTAGCGTTGCAGCGACAGCACGTTGCCGAGCACGAAACTGATCGGATTATTCAATTCATGGGCGACGCCGGCCACCAGTCGGCCCAGCGAAACCATCTTTTCGGCGTGCAGGAGCTGGCTTTGCGTGCGCTTCAGGTCGTCGTGCGCCTGGCGCAGGGCATGGTAGGCCTTGCGCAGTTCGCCGACCGGCCGGCCGGTGACCACCACGCCCATCAGCTTGCCGGTCTGCGACACGCGCGGTGTGCAGTTCATCGACACCGGCACCGTCGAACCGTCTCCGGCACGCAGGAAGAACTCGCAATCGTGCACGCCTTCGCGGGCGTAACGGGCGAACAGATCGCGGGCACGGGCGCGTTCGACTTCGTCGGCGAACAGGTCGAAGACCGGCGTGTGCGCCAGTTCTTCCATGCTTTTGCCGGCAAAGTGGCAAAGCGAGGGATTGACCTCCTCGATGCCGCCGTTGCGGTCGCAGACGATGAGGATGTCGGACATCGAGGCGAGCACGCTCTCGATGAACTGGTGCGACTCTTCGAGGGCGGCGTTCTTTTCTTCGAGGGCAACTTCGTACTGGAGGAGGTCGTTATAGACCTCGTCCATCTTCTGGATCACTTCGATCCAGGCCTGCTCGCCGCCGCCGGCGAATTCAGCGGGTGGGGTGGTAGTGGACATGGTCGCTGCCATGCGCATCGTGGGCGTGGTGGTACTCGGCTTCCAGCGCCACCAGGTTGAGGTGGCCGTGGCGCACCCCGCGTTCGGCGATCATGGCGTCGGCGAATTGTCGGACAGCCGCCGTTGCCCCCTTGAGAATGACGGTTTCCAGACAATTGTCGTGGTCCAGGTGCGCGTGCATGGCCGCCACGGTCAGGTCGTGATGGTCGTGCTGCAGGCGGGTCAGGCGTTCCGACAGCTCGCGCTCGTGGTGATCGTAGACGTAGGAGAGGTTGGCGACGCACTGGCCGGCCGGCTCGCCGCGTTGGCGATCGTGCTCGATGGCGCCGCGGATCAGGTCGCGGACGGCCTCGGAACGATTGACGTAGCCGCGGGTGGCAATCAGTTCGTCGAACTGGCGGGCGAGCGAATCGTCCAGCGAAATGGTGAAGCGTTCCATGAGCGTCCTGCCGAGAAAGCGATTCCGGCATTATTTCCCAAACTGCCTGGAACGGGAAATGCTTGTTGCTAACCGGGGCCCCTGGGCTCAAGCCCAGGCAACTCCGCCCCGTTAATGCAGTCAACACGCGTCAGGAGGAAGTCATCATGGCAAGCACCGACATCCGACTCACGGTCGCCGAAGAGCGCATCATCTACGACGTCGCCGCCATCGAGCGCGCGCTTGAGGACGCCGCGGGCAACCGCAACGAAGCGCTGGCTTCGCTCTACGAAAAGATGAAGCAGCGCGGCGGCGGTCGTTTCCTGATCCGCCCCAGCGGCACCGACATGGTCGACGACCTGTACGACAGCTGCCCCAACTTCGGCGAAGTCATCGACGACATCCGGAAGCATCTGGCGCTCGCCGTCGCCGGCAGCGAACCAATGCATTTCACGCCCATCCTGCTGCTCGGCGAACCCGGCATCGGCAAGACCCATTTTGCCCGCGAACTCGCCGCCCGCCTGGGGACCGGCCATGAATTCGTGTCGATGAGCTCGCTCACCGCCGGCTGGATCCTCTCCGGGGCCTCGGCGCAATGGAACAACGCCAAGCCTGGCAAGGTCGCGCACACTTTGGTGCATGGCGACTACGCCAACCCCATCGTGGTGCTCGACGAAATCGACAAGGCCGGCGGCGATTCGCGCTACGACCCGATGGGCGCGCTCTACAGCCTGCTCGAACACGACACCGCCCGTGCCTTCAAGGACGAGTTCGTCGATATCGACATCGACGCCTCGCACATCCTGTGGGTGACCACGGCCAACGACGAACGCAGCATTCCGGAGCCCATCCTCAACCGGATGAACGTCTACGAAGTGCCGCGCCCCGACCACGAAGCCTCGCTGAGCATCGCCCGCGCGCTGTACCGCGACTGCATCAACGAGCACGACTGGGGCTTCCCGCCCGAGGCCGAGGACAGCGTCCTCGAACGGCTGGCCTCGCTGCCGCCGCGCGACATGAAGAAGCGCCTGCTGTCGGCGTTCGGCACCGCCAAGCTGGAAGGCCGCAACTGGCTGGAAAGCCGCGACTTCGACCAGGCCCGCATGGGGCGCAGCCGCAAGATCGGCTTCTGAGAACGACGGGCGACGACCTCAGACGGTCGTCGCCAGCTCCTTGCGCCGACGCAGGTATTCCGGCTGGAACATGGCCATGCGCAGAACGTCACGGTACTCGCCGTCGACGAAGAACTCCTCGCGCAAACGCCCTTCCTCGGTGAAGCCGAGTTTGGCATAGACCTTGACGGCGCGTTCGTTGTCGCAATCGACGATCAGGTAGAGCTTGTACAGGTTGAGCACGGTGAAGGCGTAATCCATCGCCAGCCGCGTGGCCATGGTCGCAAAACCCTTGCCCTGGTGCATCGGCGCGATGATGATCTGGAACTCCGCCCGGCGGTGGATGTGGTTGATCTCGACCAGTTCGACCAGGCCGACCCGCTCGCCGCCGACCTCGGCGATGAAGCGGCGTTCGCTCTGGTCGTGGATGTGGCGGTCGTAGAGATCGGCGAGTTCGACGAAAGCCTCGTAAGGCTCCTCGAACCAGTAGTGCATGACCGTTTCGTTGTTGTCCAGCTCATGGACGAAGCGCAAGTCTTCGCGCTCCAGCGGGCGCAGGATCAGGGATTCCGACATAGGGGCTCCAGTAGGTGGAAGACCTGGAGGATTCTACGCCGCTGGCCTTAGTGGACCGTACACACCATGCACGGATCGAAGCTGCGCACCACGTGCTGCACGGTCGGTGGTGCGCCGTCGCCGGCGGGCAGGCCGACCAGGGCCTGTTCGAGGGCGCCGGGGGTGCCGGCGGCGTCGCGCGGGGAAAAGTTCCAGG
>DILW01000117.1 GCA_002425245.1 Betaproteobacteria bacterium UBA5582 | reverse complement strand
TTTTCGCGCATTTCGGCCATGAAGCGCTCGACCGCTTCCTGGACCGGGATGCCCTGCATCACCGCGTCGAACATGGCGATTTCCTCGCGCGTGGTGTACTTGGCCTTGATCCGCGTCTGCAGGCCAACCCACTCGCCGGGGTTGTACAGTCGCCCCGGTTCGGCGACCAGGTCGCTCAGTTCGCCCAGGCTGAGGCCGACGTGGGCCAGGCGCTGGACCAGCTTGTCGTAGAACTGGAAGGCGATGATCGCCTGATGCACCATCCCGGAAACATTGGCTGTGGCGCCCAGCAACTCGGCCTTGGCGTCACCGCTGGCACCATCCGACGGCAGTGCCTCAACCTTGCCGACGATCTCCTGCATGCAGCCGGCCATCGCCGTGAATGAGCGGGTCAGTACGTCGACCGAGGTATTGCTGTCCTTCATCGCGTGTTCGATCTGCACGGCGGCGAGTTCGAGCATGAGGACGGTTTCGCGGACCTGGCTCCAGTTGAGATCCGGTGCGTGCGCGGTGCTACCGCGTGGTGGGGTGATTTTGTCGGTCATTTTGCTTTCCAGTCGACTGGCGGGGGACTATAGCGCAATTCGCCGCAGGCGTTCCAGCCCCGCGTTTTATGGTGATAATCGGCGCATGAAATTCCTGACAACGAGTGCTCTTCTTGTCCTGTCGACACTTGCCTCGGCCGCACCGGAGATTGCCGTCGACGTCGGCCACGGCGGTCGCGATACTGGCGCCATCTCGGCGCGCGGGCGCAGCGAGTTCGAGTTCAACCGCGATTTCGCCGGCGTGCTTGCCGAACGACTGGAAGCCGGGGGGCAGTCGGTACGCCGGATCAATTTCGACGGCGCCATCGGCAGCCTGGCGGCGCGCCCGCAGGCCGCCGCCGGCAGCGATTTCTTCATCTCCATCCACCACGATTCGATCGGCGAAGCCTGGCTGCTGCCATGGACCTGGGAAGGCGTCGAGCGCACCTACACCGAGGCCAAGCGCGGTTACGGCATTTTCGTCTCGGCGGCCAACCCGGCGCTGCCGACCAGCCTGCTCTGCGCTTCGACGATGGGGGCGATGCTGCGCCGCGCCGGCTTCGTGCCAAGCGACTGGCACGGCCGCAAGCACGTCGCGGCCGATGCGGCCAATGGCGTCTGGTACTACGACAACCTGGTCGTCCTCTACCGCACGACGCTGCCGGCGGTGCTGTTCGAAGCCGGCGTGATCAAGCACAAGGACGAGGAACTGGAGCTGCTCGATCCGGCGCGCCAGGCGCGCATGGCCGACGCGCTGGCGACCGGGCTGGCCGCCTGCCTGCAGGTCACAGGAACACCGGCTCCGGACTGAGTTCGACGGCGAATTTCTCGCGCACGGCGGCCTGCACCGCCGCCATCGTCCGCTGCACGTCGGCGCCGGTCGCGCCGCCGCGATTGACCAGGACCAACGCCTGTTTCTCGTACATGCCGACCGGCCCGAGCGCCTTGCCCTTCCAGCCGGCCTGCTCGATCAGCCAGCCGGCGGCCAGCTTGACCCGGCCGTCGGGCTGCGCGTAGCAGGGCAGCGCCGGGTGCTGCGCTTTCAGCGCGTCGGCGACGCTGCGCTCGACCACCGGGTTGTGAAAGAAGCTGCCGGCGTTCGGCGTCAGTGCCGGATCGGGCAGCTTGCGCTGGCGCACCGCGATCACCGCATCGGCAACTGCGCGAGCGTCCGGCTCGGCGATGCCGCGAGCGGCCAGTTCCTGGCGCAGATCGGCATAGCCGATATTCGGCTGCCAGGCCTTGGGCAGGCGGAAGACGACGGAAACGATGGCGACCCGGCCGTCGAGATGCCAGCCCTGCTGCTTGAACAGGCTGTCGCGGTAGGCAAAGCGGCAGGCGTCGCGGTCGAGCGTGAACATCGCCCGTTTCTCGAAATCCCAGGCCGTCACCGAATCCAGGCGCTCGCCGACTTCCAGCCCGTAGGCGCCAATGTTCTGCACCGGCGCGGCGCCGACCGTCCCCGGGATCAGCGACAGGTTTTCCAGCCCAGGCCAACCCTGCGCCAGCGTCCACTGGACGAAGTCATGCCAGTTCTCGCCAGCGCCGGCCTCGATGTAGAAGGCTTCGTCATCCTGACGCAACAGCCGCTTGCCGGCGATCGCCATGTGCAGGACAAGGCCGGAGAAATCGCCGGTCAGCACCAGGTTGCTGCCGCCGCCGAGGACGAAGCGGCGCTCGCCGGGCGGCACTGCCGCCAGTTGGTCCGGATCGGTGACCCTCAGGTAATGCGCCGCGCGGCCGGGCAGGGCGAGGGTGTTGAAGGGGGTAAGGTCGATGTGGGTATTCGGAGACATTGAATGGATTCGAATTTCAGGGAGCGGATTTCATTGACCAGGAAAGTCGCTTTCCGCATGGGCGAGTTAACCCGCTATCAAATAATATGGATTCTCTATCCATATGTTTTTATTGGAAAATTTTTTCTATCCGTACGGAGGTCTATGTCTGTCAAGTACCCATCAAGTAGCGCCACCCTGTCGTGCTTGAGCTGCCCAGAATGGCAGGTAGCGCATCAGCTTGGGGGCTGCTTCGGTGTCGTAGGGAAGGATTGCGCCAACGGCTACCGCTTCTTTTATCAGACGTGAAGCTGTCGCGCTGTTCCTGGCTTCTATGCCAAAGCGTTCTCTTATCGAGGTGTTGTTCGTATCCTGCCGATTGACGTAACGGAGACAGGCGTGAAGGTAGACAGCGCGGATTCGGTCTTCCTTGTCCATCCTGGTCAGCGGGCGATGGGCGAAGAGGATGACCCGGGTGTGGTCATCCGTAGCTTCGGCCAGCGGTGCTGGTAGCTGATAGGCTTCACTTTGCGACACAACCTTGTCCCAGCCGCTGCCCCGCTCTTCGCAGATGCCGATACGACGCATCAGGGACGCCAGCGCTTCGTTACGCGATTTCGGTGGTGTATCGACAAAACGGTCAGTTGCCATGAGAGGGCTACCAGGGTTGGAAATTTCGATCCGGTCAGCAAAAATCTCCACCATCGGCCCCGCGCCGCTTATGAAAAAATCTTGATGGATCAATGCATTGGCAACCAGTTCTCGGAC
>DILW01000077.1 GCA_002425245.1 Betaproteobacteria bacterium UBA5582 | reverse complement strand
CGGCCTGGGCTTGCGCCTGCCACTCGGCCAGCCGCTCAGCGTGCAGGTCGAGTTGCGCGGTCAGGTCCGGGGCTGGGCCGTGCCCAGGCAGGCGGTGGTGCGCAGTCCGGCCAACGAGGCCATGGTCTGGGTCAAGACGGCGCCCGAGCGCTTCACCCCGAAGCCGATCCGCAGCGAGGTGCTCGACGGCGCCCGGGTGCTGGTCGTCGATGGCCTGGCCGATGGCGACCGCGTGGTCGTCGAAGGCGCCAGCCTGATCAACCAGATTCGCTGAGGTCGCCATGTTCCAGTGGTTATTGAACAAGAGCCTCTCAGCCCGCCTGCCGGTGCTGGCGGTGGCGCTGATCCTGATGGCTTACGGTGCCTTCGAGGCGCAGCGCCTGCCGGTCGATGTCTTCCCCGACCTCAACAAACCGACCGTGACGCTGATGACCGAGGCCGGCGGCATGGCGCCGGAAGAGATCGAGCAACTGGTTAGCTTCCCGCTGGAGACGACGCTCAACGGGCTGCCCGGCGTGTCCGGCGTGCGTTCGGTGTCGGCGGCCGGTCTGTCCATTGTCTATATTTCCTTCGACTGGGATACCGAGCTGTATCGCGCCCGCCAGATGGTCGCCGAACGCCTGACCGCCTTGCAGGGCAGCCTGCCGCCGGGCGTCGTGCCGCACATGGGGCCGGTGTCGTCGATCATGGGCGAGGTGATGATGCTGGCGATCCCGCTCGACCCGGCGCAGGGTGATGCCATGCGCGCGCGCGAGTACGCCGACTGGGTGTTGCGCCCGCGCCTGATGGCCGAACCGGGTGTCGCCCAGGTCATTCCCATCGGCGGCGAGGTCCGGCAGTTCCAGGTGCAGCCGGACGGTGCGCGCATGGCCGAACTCGGCGTCAGCCTGGAGATGCTGGAAAACGCCTTGCGCGGTCACGCCGCGAATACTTCTGGCGGCTTCCTCGAAATCAACGGCCGCGAATACCTGATCCGCCATCTGGGCCGTTCGGCCAGCCTCGACCACCTGCAGAACCTGGCGGTCACGGCGCGTGCCGGCCAGCCGGTGCTGCTCCGCCAGGTCGTGCAGGTCGGCTTCGCGCCGGCCGTGAAACGCGGCGACGCCGGTTTCAACGGCGCACCGGCGGTCATCCTCAGCATCCAGAAACAGCCGACGGCCGATACCGTCGACCTGACCCGGCGCCTCGAGGCGGCGCTCGACGGCATCACCCGCGGCATGCCGGCCGGCGTGCTGGCGCCGGAAGTGATCTTCCGCCAGGCCGATTTCATCCAGGCCTCGATCGACAACCTGCAGGCCAAGCTGCTGCTCGCTGCCTGTCTGGTGGCGGCGGTACTGTTCTTCTTCCTCGGCAACCTGCGCGCCATGCTCATTTCGCTGACCGCGATCCCGCTGTCCATCCTGGTCGCCGTACTGGTCTTCAAGTGGCTTGGGTTGTCGATCAACACGATGACGCTGGGCGGGCTGGCCATCGCCATCGGCGAACTGGTCGACGACGCGGTGGTCGATGTCGAGAACATCCTCCGCCGTCTGCGCTCGGCGGTGGCGCGCGGCGAGGATTTCAAGTTGCGCGAACTGGTCATCGCCGCCTCGCTCGAAGTGCGCTCGGCCATCGTCTACGCGACGCTGATCATTGCGCTGGTCTTCGTTCCGCTGTTTGCCCTGCCGGGGATCGAGGGGCGGCTGTTCGTGCCGCTCGGCATCGCCTACATCGTCTCCATCCTGGCTTCGCTGCTGGTCTCGGTGACGGTGACGCCGATCTTGTCCTACTACCTGCTGCCCAGACTGGCCGCCAGCCAGCATGGCGATACCCGCCTGGTCGCCTGGCTGAAGCGCCATTACGACCCCCTGTTGCGCCGGGTCCTGGCGGCGCCCGGATTGCCGCTCGGGCTGACCGCGGCGGCGGTGATCGTGGCGGCGGCCAGCGTGCCGTTCTTCCCGACCACCTTCCTGCCGCCGTTCAACGAGGGGTCGATGACGGTGACGCTGCGCCTCAATCCCGGCGTCACGCTGGCCGAGTCGGTCCGCGTCGCCAGTCAGGCCGAGCGCCTGCTGCTGGGGGTGCCGGAAATCGAGCACATCGGCCGCCGTTCCGGGCGGGCCGAGCTCGACGAGCATGCCGAAGGCGTTTATGTGTCCGAGCTGGAAATCCGCCTGAAACCCGGCGGCCGCGACCGTGAGGCGATCAATGCCGAAATCCGGCAGCGGCTCAAGGACCTGCCCGGCAGCCTCAACCTCGGTCAGCCGATTTCGCACCGCATCGACCACATGCTGTCGGGCGTGCGTGCCCAGGTGGCGATCAAGATTTTCGGCGATGATCTCGATGTCTTGCGCGCCAGTGCCGCCACGCTGCAGCGTCAGCTGGCCGGCATTGCCGGTGTTGCCGACCTGGAAATCGAGAAGCAGGTGCTGGCCCCGCAGGTCAAGGTGCAGGTCGATTTCGCCGCCGTCGCGCAGCACGGGCTGTCGCCGGGTGAATTGCTGCGCCGCCTGCAGATGCTGGTCGATGGCGAAAAGGTCACCCAGATCATCGACGGCAACCGCCGTTTCGACCTGCTGCTGCGCCTGCCCGAGCGCGAGCGGGCGCCGGACGGGCTGGCCAGCCTGCTGATCGACACGCCGCTCGGTGCGGTGCCCCTGTCACGCCTGGCGAGCATCGAGGAAAGCGACGGGCCGAACCAGGTGGTGCGCGACGACGGCCGGCGGCGCATCGTCATTTCGCTCAACGCCCAGGGGCGGGCGCTATCCGAGGTGGTCGCCGACATTCGCACGGTGACCGGTGAGCTGCCCCTGCCCGAAGGCTACTTCATCACCCTCGGCGGCCAGTTCCAGGCGCAGGAGGAAGCGGCGCGGCTGATTGCCGTGCTCGCCGTCGGCTCGGCCCTGCTCATCTTCATGGTCCTCTACGCCCGCTACCGTTCGGCGCTGCTGGCCGGCCTGATCATGGCCAACGTGCCGCTGGCGCTGGTCGGCGCAGTGTTCGGCCTGTGGCTGTCCGGACAGCCGCTGTCGATCGCGGCGCTGATCGGCTTCATCACGCTGGCCGGCATCGCCACCCGCAACGGCATCCTCAAGGTCAGCCACTGGCTGAACCTGATGCGTTTCGAAGGCGAGCAGTTCGACCCGAAGATGATCGTCCGCGGCGCCCTGGAACGCCTGACGCCGGTGCTGATGACTGCGCTGGTGGCGGCCTTCGCGCTGGCGCCCCTGCTGTTCGAGGCCGATCAGCCGGGCACCGAAATCCTGCACCCGGTCGCCGTGGTCATCTTTTCCGGGCTGGTCGGCGCGACCCTGCTCGACACCTTCATCACCCCCGCGCTGTTCTGGCGTTTCGGCCGCAAGGCGGCGGAACGCCTGCAACGCGATTCCTTCAGCGAAGCACTCTGATTCATCAACCAGGAGATATTCCATGAAAACCCTGATTTCCACCCTCGGCCTGGCCGTCCTCCTTGCCGCCGCGCCGGCCATCGCCCACGAAGACCACGGCAAGTCCATGCACGGCGGTTTCGTCCTCGACGCCGGTCATGCTCAATTCGAGATTGTCGGCAAAGGCGATACCGTGACCGTTCATGTCAGCGACCACGGCAAGCCGGTGGCGACCGCCGGCGCCGCCGGCAAACTGACGATCCTGACCGGTTCGAGCAAGCGCGAGATCGAACTCAAGCCGGCCGCCGCCGACCAGTTGCAGGGGCAGGGCGTGATCAACCCGGGTGACCGCGTGCTGCTCAACGTGGGCTGGCCCGGCCAGAAGCCGATGAGCGCACGGACCACGGTGAAGAAGGAGAATGCCCATGCCGGCCACCACTGAGCGTCAATTGCGCCGCCGGCTGCTGCAGGCCGCCTTGCTGCTGCCGTTCGCGGCGCTGGCGGCACCCGCGCAGAAGCAGCGGATCGATGTCTGGAAAAGCCCGTATTGCGGTTGCTGCAAGGACTGGATCACGCATCTGGAAAGCGAGGGCTTCACGGTGATCGCCCACGAAGTCGATGATCTGGATGGCGCAAGGCGCCGCCTGGGCATGCCGGAACGCTATGCCTCATGCCACACCGCCCGGGTTGGCGGCTACCTGCTCGAAGGCCATGTGCCGGCACGGGAAATCCGTCGTCTGCTGGCGGAAAAGCCCAAGGCCATCGGACTGGCCGTACCGGGCATGCCGGTCGGTTCGCCGGGGATGGACGGCCCGGCCTATCGTGGCCGGCGCGATCCTTACGACGTGCTGCTGGTGCAGGGTGATGGCCTGGCCAGGGTTTATTCTTCCTATCGCTGAGTGTTCGAAGTGTCCGGATACCTGGGCATGCGGCCAACGGTGCCGGGGGCGCAGGGCATCTGCATTGCTTCGGCTTCGCAAAGCCCGTCATTTCCCGAGTCCTCGATTCGGGGCGCCTTGCCGGGCAGGTATAATGCCGCCCTTTACCTGACGTATCCGGATACCCGTGAGCCAGCTCGAACAAGAAATTTCCCGTCGCCGCACCTTCGCCATCATTTCCCACCCCGACGCCGGTAAGACGACGCTGACCGAAAAGCTGCTGTGGTTCGGCGGCGCCATCCAGGTCGCCGGCGAAGTCCGCGCCCGCAAGGCCAGCCGCCATGCGACCTCCGACTGGATGGAGCTGGAAAAGCAGCGCGGCATCTCGGTGACCTCGTCGGTCATGCAGTTCCCGTACCGCGAATGCATGATCAACCTGCTCGACACGCCGGGCCACGAGGACTTCTCGGAAGACACCTACCGCACGCTGACCGCGGTCGACTCGGCGGTCATGGTGATCGACTCGGTCAACGGCGTCGAGGCGCAGACGATCAAGTTGTTGAACGTCTGCCGCATGCGCGACACGCCGATCCTGACCTTCATCAACAAGCTCGACCGCGAAGGCAAGGAGCCGATCGACCTGCTCGACGAAATCGAGTCGGTGCTCGGCATCCAGTGTGCGCCGATGACCTGGCCGATCGGCATGGGCAAGCGCTTCCGCGGCGTCTATCACCTCTACGACGACGCCATCGCCTTCTTCGATCCGCAGGCCGAGAAGGGCACGGCGGAAATGATCCAGGGCCTGGACAACCCGCGTCTCGACGAATTGATCGGCAGCCAGGCCGACGAACTGCGCAGCGACATCGAACTGGTGCGCGGCGCTTCGCACCCCTTCGATGCCGAGGCCTACCTGTCGGGCAAGCAGTGTCCGGTGTTCTTCGGCTCGGCGGTCAACAACTTCGGCGTGCAGAGTCTGCTCGATGCCGTCGTCGACCTGTCGCCGGCGCCCAAGGCGCGGCCGGCGGTGACGCGCAGCGTCGACGCTTTCGAGTCGAAATTCTCCGGCTTCGTGTTCAAGATCCAGGCCAACATGGATCCCAAGCACCGCGACCGGATCGCCTTCCTGCGCGTCTGTTCCGGCCGCTTCGACCGCGGCATGAAGGTCAAGCAGGTGGCGAGCGGCAAGACACTGTCGATCAACAACGCGATCACCTTCATGGCGCGCGACCGGTCGACCGCCGACGAAGCCTGGTCGGGCGACATCATCGGCATTCCCAACCACGGCACGATCCGCCTCGGCGAGACCTTCACCGAGGGCGAGGAACTTCGCTTCACCGGCATTCCGTCGTTCGCGCCCGAACATTTCCGTTTGGCGCGGATCGCAAATCCATTGAAGATCAAGCAATTGCAGAAAGGTCTTCAACAACTTGCTGAAGAAGGGGCAACCCAGCTTTTCCGCCCGCTGTCGGGTACCGACCTGATCCTCGGCGCGGTCGGCACGCTGCAGTTCGACGTCGTCGCCAGCCGCCTGGAAAACGAATACGGCGTGCAGGTCATCTTCGAAAGCTACAATTGTTCGACGGCGCGCTGGATCCACGGCGACCCCGGCGAACTCAAGCAGTTGTCCGAGCGCTACAGCGCCAACGTCGCCCTCGACGGCGCCGACGATCCGGTCTACCTGGCGCCGAACAATGTCTACCTGAACATGGTCAAGGAAAAATACCCCAAGCTGCGCTTCGACGAAGCGCGCGAGGTGGCGTAAGCAGGAGCGAGAGATGAGCGTCCGCGTACAGACCGAAGATTTCGACGTCGGCGCCGAACTGGCGGCGTTGCGCGCGGGCGATGCCCGGGTCGGTGCGCTCGCTTCCTTCCTCGGCCTAGTGCGCGACATCAACGACGGCGCCAGCGTCTCCGGCATGACCCTGGAGCATTACCCGGGGATGACCGAGAAGGCGCTCGAACAGATCGTCGCCGAGGCGAAATCGCGCTGGGACATCTACGACGTGCTGGTCATCCACCGCGTCGGCCCGCTCGCCCCCTGCGACCAGATCGTGCTGGTCGCGGTGACCAGCGCGCATCGCGGCGAAGCCTTCGCCGCCTGCGAATTCATCATGGACTACCTGAAGACCAAAGCGCCGTTCTGGAAGAAGGAAGCGACGGCCGACGGCGGGCGCTGGGTCGATGCCCGGGAGACAGACGACAGCGCGGCAGCGCGCTGGCAGAAATGAAAAAGGGGCGCCGCGGCGCCCCTTTCCATTTTCCTTGCTCGCCGTTCAGGTCTTGAAGCGGGCAACCGCCTCGTGCAACTCGCCGGACAGTTGGTGCAGGCGGCGCGCGGCGTCGGCCGTCTGGCGGACGGCGATGGCGCTCTCCTCGGACATCTGGGCGATGGTTTCGAGCTTCTGCGCGATGTCGTTGCTGGCCTGGCTCTGTTCCGAAATCGAGTCGGAAATGCCGTTCACCACGAAGGTGACGCGCTGCGCGCCGTCGCGGATGCGTTCGATCGAGTCGCCGGCCTGATTGGCCAGCTGGACGCCGCTGCCGACCTTGGCGACGCCGGCCTGCATGCTGCTGACTGCGCTGCGCGTGCCGTTCTGGATCTTGCCGACCATGGTCGCGATTTCGGTGGTCGAATGGCTGGTTCGTTCGGCCAGCTTGCGTACTTCGTCGGCGACCACGGCAAAACCGCGCCCCTGTTCGCCGGCGCGGGCCGCCTCGATGGCGGCGTTCAAGGCAAGCAGGTTGGTCTGGTCGGCAATCTCGCGGATGGTGTTGACGATGGACGTGATCTGGTCGGACTGGCGTCCCAGGTCTTCAACGATTTCGGAGGAGGACTGAACCGCTTCCGAAATCTTGCGCATTTCGCTGGCGGCGTTGTGGATGACGGCAGCGCCTTCCTCGGAAATGACGGCGGATTCTCGGGAGATGCCGTGTGCCTCGCCGGCATTGTCCTTGACTTGGTCGATACTGACCGCCATTTCCTCGACCGAGGCCGCCATCGAGGAGGCCGCATCGCTTTGCTGGCGGGCGCGGTCGGCGACTTCTTCGGCGGCGCGCAGCAGCTGGTCGGCGGAGCTGGAAACGTGTTCGGCGTTGCTGACGATGGTCGAAATCATCGTGCGCAGGGTGTCCTGCATGGCGCGGATGTCGGCCAGCAGGTTCTCGCCCGGCGGGCAATCGACCGGTGTGGACAAGTCGCCGGCGGCAATGCGTCGGGTCACTGCCGATGCGGCAGCCGGATCGCCACCCAGGGTGCGGATGATGTTGCGCGAGACCAGAAGCAGGGAGCCGGCGATGAAACCGCCGATTGCCAGACCCCACAGCAGCAGCTTGAGCGCGTCGCGGCGGAACTGGGTGTCGACATCGTCAACATAGATACCGGTGCCGATGACCCAGCCCCAGGGCTTGAAGCCCATGACATAGGAAACCTTGGGAACGCCTTCCTCGGCGCCGGGCTTCGGCCACAGGTAATCGACGAAACCGGCGCCCTGGTTTCTGACCACGGTGTTGAATTCGCGGAACAGGAACTTGCCGTTCTTGTCCTTCAACTGGTCGAGTTTCTTGCCTTCGAGGTCGGGCCGGATCGGATGCATGACCATCAGGTCGTTGAGGTCGTTGATCCAGAAATACTCGGTGCCGTCGTAGCGCAAGGTACGGATGCTGGCTGCGGCCGCCTTGCGGGCGTCGTCGTCGCTCATGTGCCCGGCCTGCGCCTGCGCATGAAAATGGCTGGCGATGCCGTGGCTGACTTCGACCAGATTGCGCACCTTGTTCTGCCGGTCTTCCATCATGCGCTGGCGACCGTCAACGAGCAGTACCGCGAAAAGAACAATCAGCGCACCGATGGTTGCCAATGTCATCGCGGTGAGTTTGCCGCGTAATGTTGTCGATTTTTTCATATATCAACCTTTTTGAACTCCTTGCTGCTGGGCAGCTTACGCTTTTTAACCATCAAGGCAATAGGGAATATCGCTTAATTGTCAGGGTCGACTTGAAATTTCGGGGTATGGCCGTATCTGTAGGGCATTAGAAAATTGCCGCGGGAGCGCACCATGCGAATTGATAAATTCACCACCATGTTTCAGCAAGCACTGGCCGACGCCCAGAGTCTGGCCAACGGCAACGACCAGCAGTTCATCGAGCCGCAGCACCTGCTGCTCGCCTTGCTCGGCCAGGATGACGGCGGTACCGCTTCCTTGCTGGCCCGGGCCGGGGTCAATGTGGCCGGCCTCAAGCGCGATCTGGAACAGGCGCTGACCCGCTTGCCCAAGGTTGAAGGACACGGTGGCGACGTCCAGGTCGGCCGCGACCTGGGCAACCTGTTGAATCTGACCGACAAGGAAGCGCAGAAGCGCGGCGACCAGTTCATCGCCAGCGAGATGTTCCTGCTCGCCCTGTGTGACGACAAGGGCGAGACCGGCCGTCTCGCCAGGCAGCACGGCCTGCAGAAGAAGGCGCTGGACGCCGCCATCATGGCCGTGCGCGGGGGCCAGAACGTCGATTCGCAGGAAGCCGAAGGCCAGCGCGAGTCGCTGAAGAAATATTGCATCGACCTCACCGAGCGAGCCGCCCAGGGCAAGCTCGACCCGGTGATCGGCCGTGACGACGAAATCCGCCGCGCCATCCAGATCCTTCAACGGCGGACCAAGAACAACCCGGTGCTGATCGGCGAGCCGGGCGTCGGCAAGACCGCCATCGTCGAAGGCCTGGCCCAGCGCATCGTCAACGAGGAAGTGCCGGAGACGCTCAAGGGCAAGAAGGTGCTGGTCCTCGACATGGCCGGCCTGCTCGCCGGCGCCAAGTACCGCGGCGAATTCGAGGAGCGCCTCAAGGCCGTGTTGAAGGAAGTGGCGCAGGACGAAGGCCGCATCATCCTGTTCATCGACGAAATCCACACCATGGTCGGCGCCGGCAAGGCCGAGGGCGCGATCGACGCCGGCAACATGCTGAAGCCTGCCCTGGCGCGCGGCGAACTGCACTGCATCGGCGCCACCACGCTGGACGAATACCGCAAGTACATCGAGAAGGACGCCGCGCTTGAGCGCCGCTTCCAGAAGGTGCTGGTCGACGAGCCGAGCGTCGAATCGACCATCGCCATCCTGCGCGGCCTGCAGGAGAAGTACGAACTGCACCACGGCGTGGACATCACCGACCCGGCCATCGTCGCCGCCGCCGAGTTGAGCCACCGCTACATCACCGACCGCTTCCTGCCGGACAAGGCGATCGACCTGATCGACGAGGCCGCCGCCCGCATCAAGATGGAAATCGACTCCAAGCCGGAGTCGATGGACAAGCTCGACCGCCGCATCATCCAGTTGAAGATCGAGCGCGAGGCGGTGAAGAAGGAAAAGGACGAAGCCTCGAAGAAGCGTTTCGCGCTGATCGAGGACGAGATCGACAAGCTGACCAAGGAGTATTCCGATCTCGAGGAAATCTGGAAGGCCGAGAAATCGGCCGTGCTTGGCACCGCGCAGATCAAGGAAGAGATCGACCACCTGCGTGCCGACATCGTCCGCCTGCAGCGCGAGGGCAAGCTGGAGCAGGTGGCCGAACTGCAATACGGCAAGCTGCCGCAACTGGAAGCCCAGTTGAAGGCGGCGGAAAAGGCCGGGGAGGGCGAGCCGAAGCAGAACAAGCTGCTGCGCACCCAGGTCGGCGCCGAGGAAATCGCTGAGGTGGTCAGCCGCGCCACCGGCATCCCGGTGAGCAAGATGATGCAGGGCGAGCGCGACAAGCTGCTCAAGATGGAAGAAAAGCTGCACCACCGCGTGGTTGGTCAGGATGAGGCCGTGCGCCTGGTCGCCGACGCCATCCGTCGTTCGCGTGCCGGCCTCGCCGATCCGAACCGGCCTTACGGCTCCTTCCTCTTCCTCGGCCCGACCGGTGTCGGCAAGACCGAACTGTGCAAGGCGCTGGCCGAATTCATGTTCGACGCCGAGGATCATCTGATCCGCATCGACATGAGCGAGTTCATGGAGAAGCATTCGGTCGCCCGCCTGATTGGCGCGCCGCCGGGCTACATCGGCTACGAGGAAGGCGGCTACCTGACTGAAGCCGTGCGCCGCAAGCCGTACAGCGTGATCCTCCTCGACGAGGTCGAGAAGGCGCACCCGGATGTCTTCAACGTGCTCCTGCAGGTGCTCGACGACGGTCGCATGACCGACGGCCAGGGCCGCACCGTCGATTTCAAGAACACGGTGATCGTCATGACTTCGAACCTCGGCAGCCAGATGATCCAGCAGATGCAGGGCGACGATTACCAGTTGATCAAGCTGGCGGTGATGGGCGAGGTGAAGACCTATTTCCGCCCGGAATTCATCAACCGCATCGACGAAGTGGTGGTCTTCCACGCCCTCGACGAAAAGCACATCGCCGGCATCGCGAAGATCCAGCTCGGCTACCTGGAAAAACGCCTGGCGCAGCTGGAGATGGGCATCGTCGTCGAGGACAGCGCGCTGGCCGAACTGGCCAAGGCCGGCTTCGACCCGGTGTTCGGCGCCCGGCCCTTGAAGCGGGCGATCCAGCAGCAGATCGAGAACCCGCTGGCCAAATCCATTCTCGAAGGCAAGTTTGCTGCCAAGGATGTGATCCGGGTCAGCTGCGAGAGCGGCATCCTGCGCTTCGCCAAGGGTTGATGCGCAGGCGGCAAATCAGTGGGCGGGCCCTTGCGGCCCGCCGCATCGTTCAGCAGTTGCCTTTCTTGGCCTGGCCCGGCGGGCAGAAGTCGGGGCCCTGGTGCGGCACGCCCTGCGGCCGGCCGGTATAGTATTTCTCGCCGCGCGGACCGTGGTGCTTCTTCCAGTAACCCGGCTCGCGCCATTCGTGGCCGTCCCAGTAGTAGCCGCGGTCGTTGCGGCTGCCGAAGGTGACGGTAACGCCGCCGGTCTGGACGCGGACGCTGCCGACATCGATGCGGATGTCGCTGGCGCCGGCCAACAGTGGGGTGGCTGCGATCAAGGCGGCGCACAGGAATTTTTTCATGATTCTTCTCTCTTTCGGTAAGGGACCCTGTCCTGAATAACGGACGAGTGGCGGATAAACATTACGCAAGGATTGTAAGCAAATGACAGCGACCCTGGAGGAATGGCGGCAGGCCCGCCATGCGGAACTCGCCGGTGCCGACAGCTGGCTCGGCCTAGTCGGCCTGTTCTGGCTCGACGACACCCTCAACCGGGTCGGCAGTGCCGACGATTGCGCGGTCCGTCTGCCTTTCGGTGCCGCCTACCTCGGTGATCTGATCCGCGACGAGGACGGCGTCGGCTGGCAATCGGTCGATGGCCAGGTGCAGACCTTGCAGACCGACCGTGACGGACAGCCGACGATCGTCGGGCATGGCAGCCTGTCCTTTTTCGTGGTCGAGCGCGATGGCCGCTTTGCCGCCCGCGTACGCGACCGTGACTGGTCCAGCCGGCAGGCATTCAGCGGTGTCGACTGCTATCCGGAAGATCCGGCCTGGCGGATCGAAGCGGACTGGTTGCCGCTTGATCCTCCGCTGAACATGGAAGTGCCGAACGTGACCGGCGAGCTCAAGCCGGTCAGTGTCGCCCACAAGGCGGTGTTTACGGTCGGAGGGCAGGTGGCTGAGTTGCTGCCGATGTCGGTGAGCGAGCGCGAGGTTTTCTTTGTCTTCCGGGACCGTAGCAGCGGCCGGGATACCTACGGTGCCGGCCGTTTCCTGAAAGTGCCGGCGGCGAAGGCGGGCCGGATCACGCTTGATTTCAATCGCGCCTTCAATCCGCCTTGCGCGTTCACGCCGTTCGCCACCTGTCCCTTGCCGCCGCCCGAAAACTGGTTGCCGTTTGCCGTCCCGGCAGGCGAAAAGCGCTGGCGGGGCAAGGATTGAGGCGGGTCGGCATGCTTGTCTGCTGCATCGCAGCATGCTAATATAAGCGTCTAATAATATTTTTATGGAGTCTGCCATGTTGCGTTTCGACATTGCCCCGGTGTGTTCCAACGCCTACCGTTTCCAGGCGACGATGAGCTTTGCCATCGCTGCCATTTACCTGTTCACTCCGTATCAGTGGGTGTCCCTGCTGCTGGCCGTCGGCGGTTTCATCCGCGGTTTCGTCAATCCGCACAAGTGCCTGTCCTACAAGCTGTTTGCCGGCATTACCGGCAAACTGGGCATGTCCAAGATGCAGAATGCCGGTTCCAAGATGTTCGCCGACAAGATCGCCACCATCGCCGGTACCGCGATGTTCGTCACCTGGCTGCTCGGCTCGTCGGTCGGCGTGATTCCGGCCTACGCCATCCTGATCTTTGCCTTCATCGATCTGGCAACCGGTTTCTGTGCCGCCTGCTGGGCTTACGGCGCCTACTACAAGTTCAAGCAGGCCTGAGCGTCTACCGCTCCCCGGAAAAAGCGCGGCGAGTCCGCGCTTTTTTATCCGAGATGATTGGCGACAGCCCACACCGCCGCTTCGACGCGTGAGCGGAATTTCAGTTTCTTGAGCAGGTTGCGGATGTGCACCTTGACGGTGCTTTCCATAATCTCCAGTTCGCGAGCGATCAGCTTGTTCGACATGCCGGCCGCCAGGCATTTGAGTATGGCGGTTTCGCGCTCGGTCAGGCTGGCCTGGCTGCGTTGCTCGACGACGCTTTCCTCGCGCAGCGCGGTCGCCAGCAGGCTGGTCAGTTCCGGGCTGATCGCGGTCCTGCCGTGCATGGCGCTATCGACCAGCTTGAGGATTTCGTCGGGGTCGTTGTCCTTCAGGATATAGCCGTCGGCACCGCCGCGTATGGCGGCGATCAGGTCGTCCGGCGCATCGGAAACGGTGACCAGGATGATGCGCGCATCGACTTCGAGATCGCGCAGTGTGCGCAGGGTCTCCAGTCCGTTCATACCCTTCATGTTCAGATCGAGCAGGATCAGATCGGGCTCCAGGCTTTTGGCCTGCTCGATCCCGGCCTGACCGCTGGCCGCTTCGCCGACCACGGTGAAGCCGCTGGAAAGGCCGAGCAGCTGGGAGAGTCCCTTGCGGAACAGCGGGTGGTCGTCGATGATCAGGACGCGTGTATGGTCGGGCATGCTGGGGCTTTCAATTGTCGGTCTGCCGGTACTGCTGCGGCAGGAAATTCAGGGTGATGGTCGTGCCGGCACCAAAGGCGGTTTCGACGCCGAGTTCGCCTTCCAGTATCTGGGCGCGGTCGCGCATGATGCTGGTGCCGAAGTGGTTCTCCGGGATCTCGGCCGGATTGAAGCCGCGTCCGTTGTCGCGCACGACGACGCTGACGGTCCGGTCCGTAGCTACGGAAATCTCGACCCCGGCCCGGCTGGCCCGGGCGTGGCGCTCGATATTCGACAGGGCTTCGCGGATGATCCGGATGACGTGCATTTCCTCGTTGCCGGAGAGCACGATGCCGGACAAGGTATTCTGCAACTGCACCGGAAAGCCGAGCTTCGCCGAGAACTCGTTGATGGTTTCTTGCAGGGCGACGCCAAAGCCGCGTTCGTCGATGCGCAGCCGGAAGGTGCTGATCAGTTCGCGCAATTCGCGGTAAGCCGAGCTCAGGCCATCCTTGAGCTCCTCGGCAATGGTGCGGGCATCGCAGCCCTGATCGATGCATTTCTCCAGGCGGGTAACCTGGATGCGCAGGTAGCTGAGCGACTGGGCGATCGAATCGTGTAGTTCCCGGGCGATCACCGAACGTTCCTCGAGCACCGCCAGGCGATGTTTCTCTTCGGTTCGACGCATGTTGAGCAGGGCGTTCGAAACGTGATGGCCGATGGTCTCTATCAATCTCGCCTTGTCGGCCGGCAAGGGCTCGCGCGACCGGAGCAGGATGGGCAGGGTGCCGCGCAGGCCACCCGGTTCGCCCAGCGGCAGGACCACGACGCCGCCGACCGCCGACTGGACGCCCAGTGGCTGGCTCGCCCGGTCAAAGCATTGAGCGCAATCCTTCTCGCCACACCAGCGCTCGCGTTCTTCGGCGGTCAGGTCGCTGACGACCGCATGCGCGGGGAGCAGGCCGTTATCGCTGATGCAGATCATGCTGTGGCCAAGCTCAAGGGTTGCTTCGACTTCGCGCAGGATGGCCTGCAACTGGTCAAGCGTCAGGTCGTTGGCCGACAGTTTCTGGCTGACTTGATAGAGGAGTTCCAGCGACTGGTTGGTGCGGGTCAGTTCCTGCGTCTTCTCCTCGACTTTTTCCTCCAGGTGCGCATACATGTTGGCGATTTCCGCCACCATGGTGTTGAAGGCATGTCCGAGCTGGCCCAGCTCATCGCTGCCGACATGGCTGACCCGGACCGAGAACGAGCCCCGGGACACGGTCTTGGCGGCCCTGAGCAGATGGGCCAGCGGCTGCACCAGCTGCTGCCGCAACATCCAGCTGGTGACCAGGCTGACCACGACGATCAGCGCCAGCAAGGCGAACTGGGTCATGCGCAGCCAACGGACCTTCCGTTCCAGGTCTTCCTCGATCAGCAGGACGACGCGGTCGATCTGCTCGACGAATGCGGGAATGTCCTGCGCCATCACGCTCAAGGCGTCCGTATTGCCGTCGGCGGCGGCGCGGGCCAGCGGCCGGATGTGTTCCTGCCAGCGTTGGGTGACGACGCCGACGGCTGCGCGCGACGGGGTATCACCTACCGACTTGTCCAGGATGAAGCGCTCCAGCCCATGCAAGCGGCGTTCGAACTGTTCCAGGGTCGCCAGCGCCTGCTGGCGCTTGTCCGGCTGCTGGACCTCGCTCAGGCTGCGAAAACTCATCATCCGCAAGGAGCCCGAAACATTGATGGCGCTGGCCTGACCGCTGATGTTCTCGGCAATCACCGTCGACGTGACGATGGAGGCGAAGGAGAGCAGGGCCAGAATGCCCATGGCCAGACCCAGCCTGACCAGTACCGAGTCTCTGAGTGATGAGGAAATCGAGGAAAGAAAGGGCTTCATCGCGGGTATTGGGGATTACCCCTTTTTTGCCCGGGGATACGCAAGAACGATTGGTGACGAGAGTGCGCGGAGTTCATGCGCTTGATTCTACGGGAAAAATGTTCCAAAGCTCGTCGAAAACATCTACCTATTTAGACGTAGATCACGGTTTTTAAAGCGATTTTCCCAGGGTATTCGCGATCATTTACGGCGCGTAGCATCCGCTCCAGATCAACTGTGAGCCCTTGTCCAATGCTGAGTCGCCGTGCCTTTCTTGGTGTCGTAACGCCCTCCCGGGAACTGCCGGTGCGCCCGCCCTGGGCGCTGGCCGAAGCCGAATTCCTGACCACCTGCCAGCGGTGCAGCGACTGCGTCGATGCCTGTCCGACCGGTTTGCTGGTGCGTGGTGACGGTGCCTATCCCGAGGCGGATTTCACCCCGGGCCGGGCGCCTGACGCTTGCACCTTTTGCGGCGAATGTCGTCAGGCCTGTCCGACAACAGCCTTGTCGGCAACCGCGACCTGGCAGCTGAAAGCCGTTTTCTCCAGTGATTGCCTGGCCGAGCGCCAGGTGGTCTGCCGGACCTGTGGCGAGCTCTGCGAAGCGCGGGCCATCCATTTTCCTCCCCGGCTGGGCGGTGTCGCCCGGCCGCAACTCGACGCCTCGGCCTGTACCGGTTGCGGCGCCTGCCTGGCCGATTGCCCGACCCGGGCGATCCGCGTTCTTTCCCCGAATTCAATTGCCTACCGAGGTGTCGCATGAAGATCGTCAGTCTCGTACTCAAATTTCTGCCCGAGCACAGCCGTGCCGTGCAACTCGGCGTCGAGGCCGTGCCCGGCGCCGCCGTCGCCCACGACCATGGCGACGGTCGCCTGCTTGTCCTGATCGAAGACGGCGAGGGCTATGCCGTTTCCGATTCCATCATCGGGGTCCATCACGTGCCGCACGTGATGTCGGTGACCCTGGCTTACGAATACTGCGACGACGCGCTTGAACCCGAGGAGGCTTGACCATGACCATGAATCGCCGTGATTTCCTGAAAACCCAGGCAGTAGCTGCTGCTGCAGCCACTGCCGGGATTCCGCTGAGTGCCGAGGCGGCCAAGCCGGCCGGCGCCGGTACCGAAGTACGCTGGGACAAGGCCGCCTGCCGCTTCTGCGGTACCGGTTGCTCGGTGCTGGTCGGCGTCCAGAACGGCCGCATCGTCGCCACCCAGGGCGACCCGGATGCGCCGGTTAACCGCGGCCTGAACTGCATCAAGGGCTACTTCCTGTCGAAGATCCAGTATGGCGAGGACCGCCTGACCAAGCCGCTGCTGCGGATGAAGAACGGCAAGTACGACAAGAACGGCGAGTTCCAGCCAATCACCTGGAAGCAGGCCTTCGACATCATGGAAGAGAAGTGGAAGGAAGCGCTCAAGGCCGACATGAAGGCCAACGCCGGCAAGCCGGTCAATGAGATGACCTCCTCGATCGGCATGTTCGGTTCCGGCCAATGGACGATCTGGGAAGGCTATGCCGCAGCGAAGCTGTGGAAGGCCGGTTTCCGTTCCAACAACCTCGATCCCAACGCCCGCCACTGCATGGCCTCGGCGGTGGCCGGCTTCATGCGCACCTTCGGCATCGACGAGCCAATGGGCTGCTACGACGACATCGAGAACGCCGACGCCTTCGTCCTCTGGGGCTCGAACATGGCCGAGATGCACCCGATCCTGTGGTCGCGCATCACCGACCGCCGGCTGACGCATGCCGGTTCCGAAGTGCATGTGCTGTCGACCTTCGAGCACCGTAGCTACGAGCTCGCCGACAACCCGATGATCTTCGTTCCGAACACCGACCTGGCGATCCTCAACTACATCTGCAACCACATCATCCAGAGCGGCAAGGTCAACCAGGACTTCGTCAAGAAGCACGTCAATTTCAAGATGGGCGAGACCGACATCGGCTACGGCCTGCGTCCGGCACACGCCCTGGAAAAGGATGCCAAGTCGAATGGCTATCCTGGCGCCGATGGCAAGCCGAAGGGCGATACCGGCGCGGCCAAGCCGATCACCTTCGACGAGTTCAAGAAGTTCGTTTCCGAATACACGCTGGAAAAGACCGCCAAGCTGTCCGGCGTTCCGGCCGACCGCCTGAAGCGGATGGCCGAGCTGTATGCCGATCCGAAGAAGAAGATCGTCAGCTTCTGGACCATGGGCTTCAACCAGCACACCCGCGGCACCTGGGTGAACAACATGATCTACAACGTGCACCTGCTCACCGGCAAGATTTCGACCCCGGGCAGCGGTCCGTTCTCGTTGACCGGCCAGCCGTCAGCCTGCGGCACGGCGCGCGAAGTCGGCACCTTTGCCCATCGCCTGCCGGCCGACATGGTGGTGATGAACCCCGATCACCGCAAGCACACCGAGGAAATCTGGCAACTGCCGGAAGGCACGCTGAACGCCAAGATCGGCTTCCACGCCGTGCTCCAGAGCCGCATGCTGAAGGACGGCAAGCTCAAGTGCTACTGGACGACGACGACCAATAACATGCAGGCCGGGCCGAACGTCAATGACGAAATCTACCCGGGCTGGCGCAACCCGGCTTCCTTCGTGGTCGTTTCCGACGCCTACCCGACGGTCTCGGCGATGGCCGCCGACCTGGTCCTGCCGTCGGCGATGTGGACCGAGAAGGAAGGCGCCTTCGGCAACGCCGAGCGGCGTACCCAGTTCTGGCGTCAGCAGGTGTCGGCACCGGGCGAGGCCAAGTCCGACCTGTGGCAGTACATCGAGTTTTCCAAGCGCTTCAAGGTCGAGGAAGTCTGGCCGGCCGAGCTGATCGCCAAGAAGCCCGAGTACAAGGGCAAGACGCTGTTCGACATCCTCTACAAGAACGGCAAGGTGAACAAGTTCCCGCTGGCCGATCTGGAAAAAGCCAATGGTCACGCGATCAAGGGCTACATGAACGACGAGTCGAAGGAGCTCGGCTACTACCTGCAGAAGGGCCTGTTCGAGGAATACGCCGAGTTCGGTCGCGGCCATGGCCATGACCTAGCCAGCTTCGAGACCTACCACAAGGCACGCGGCCTGCGCTGGCCGGTGGTCGACGGCAAGGAAACGCTGTGGCGCTTCCGCGAGGGCTACGATCCGTACGTCAAGAAGGGCGAGGACTTCGCCTTCTACGGCCACAAGGACAAGAAGGCGGTGATCTTCGCGCTGCCTTACCAGGACCCCCCGGAAATGCCGGACAAGGAATTCGACCTGTGGTTGTGTACTGGCCGCGTGCTCGAACACTGGCACACAGGGTCGATGACCCGCAGCATTCCCGAGCTGTACAAGGCAATGCCCGATGCCTGGCTGTACATGCATCCGGAAGACGCC
>DILW01000056.1:450-8283 GCA_002425245.1 Betaproteobacteria bacterium UBA5582 | reverse complement strand
CTCGACCAGCACCGCCTGCATCGCCTCGCGCAGCGCCGCGCGGTCGGCGAAAGGACGGCGCTCCCAGACCCGCGCCATGACCCAGGGCGTGTGCTCGAACACCGCGCCGACGGCGGCGACGAAGCCGTCCCTATCCAGTTGCGACAGGGTGGCGAGGGGCAAGGGCGAGGTCATCGTGCGATCCATGAAGTCAGTCCGGGACCAAGCTTACGGACCCGCCGCGCGGCCAGCAAGCCGCCCGGCGCGTATAAGCTTCCTGCCTCGCGGCAGATAGCGGGCGCCTCATCCGAAAACACCGATAGCCTTTATAAGCCCGCCGCGGGCCGCAGCTTCCTATAATCGACGCATCGACAACGCTGCCGGAAATCCGCCATGGGACGCCTCTCCACCCACGTACTCGACACCGCCAGCGGCCGCCCGGCCGCCGGCATGGCCTATACCCTGAGCCGGCTCGACGGCGCGAAGCCAGTCGTCCTCGCCAGCGGCACGACCAACGCCGACGGCCGCACCGACGCCCCGCTGCTCAGCGGCGCCGACCTGCAAACGGGCATCTACGAACTGGTCTTCGACGCCGCCGCCTACTTCCGCGCCACCGGCGCCGAACTGCCCGAGCCGCCCTTCCTTGACCGCATCGCGCTGCGCTTCGGCGTCGCCGACGCCGACGGCCACTACCATGTGCCGCTGCTCGTCTCGCCCTGGGCGTACTCGACCTACCGGGGCAGCTGATGGACTTCAACTACCTGATCGAAGTCGGCTCGCTGTTGCTGCGCTGGCTGCACCTGATCGTCGGCATCGCCTGGATCGGCTCCTCGTTCTACTTCGTTTGGCTCGACAACTCGCTGAAGCCGCCGACCGACCCGGCGCTGAAGGACAAAGGCGTCGGCGGCGAACTGTGGGCGGTGCATGGCGGCGGCTTCTACAACCCGCAGAAATACCTGGTCGCGCCGGCCCATTTGCCGAGCGAACTACACTGGTTCAAATGGGAGTCGTACTCGACCTTCCTGACCGGCTTCTTCCTGCTCGGCGTGCTCTATTACGCGCAAGCCGCCAGCTACATGGTCGATCCGGCCAAGGCCGACCTCTCGCCCGCCGCCGCCATCGGCATCGGCCTGGCCACGCTGGTCGTCGGCTGGCTGGTCTATGACGTGCTCTGCCGCATGCTGCTGCGTCGCAACCTGCTGCTTTTCGCGGCGCTCTATTTTCTCTTCGTGGTCGCCGTCGCCTGGGGGCTGACCCACCTGCTCTCCGGCCGCGCCGCCTTCCTGCACGTCGGCGCGATGATCGCCACGACGATGAGCGCCAACGTCTTCTTCTGGATCATTCCCGGCCAGAAGAAAACCATCGCCATGATGCAGCGCGGCGAAACGCCGGACCCGATCCACGGCCTGCGGGCGAAACAGCGCAGCGTGCACAACAACTACCTGACGCTGCCGGTGCTGTTCTGCATGATCTCCAACCACTACACCTTCACCTACAACCACCCGCAGGCCTGGCTGGTGCTGGCGCTGATCCTGCTCGCCGCGGTACTGATCCGCCACTTCTTCAACCTGCGCCACAAGGGCGTCTTTGCCTGGCAGTACCCGGCAGCGGGTGGCGCCCTGCTGCTCGGCGTCTTCGTCTGGCTGGCCCCGGCGCCGCTCGCCGTTTCCGCCAACGGCGCACCCAGCGTGGCGGAGATTCAACCGGTGCTCACCGCCCGCTGCGTCGCCTGCCACTCGGCCACGCCAACGCTGATGCCGGCGGCGCCGGCCGGCGTCGTCCTCGACACCCCGGCGCAAATCCGCGCCCTCGGCCCGCGCATCCTGGCGCAGACGGTACAGTTTAAAGCGATGCCGCTCGGCAACGTCACCGCGATGACCGACGCCGAGCGCCAGCAGATCGCCGCCTGGGCCGGCGGCGGTTATCGCTGATCAGGCCTTGTCGAGCTTCTTCTTGATCGGCGCGACGAACTGGTAGTCGATGTCCCAGGGGAAGTAGATCCACTTGTCCTGGGCAAACTGCTTGACGCACAGATCGACCACCTCAAGCCCCTGCGGCTTGGCGTAAATCGTCGCGAAGAAGGCCTTGGGCAGCAGCTTGCGGATGACGCGCGCGGTGTTGCCGGTATCGACCAAATCGTCGATCAGCAGATAGCCCTCGCCATCGCCTTCCACCCCCTTGAGTATCTTCACTTCCTTGCGCATGGTCTGCGCGCTGTCGTCGTCGGCGGCTTCATAGCTGGAAGCGCAGATCGTATCGACCAGCCGGATTTCCAGCTCCCGCGCCACCAGCGCCGCCGGAATCAACCCGCCCCGGGCAATCGCAATGATCCCCTTGAACGGCCCCTTCTCGACCAGTTGATGGCAGAGCAGCCGGGTATCCCGATGCAGCTCCGGCCAGGAAATCACGATGTCGTCACGGTAGGGGCTGGCGGGGGCGTTTTCCATGGTGCGGTCCTGAGTTGGGCAAAGGGGGGATTATAGGGGAGCGGCGGGATTACCCGGTCGCTGCCCGGTTTGACGATAAGTAGCCATCTGACCGACATGCTCAAGGCCAAAGATGGCGATTTCTTCATCTCCGACTGGCTGCGCAACCGCAATACCGTGGAGTTCCTGGGCATCTGGGAGCAAGTGCACAACCCCGCTTTTAATTATGGCGGATTTGCCGCAATTGAAAGACAGGCCGGGCTCAACATCCACCAGAAGCTGGCGCAGGCCGAACGGCTGGCACTGCTCAACCAGACCGCCATCCAGCGTATGAAACTACTGCTGGCGGATGCGGGCACCCGGCGACTGGAAGGGAAGCGGCAATGAATGAAACGGCGGAAGCCTTCAGCCCACTGGACAGCTATAGCTTGTACAAGCGCCATCCGGATGTACTGGACAGCATCGCCAGGCTCCCGAAAAGCACGACTTCTGAGAGCAATCGACCAGAAACAATACCGTGTTCTGTCCCCTATCATCGCTGTTCTTGCCGCATTTGCCGCTCATCCGGTAAGGCGCAACGAGCTTCGGTGCCATCAATTTCTCGGTGTGGCCGTAGCGGCTGAATTCCCTTGCCCAGTGGTGGGCGCCGGAACAGGCTTCCATGCCGATCAGGCAGTGTGGCAAGTGGGCGACCATTTCGAGTAGTTGGCTGCGAGCCACCTTGGGCTTGATGAAAACCGCCTTACCGCTCTGGTCAACGCCATGCAAAGCGAATACATTCTTGGCGAGATCGATGCCTACGGTGAAAATATCCATGGACTTCCCCTTTCGAGCTAATGATTTGGTGTGGAAACTTAATCATGGCAGCTACCGCTGCACGCGGCTTTCGCCGCTAGCTCGGGACTGGGAAGTCCCTTTCATTCGTTAGGCCGCTTAATCCACGCACATGCGCGACACCGCTTTCTCCTTCGCCGCCGAAGTCGAGCGCCAGATTCACGCTCTGTCGGCGGAGGAGTTTCACCTGAGGCAAGGAAAAAGCAAAGTCCTACTCGAGGAGTGGTATCCGATCTCCCGCCTCGCCCTCCACCTCAAACAACCTGGGCTTGAGGTGCACGTTGAGGCCTTCGGCGACAGCGGCGTCGCCGATGGTCGTATTGAGGAGCGTGGTTTTCGAGAACGTACCTTCGATGTCCAAGCGACGTATGTAGAAGACTACGAAGGAGCTCTCCGCCGGGAACTCATGCATCGTCAAGGTTTCTCGCCGGGCGCGGGGCCAATCAAACGCCTAAAACCATCCGGGTCTATCGTCGCAGAAATGGCGGCGGTCGACTTCGACCACAACCTTAAGCAGGCCGCCGCTGGCATTGCCGAACAGTTCAACAAGAAGGCGTCGAAGTCCTACCCTGAAAACACTGCTCTTCTCATCTCCTTCGACGACATGACGCTTATTGGCTTCAGGATGTGGCGACAGCTACTGACAGTCACTCAGGAGCGAGCCACGCTCACCGGTAGCAAATTCAACGCGGTGTACATCATCAACTGCGCCACGAATGAACTCATCAAAGCGGCCTGAAATGTCGTTCAACCGGACGCGCCACATCAGGCGGCGCAAGCCCAGTCCGCGGCACACGATGCATTTTCGCGGACTGGGCTTGCGCCGCCAGCCTCTGAGCTCCGGTTAATTCTGCGTTCAACGTCCGCTTTCGCAAACAACCAACTCCCGCTTTGGATCGATAGAAGCCGGTGGATCCGATGCAAGGCCAAAACCCGCCGGATAATTTGCGGATATTTTGAACCTGGCCCCTTCTACCCCATGACGTCCTTGGCGCAGTCTCTGCTTTGAGCCAGCCCCACGGCCTTGAGGAAGCCGACGCGTAGCACCCTCGATCCAGACCAAACCAAAAGATCACCCATTAACACCCATTCAGATGCCGCGCAGCTTATAAATGGGTGTTAATGGGTGTAGTATTGGTTGCATGCTACGCACAGACAGCATCCAGATCACCCCCGAGATCCTGAACCTGATTGCCCGGATCGATGAATTCAAAGGCGCCTGGCGGGCCTTGGGAACGCTTGCGCCTGAGCGTCTTTCGGCACTGCGGCGGGTGGCGACCATCGAAAGCATCGGGTCGAGCACCCGTATCGAGGGCAGCAAGCTGACTGACCGCGAGGTGGAGCGGCTGCTCTCCAATCTGGCCATCCAGTCCTTCGCTACCCGCGATGAGCAGGAAGTGGCTGGTTACGCTGAACTGATGGATCTTGTATTCAGCGCCTGGCGGGATATCCCGTTCAACGAGAACCACATCAAGCAACTCCATCAGATCCTGCTACGCCACAGCGAAAAGGATGAACGCCACCGGGGGCAGTACAAGACCAACTCGAACAGCGTCGCCGCCTTCGATGAAAGCGGGACGCAGATCGGCATCGTGTTCGAGACTGCCACGCCGTTTGATACGCCACGGCTGATGGCCGAACTGGTGTCGTGGGTGAATGACGAACGGGAGAATGGGCATCTGCACCCCTTGTTGATCGTCGCGATCTTCGTGGTGGTGTTTCTGGAAATTCACCCCTTCCAGGATGGCAACGGGCGCTTGAGCCGGGTGCTGACGACCCTGCTGCTGATCCAGGCCGGTTACGCCTATGTGCCGTACAGTTCGCTGGAGAGTGTGATCGAGCTGAACAAGGAAGCCTATTACCTGGCCCTGCGCCAGACCCAAGGCAGCATCCGCACCGAGACGCCCGACTGGCAGCCATGGCTGGTGTTCTTCTTGCGCTCGCTGGCCGAGCAGGTACGGCGCCTGGAGAAGAAGGTCGAACGCGAAAAGATCGTGCTGGCAGCACTTCCTGAACTGTCACTGCAGATCGTCGAATTCGCCCGCGAACACGGGCGGGTCACGATGATGGATGCCATCAAGCTGACCGGCGCCAGCCGCAACACCTTGAAGCAACACTTCCGCGACCTGACCAGCCGCAACCATCTGGAGCAGTACGGCAGCGGACGTGGCGTGTGGTACGGGCTGAAGTGAATCGGGAGCGACGAGTTCGCCTTGGCGAAGGATTTCCTCGCGCTTCATGTCCGCAATCCTGGACATTAAACGCTTAATGCCTGTGATTACGGACATTTCCCGCCTGTTCCCAAGGTACTGGCTTCCCATGGTGTTCCGCGGTATTCGGCCGGCTTGATAGTGTTCATGGGATTTCCATTCTGGGAAAAGACAGGGGTTTCGGGTAGTGTTGCATACCGTCTTGTCGACCAATTGCTTGCGCTGTTGGCGCGCCATCGACCCGGACTGCAGCAGACGAAACCCACTGAGCCAGCCAAGAAGTGCCGCACATGACCCCAAACGCCCCCTACCCGCGCGACCTCGCCGGCTACGGCCGCCAGCCGCCGCACGCCCAATGGCCGGGCCGGGCCCGCATCGCCGTCCAGTTCGTCCTCAACTACGAGGAAGGCGGCGAGAACTGCGTGCTGCACGGCGACGCCGGCTCCGAGCAGTTCCTCTCCGAGATGTTCAACCCGGCCAGCTACCCGGACCGCCACCTGTCGATGGAGTCGATCTACGAATACGGCTCGCGCACCGGCGTCTGGCGCATCCTCAACGAGTTCGAGAAGCGCGGCCTGCCGCTGACCGTGTTCGGCGTCGGCATGGCGCTGCAGCGCAGCCCGGAAGTCACCGCCGCCTTCGTCGAACTCGGCCACGAGATCGCCTGCCACGGTTGGCGCTGGATTCACTACCAGACGATGGACGAAGCGACCGAGCGCGAGCACATGCGCCTGGCGCTGGAAGTCATCGAGCAGATGACCGGCAGCCGCCCGCTCGGCTGGTACACCGGCCGCGATTCGCCGAACACCCGCCGCCTAGTCGCCGACGACGGGCGCCTCCTCTACGACAGCGATTACTACGGCGACGACCTGCCGTTCTGGACCGAAGTCACCAGGACCGACGGCAGCACGGTGCCGCACCTGATCGTGCCGTACACGCTCGACACCAACGACATGCGCTTCTGCCTGCCGCAGGGCTTCAGCCACGGCGACCCGTTCTTCCAGTACCTGAAGGACAGCTTCGACGTGCTCTACGCCGAAGGCGACGAAGCGCCGAAGATGCTCTCCATCGGCATGCACTGCCGCCTGCTCGGCCGGCCCGGGCGTTTCATCGCGCTGCAGCGCTTCCTCGATTACATCGAACGGCACGACCGCGTCTGGGTCTGCCGTCGCCTCGACATCGCCCGCCACTGGCAGGCGACCCATCCCTACCGCCAGGACCAAAAATAATGATCCACGCCGCCCCCATCGTTTCCGCCGCCGCCGACCTGCCCGACTGGGCCAAGCGCTCGGTCAACCTTGCCGATACCCGCATCGGCGCCCGCGCGCTGTTCGCCACCGACGAGTTCTTCGCCCCGCTCGAACGCATGCTCAACCCCGAGCCGGCGGTTTTCGTGCCCGGCAAATACGACGCCAACGGCAAGTGGATGGACGGCTGGGAAACCCGCCGCAAGCGCACCACCGGCTACGACTGGAGCCTGGTCAAGCTCGGCCGGCGCGGCATCCTGCGCGGCTTCGACGTCGATACCAGCCACTTCACCGGCAACTTCGCGCCGGCCGTGTCGATCGACGCCACCGACTGCGAGTCGGACGACCCCGAGGTGCTGGCCAAGGCCCGCTGGACGCGCATCCTGCCGTCGACCACGCTGAGCGGCAACAGCCACCACCTGCTCGCCGTCGATAGCGCCGACACCTGGAGCCACCTGCGCATCAACATGTACCCGGACGGCGGCATCGCCCGCCTGCGCGCCTACGGCCAGCCGGTCGGCGTCTTCGACGCCAGTGAGCCGGACCGCATCTACGACCTCGTCGCGCTGGAAAACGGCGGCCGCGCCGTCGCCTGGAACGACGCCCACTTCGGCTCGGCGGCCAACCTGATCGCCCCGGGGCGCGGCATAAACATGGGCGACGGCTGGGAAACCCGCCGCCGCCGCGAACCGGGCAACGACTGGTGCATCCTGCAACTGGGCGCGCCCGGCATCATCGAGCGGGTCGAGGTCGACACCGCCCACTTCAAGGGCAACTTCCCCGACCGCTGCTCGATCCAGGCCGCGCGCATGGACGGCGGCACCGACCAGTCGGTGATCACCCAGAGCATGTTCTGGCCGGTGCTGCTCGGCGAACAAAAGCTGTCGATGGACGCCATCCACAGCTTCGACGGCCTGGCCGACCTCGGCGCGGTGACCCACGTGCGCCTGAACATCATCCCGGACGGCGGCGTTTCAAGGCTGCGCCTGTGGGGCAAGGTGGCGCGGTGAAAAAACTGCTTCCCGAACCGCTCACCGCGGCCGCCTTCGCGCCCTTCGGCGAGGTCATCGCGGTCGCCGCCGCGCAGCGGCACTTTCCCATCAACGGCGGCAACACCGAGCGCTACCACGACCTCGC
>DILW01000056.1:0-118 GCA_002425245.1 Betaproteobacteria bacterium UBA5582 | reverse complement strand
GCCGCGCGCCCTCCCCTTCGCCATCGAAATGCTGGAACGCCATCCGCTCGGCTCGCAGGCCTTCATGCCGCTCGGCGACCAGCCCTATCTGGTGGTTGTCGCGCCGCCCGGCCCGCCG
>DILW01000055.1 GCA_002425245.1 Betaproteobacteria bacterium UBA5582 | reverse complement strand
CGGGTCTTCTTTTGTCAAGCAGAGGAGGGCTAACGAGAGTGGTCAGTGACTGGAGCCGGCGGCGCGGCCGGCGGCGGCGAACAGCCAGCCGCCAGCAGAGCGAGGAACATGAGGAAGGCGGTGGCTTTCATGCTTGTGCTCCGGCAGTCGCTGCCGCCAGTCCGTGCAGGACCATGTCGATATGGGCCTCGACGTAGGCGGCGGGGTCGATGTTGGTGCCGCAGCATGGCGCCAATGAACTGCGCCAGCCGGCCAGATGAATCAGCGGCGAGATGAGCAGGATGTCGATCACCGTCGTATCGACCGGGCGAAAGATGCCAAGATCGATGCCGCGCTGAACGGTGCCACGCAACAAGGCCAGGCCGCGCTGGATCACGGCGTCGTTGTAGTAGCGCGCCACCTCGGGAAAATTTCCGGCCTCGGCCATGATCAGCCGCGGAATGCCGGCCAGCTCGGTACTGCCGATGCGTTCCCACCAGGCCTCGAGAAAGGCACGCAGCAGGGCACGGGGATCGCTGCCCTGTTCGGCGAACAAGGCCTCGCCGGCCTCGATCGCTGGCACCACACCCTCGCGGATGACCGCCTGGAACAAGGCTTCCTTGCTGTCGAAATAGAGGTAAAGCGTGCCCTTCGACACACCGGCCCGTGCCGCAACCTCATCCAGACGCGTAGCGGCATAACCTTTCTCGACGAACAGGGCCAGGGCAGCAGCGGTCAACTCCTGGGGCCGGGCTTCCTTGCGTCGGCGACGAAGTGACGGAACGGAGACGGGGGACATCGGCAATATCTTTTAATAACTGACTGGTCAGTCATTAAATACCAGCACCACCGGTAAGGCAAGGACGAAATCAAGTCCCCCGGTTTGCCTGCCGGCACATCTACCAAAAAAAGTGGGCTGACCTTTCGGCTCAGCCCACTTTGGCATCAATCACGGCTGGTGAGAAGGAAGAATTACCCGCCTCTGTCGCCGTACGGTTCAGACGGTCAGCGACGAACGCAGAAATATCCCCCGTTCGGCAGGGTCGTGCCGTTGGCCGCCTGAGCTTTCGGGTGAAAGCCAATTGCCTTGAATTCGACGCCGTTGGCATTCAGGGTCGAACAAACCTTATCCCCATTGACAGCCAGTTCCGCAGGCACCGGTCCAAAAGCCGAAGGATTGTCCCAGGAGCTGTTCTTCGGATCCTTCGCATCCACCACCAGCCGGGGCGGAACTGCACCGGGTTTGTCACCTATCGTCGGGACGGCAGCACAGGCAGCCAGGACAGCAACAGCGAACAACGACAACACTCCAGTTTTCATTGACTTGATTTCCATGATCCAGCTCCTCTTCCTCATCACTGTTAGGGAAGGCAAATGAAAAACACCCGACTTCGGTCAATTCGCCTGTCGGGCACCACGTTGCTGCAGGTCCCCGGCAGCTGCATTCTAGATGCAGCAGCAAGGCGATTCAATGGCCGTCGCGGCAAACCGCCGCCCCGAGAAAAATTGCCCCAAGCATAGCCTTCTTGTATCTGTCATTGCCGCCCCACCATTACCAAGGTAATATGCCCCGGTTGCAGGAAACCCGTCGCCGGACGACCAACTTGCATGTCGGACGCGGGCCTTAGCCAGAAAACAGGGAGTTGCGTTGCTGATGATGACCAATCTGGAACATCCCGTCCCGGTCTCCGGAGAGATTGGCGCCATTTCACTCCGGCCAGCCGCCTTGTCCTGAAACGCTCGGACCTGACGCATCGTGGTGATCATGAACTCCTTGCCCGCCCCCATTCTGCAGGCAATCGAGTGTGGGCATGTGCCATCACCACCGCAGATTCTCCTGCGCCTGCTCAAGCTCACCGACAACGAACTGGCCAGCATCGCCGATCTGGTCACCCTGGTCGGCCAGGATCCCGGCCTGACGTCCCGCCTGCTGACTGTGGCCAATTCTCCGGCCCTGGGGCGCGGTCGGGAACTGCGCAGTCTGGATCATTGCCTGTCCACCCTGGGTACGCGACTGGTCCGTTCGATTGCCACCTGTCTGTCGATCCAGAAACTGTTCGCCGCTGAGCCGCGCATCGACCCTGGCGACCTGGCCAGCTTCTGGGAGCATTCGCTGATGGTTGCCGAACTGTCGCGCATGATCGCCGTTGCTGCGGCCTGCCCGCAGCCGGACGAAGCTTATCTGGCCGGCCTGCTGCACGACATCGGCCAGTTGACCCTGCTCTCGGCACTGGGCGAACCCTACGCCGGCCTGCTGGCCGCACACGGCGACGAAGATGCGCTGGTGGCCGAAGAGATTCGCCTGTACGGAACGCACCACGGCGAAGTCGGCACCTGGTTGACCGATCGCTGGCAATTCGACTCGTCCTTTGCCGACGGCATCCTGTTTCATCACGTCGACGCCGGGCAGATCGGTTCGGCAGGACTGCTGCCGCGAATCGTCTGGCTGGCGCATGCGATGGTCGGCAGCGCTGAGGTCAGCGAAGCGCTGGCAACAATGTTCGGCAACATCTGCGGAACACCAGCCAACGCGACGCGTTTCCGCGATGAAGCGGCACAACAGACCCGGCGCATCGCCCAGGCGCTCAACCTGACGATCCCCGAAGCCGGCCAGGGCCAACGACTATGGCAAGCACTGTCGGCCACCCAGCCGGCAGCGGTGGCCAACGAGGCGGAAGACGCCTTGTCTGCCGCCATCGGCAGCATGGCCCTGCTCCAGCCGCTGCAGCAAGACCTGTTCGCCCTCGACAGCGATGCCGAAGTCCTGTTGTCGCTCAAGGAATCGGCACGCATCCTGTTCGACCTCGGCCGAGTCGCCTTCATTTTCCCCGGTGCGGATGGCCGTTCGCTGTCCGGTGCGAATGTTGGCCAGCAACCCGCCATCTTCCGCCAGCTCGACTTCAGCCTCGCCCCCCCCGGCTCGCTGCCGGCCCATGCCGCCGTGCAGCGGCGCATCCTCAGTTCCTACGAAGACGGCATCGGCGCCGCGCTGATCGACATCCAGCTGGCCCGTGCTTTCAGTAGCGAAGGCCTGCTCTGCGTACCGATGCTGGCGCGGCAACAGCTCACCGGCGTCATGGTTTGTGCCCTGAGCCGCGCGCAACACCAGCGCCTGCTGCGGCGCCTGCCCTGGCTGCTCAATTTCGGACGCATCGCCGCCATTGCCCTGGAGTCGCTGCGCGAAGCACGCAAGTTCCGTCAGCAAGCCGAAAAGGACGCTGCCGATCATTTCAGCCGGCAGGCCAGGCGCATCATCCACGAGGCCGGTAACCCGCTGGGCATCATCAAGAGTTACCTGATGATTCTTGACCGCAAATTGCCCGACAGCGTTGGCGTACGCCAGGAGCTGGAAATCCTGCGCGAGGAAATTGATCGTGTCGGCAATATCGTCAGCAGGATGAGCGAACTGCCTGACCCGAGACCGGAGGCCGGTGCGCTCGATGTGGGTCAGCTGGTTGATGAATTGCTGCTGCTCTATGGCGAATCGCTCTTTCAGACTCGCGGCATCTGGGCCGAAATACATCACCCGGAAACACCGCTCCCGGTAACTTGCGACCGGGACAGCCTCAAACAGATCCTGCTCAATCTCTGGAAGAACGCTTCGGAATCGCTGGGCGACGGTCAGCAGCTGCGCATTTCGCTCACCGATGGCGTGATTCATGAGGGCCACAGCTACATCCAGCTATGTCTCGACGATACCGGCCCCGGCATGAGCGAAACGGCGATGCGCTCCATCCACCAACCGGTGGACACCGCCGGCGCCCAGCCTCGCGGGATCGGACTGACCATCGTCGGCACCCTGGCCGCTCGTCAGGGCATTCCCATCACTTGTCGCAGCCAGCCCGGCAAGGGCACCCATATTTCCCTGCTGCTCCCCCGCCGCGACGACGCCGACACGTCAGCCCGCGCGTTTGCCGCCAAAAACATTGCCAGTGGAGTCGCCAAACAATGAGACTGCTGCCCGACATCGATCCGATCAAGCATGCTCCCGGCAAGACGGAATTCCGGAACATCCTGATCGTCGATGACGAGGCCCACTTCCGCAACGCTTACCGTGAGCTGCTGGCCGCCCCCGGGCGCCGGATCGAGGACTGCAGCTGCGGGCGCGACGCGATGCAGCGTCTGGAACGGCGCGACATCGACGTGGTCGTGCTCGATCTGCGCCTGCCGGACATGGGTGGCATCGCGATCATGGACTGGCTGACGCGCAACCGGATATCGACGTCGGTCATCGTCTTCAGTGCCGACGAATCGATCGACTCGGCAATCATGGCCCTGCGTCGCGGCGCCTTCGAATTCATACGCAAGAATTGCGATCCGGCCGATCTCATCCAGTGCGTTGACCGTGCCCTGCGCAACCGGCGCATGGAGCAGGAACACGCGCAGATGACCGCGCGCCTGGAACAGTCGGAACGCCTGCACCGCTTCCTAGTCGAACAATCGCCTGACCTGATCTACACCCTGGACAATGAGGGTTGTTTCGTCTTCGTCAACGGCCGGGTCGAATCGCTGCTCGGCTATACCCGGGAAGAACTGCTGGGCCAGCACTTCTCGGTGATCGTGCATGAAGACGATGTCGAACAGGCGCGCTACGCTTTCGGCGAGCGCCGCATCGGCGCACGGGCGACCAGCAATTTCGAGGTCCGTCTGCGTAACAAGCAGAACAGCGTACGCAGCTTCGACAACCGCATGGTCGTTGCCATTCTCAGTTCGCAAGGCGTTTATACCGCCGATGAAACGGGCCGGCAGCGGCATTTCGTCGGCACTTCCGGCGTCGCCCGCGACATCACCGAGCGCAAACGGGCCGAGGAGACGATCGCTTTCCAGGCCTTCCACGACTTGTTGACCGGGCTCCCCAACCGCACCCTCTTTCTCGACCGCCTGGATCTGTCGATCACCCAGGCCAGACGACGCGACCAGCGACTGGGCGTGATGTTCCTCGACATCGACCGATTCAAGCTGATCAACGACACCTACGGGCACCCCGAAGGTGATCGTCTGCTCAAGGATTTCGCCAGCCGTATCCGGCAATGCCTGCGCTCCGGCGACACCCTCGCCCGCCAGGGCGGTGACGAGTTCACCGTTCTCTTGCCGGACATCGCCAGTGCCGAGGATGTCGCCATCATTGCCAGAAAAATGCTGAGCGAACTGAAGCGCCCCTTCACCATCGCCGAACGCGATTTCTTGGCCACCGCCAGCATCGGTTTCACCCTTTATCCCGACGACGGCGAAACCCCGGACGAACTGATTCGCAATGCCGACATCGCCATGTACCAGACCAAGGCGCATGGCAAGAACGGCTTCCTGCAATTCCACCGCTCGATGAACACCATGCACGTCGAGAGGATTTCCCTGGAAAACGACCTGCGCCAGGCGATCGAGGAAGGCCGGCAGTTCGAGCTCCATTACCAGCCGCAGTTCGACCTGGGTCTCGGCCGCATCACCGGCGTCGAGGCGCTGATTCGCTGGAATCACCCGACGCAGGGGATGATTTCCCCGGACGCCTTCATCCCGCTGGCCGAGGAAACCGGGATGATTGCCGGCCTCAGCGACTGGGTACTGGATGCTGCCTGCCGCCAGCTGGCAAGCTGGCGGGCGCAAGGTTTCAGCGGTTGGCGGATGGGCGTCAACCTGTCGGCACGCGATTTCGACCGCGGCGACCTGCTCGACCGCATTGTGGCGCCGCTACACCGACATGGCGTGCCGCCGGAGGCGATCGAAATCGAGATTACCGAGAGCCTGCTCATGAAGGATGCCGAAGCCGTCATCGCCAAAGTCCATCAGCTGCGACGTACCGGCCTGGGGGTTTCGATCGACGACTTCGGCACCCGCTATTCCTCGCTCAACTATTTGCGCCGCTTCTCCGTCAGCACCATCAAGATCGACCAGTCCTTCGTTCGCGACCTGGGCTTCAGCCATGGCTCCGACGCGATCGTGCACGCGATCATCGGCATCGCTCGCAGCTTCGGCCTGCATGTCGTCGCCGAAGGAGTGGAAAACGCCAGTCAGCGCGAGCACCTGATCGCCCTCGGTTGCAAGGAGATGCAGGGCTACCTGTTCAGCAAGCCGCTGACCGCCGCCAGCCTGGAACTGTTGATGACTGAGAAAACGCTGACACACTGAACACCACCAACAGAGCAGACTGTCCGGTGACGACGCCATTCATTCGGCGATTACCTGTCAGTCCGAGATCAAGGCATTGAGCCATTGCCGGGCTGCTTCTGCCCCTGGCGCATCAAGTACCGTAAGATGATCGGCGGGTACTTCAAGATATGCGCTTTTCGCATGATTCGGCGTTCGCGCAAACGCGAATTCCGGACCGGCCGCCTGTAAGCGATCGCCCGTACCAATGATCCAGGCAAACGGCACCGGTTTCCTGAAGGCGGCTGCGGACAGCCCCATGTTGCCCAAGCCTTCTGGATCAAAGTAGCTCAAATACACCCGCGCCGCCATGCGGATACTGCGGCTCTGGCCCTGGTTGATATCGTCGAAACTGCTGCGCTCCTCGCCTCGGCCAGCAACGACCATTTGCCGCGCCTTGTCCACCGAATCACGCGTGCTCCCCCGTTCATAAAACACCTCCGGCACATGCCCGGCACCGAGAGCGATTACCGCGTCGACATCACCGTGCACAGCCATGTACGCCATCGCCGCGTTCGCACCAAAACTGTGGCCTGCCAGAACAACCTGGCGGTAGCCTTTAGCGCGCAGTTCGGACACCTGTGTGGCAATTTCCCGAAGCGCCTCGGGATAATCGGCATCGTAGCCACGCCGCTGTGACCACGGCATTTCAATCGATTTGTAGTCGCAGAGATCACTCAGACGGCTTCCAAAACTCCTCACGTACTGTGGGTTGCTCCATTTCCCATGAAGCAGAACCATTGCGCAGCCCTTCTCCGCCGCATATGAAAACGGCCCACCCAAAACGAGGCCACATAGGGTGAGCAGCACGAACAGTGTTCTCATGATCATCTCCGCAGTTGAAGCTCAGGGGCAAGTATTGAAGCCGCATCCGGGCACACGATGTCCGTCAGCAACGAAGCCGATGACGCAAAAAAATCGGCAGCCAAGCACAAGCTTGAACGGATTTTCTTTGTAGCACAAAGACATACCTTCCACCATATCGGGAAGCAGGGGCAAAAATTGAAACGGCGAGGTACATAGCCTCGCCGTATTGTTGCTCCTCCGCCCTGTTCGGGTCCGGAATGCTGTTCCCCTTCCGGGGCCTTGCTTACATGCTTCTGCGGTACTGACCACCGACTTCGTAGAGCGCCGAGCTGATCTGACCCAGCGAGCAATACTTGACGGCATCGACCAGCACGGCGAAGACGTTGCCGTCCTCGATCACCGTCTGCTTCAGCTTCTCCAGCATGGCCGGCGCCTTGTCGGCGTTGCGGGCGTGGAAGTCGCGCAGGCGCTGGATCTGCGACTGCTTTTCCTCCTCGGTCGAGCGCGCCAGCTCGATTTCCTGCTGGGCCATGCCCTTCGGATTGAGGAAGGTATTGACGCCGATGATCGGGTACGAGCCGTCGTGCTTCTTGTGCTCGTAGTACATCGACTCTTCCTGGATCTTGCCGCGCTGGTAGCCGGTTTCCATGGCGCCGAGCACGCCGCCGCGCGAGGCGATGGCTTCGAATTCCTTCAACACGGCTTCCTCGACCAGATCGGTCAGCTCGTCGATGACGAAGGCGCCCTGGTTCGGGTTCTCGTTCTTGGCGACGCCCCACTCGCGGTTGATGATCAGCTGGATGGCCATCGCGCGGCGCACGGACTCTTCCGTCGGCGTCGTGATCGCTTCGTCGTAGGCGTTGGTGTGCAGCGAGTTGCAGTTGTCGTAGATGGCGATCAGCGCCTGCAGCGTGGTACGGATGTCGTTGAAGTCCATCTCCTGCGCGTGCAGTGAGCGCCCACTCGTCTGGATGTGGTACTTCAGCTTCTGGCTGCGCTCGTTGGCGCCGTACTTGTTCTTCATCGCCACCGCCCAGATGCGGCGGGCGACGCGGCCGATCACCGAGTATTCCGGGTCCATGCCGTTGGAGAAGAAGAAGGACAGGTTGGGCGCAAAGTCGTCGATGTGCATACCGCGCGCCAGGTAGCTTTCCACGTAAGTGAAGCCGTTGGACAGCGTGAAGGCGAGCTGGCTGATCGGATTCGCCCCGGCTTCGGCGATGTGATAGCCGGAGATCGACACCGAGTAGAAGTTCTGCACCTGGTTATGGACGAAGAATTCCTGGATGTCGCCCATCATCTTGAGCGCGAATTCGGTGCTGAAGATGCAGGTGTTCTGGCCCTGGTCTTCCTTGAGGATGTCGGCCTGGACCGTGCCGCGCACGGTCTTGAGCACCCACTCGCGGATTTTTTCGGCTTCGTCCTCGGTCGGCTGGCGGCCATTCTCTTTTTCGAACTTGGCCATCTGCTGGTCGATGGCGGTGTTGAAGAAGCAGGCCAGGATGATCGGCGCCGGGCCGTTGATGGTCATCGACACCGAGGTCGTCGGGCAGACCAGATCGAAGCCGTCATAGAGTACCTTCATGTCGTCGAGCGTGGCGATCGACACGCCGGAATTGCCGATCTTGCCGTAGATGTCCGGACGCTCGTCGGGGTCGCAACCGTACAGCGTGACCGAGTCGAAGGCCGTCGACAGCCGGTGCGCCGGCATGCCTTCCGACACTTTCTTGAAGCGGCGGTTGGTGCGGAAGGCGTCGCCTTCGCCGGCGAACATGCGGGTCGGGTCCTCGCCCTCGCGCTTGAAGGCAAAGACACCAGCGGTATAGGGGAAGGAACCGGGGACGTTTTCCTTCATCAGGAAGCGCAGGATCTCGCCGTCGTCGGTGTACTTGGGCAGGATCACCTTGCGGATCTTGGTGCCTGACAGCGATTCGGACGTCAGCTTGGTGCGGATTTCCTTGTCGCGGATCTTCACCACGTATTCGTCGCCGGAATAGGCTTCCAGCGTCTGCGGCCACATGTCGAGCAGCTTCTTCGCCTTCGGGTCCTGCTGGCTGTCCTTGAACGCCTGCATTTCGTCGAAGTCGGCAACGTTCTTCTCGCAGCCGGCGAAGACCTTCCTGGCGATGCGCAGCGACTGGCGCTCGCGGGCGACCGTCACCTGGTCGTCCACATGCTTGTGGTAGCCGCGCACCGCATCGGCGATCTCGGCAAGGTAGCGGACGCGGGCGGTCGGCACGATGGCGCGGCTGGCCGACGACTGGCGAACAGTGACCAGCGGCAACGAACCAGGCTTCAGCTTGAGACCCTTGTCGGTGAGTGCCGGCACCAGCGCCTGGTAGAGCGCGGTGACGCCGTCGTCGTTGAAACGCGCGGCCATGGTGCCGAACACCGGCATGTCCTCGGTCGGCGTCGTCCACAACTCGCGGTTGCGCTGGTACTGCTTGCGCACGTCGCGCAACGCGTCCTCGGCGCCCTTGCGGTCGAACTTGTTGATGGCGACGAAGTCGGCGAAGTCGAGCATGTCGATCTTCTCCAGCTGCGAGGCGGCACCGAACTCCGGCGTCATCACGTACAGCGACAGGTCGACGAAGGGGACGATGGCGGCGTTGCCCTGGCCGATGCCGGAAGTCTCGACGACGACCAGGTCGAAGCCGGCCAGCTTGCAAGCGGCGATGACTTCCGGCAGCGCCACCGAGATTTCGCTGCCGGTGTCGCGGGTGGCCAGCGAACGCATGAAGATGGCCGGATGTTCGATCGCGTTCATCCGGATGCGGTCGCCGAGCAGCGCGCCACCGGTGCGCTTGCGCGACGGATCAATCGAGACAATGCCGATGTTCACGCTGTCGCCCTGGTCGAGGCGGAAGCGGCGGACGATTTCGTCGGTAAGTGAAGACTTACCTGCGCCGCCGGTACCGGTGATGCCGAGAACAGGGATGCTCAGTTCGGCGGCCGCCTTGAGCAGGGGTTCCTTGAGTTGCGGCGCCGAGCCGTTCTCGAGCAGCGTGATGACGCGCGCCAGCAGGCGGCGGTCGCCGGCGTGCAGACCGGCCAGCACCTGCTCGGCGCTCGGGACGCCCTGGTCGGCGACATCGTAGTCCGACTTCTCGACGACTTCGTTGATCATGCCCTGCAGACCCATCTGCACACCGTCTTCCGGCGCGTAGATGCGGGTCACGCCGTAAGCATGCAGTTCCTTGATCTCGGACGGAACGATGACACCGCCACCGCCGCCGAAGACCTTGATGTGCTCGCCGCCGTTGGCCTTGAGCAGGTCGATCATGTACTTGAAGAATTCGACGTGGCCGCCCTGGTAGGAGGTGATGCAGATGCCCTGCGCGTCTTCCTGCAGCGCCGCGTTGACGATCTCCTGCACCGAACGGTTATGGCCGAGGTGGATGACTTCGGAGCCGGTCGCCTGCAGGATGCGCCGCATGATGTTGATCGATGCATCGTGGCCGTCGAACAGCGAGGCGGCGGTGACGAAACGGACCTTGTTCTTCGGCTTGTAGGGCACGAGCTTCTTGGCAACGGATAGATCGGTCATGACGGCAACCTCGGCATGGCAAATTGGAAAGGGCTCATCTTAGGCCGCTTTGCCCATCGCACCATTGTGGGGATTGACGATGATCGTGCAAATTCCGCCAAGATGTTAAGCTGGCACACCCCACTGCAGAAAAGCCCGGAAATGCTGCACCGCACCACCACCACTACCGCAAACCGACGCCAAGCCTCTGTTGCCATGGGCTTTGTTAGCGGCATGCTGGCCGGACTGGCGCGCCGGCATCTTGATCCCGGCCACCTGCTGAGCGCTGCCGGGATTGATATTGCAGACACCGCCAGCCGCATTCCGGTCGAACGTTACGCTGCGCTCTACAACCTGATCAACCACGAACTCGACGACGAAGGCTTCGGCCTGTTCTCTCAGCCGATGCGTTGTGGCAGTTTCGAGTTTCTCTGCCGTGGCTGCCTGAGTGCACCGACCCTGGCCGAGGCCTTGCAACGAACTGCCCGCTTCCTGCACATCGTGCTACCCGACCTGAGCGTGCATATCCGGCGCACGCACGGCCGCGCCGAACTACAGATCGTCGAACGGCATCGACTGGCGGCAGAAATCGACGATCCGGGCCGCATCTTTGCCTTCGAGTGGCTGCTGCGCCTGCTCCATGGTTTATCCTGCTGGCTGGCCGGGCGCGGGCTGGCGCTCGATCATGTCATCTTCCCCTATCATCGGCCGGCGCACGCCGCCGACTACGCGCTGATCTTCACCGCGGATTCGCGCTTCATGCCTACCCTGCCCGGCGGCAACGGCACCCTGGTCGCCGGTTTCAACGCCAACCTCCTTGACCTGCCGATCCGCCGCGACGAAGCCGCGCTGGAGGCTTTCCTGCACGGGGCACCGGGCAAGATCACCACGCTCTACCGGCGCGACCGCGAAATGGTCATCCGCGTCCGCGACCTGTTGCGCGCCTCCCTTCCCGGCACGCTCTCGCTCGACGACATGGCGGCCCAACTACACCTGTCGCCGCGCACCATTCATCGCCGACTGGAAGAGGAAGGCTCCAGCTTCAGAGCGATCAAGGACGCATTACGCCGTGACCTCGCGCTGGCCCGCCTGGTCAAGACCCGCGACCCGGTCGCCCGCATTGCCAGCGATCTGGGCTACAACGACGCCTCGGCCTTCTATCGGGCCTTTGTCGAATGGACCGGGATGGCGCCAGCCCATTATCGCCAGCGCTGGTCCGAACAGGACAACTGATGCGCACACCTCCCCGGTTGCCGCCCTCCGGCTTCTGGAGGACAATGCCCTAGTTGCAGCAAGCCTTTCTGACAGGAACCGACATGCCCTTCCACCAGCGCCTTCTCGGCCTCCTGTGCATCATCATGAGCACGGCAATGATGACTCCGGCCGCGGCCAGTGAACAGACTGCGCTCAGACTCGGCATCATGCCCTTCAACAGCCCGCTAGCCCTGGTCAAGACCCATCGCCCGCTGACCGAGCACCTGGAAAAATCGCTCGGTCGCAAAGTCGCCGTATTCACGTCGACCGACTACTTCACCCATGTCAACGCGCTGCTCGCCGGCGATTTCGATCTGGCCATCACTGGCCCGCATTTCGCTGCCATTGCCAGCCAGCGCGGAATGAAGCCCCTCTTCCGCTACTCCGCCGAACTCAACCCGGTCCTCGTCGTGACCAGGGAAAGCAGCTTGCGCAAGCCGTCCGACCTGCGCGGCAAGACCGTCGCCATTCCCAGCCGCCTGTCGGTCACCGCGATCAGCGGCATCAAATGGCTCCAGGATAACGGACTGAAGCTTGACCGTGATTACCGCGCAGTCGAGTATCACTCTCACGGCGCCGCGGTTGCCGCGGTGACCGGTGGCCAGGCCGATGCGGCCTTCAGCGCCGACAGCGCCTTGCGCCAGATGCCTGAAGACATTCAGGCACAGCTCCGGCTGCAACCGACCGACGCGCGCACCCCGCACGTGACGACACTGGCGCATTCGCGTCTGGGCGAAGCGGAAATTGCCCGCGTTCGCGCGGCCTTGCAGGCATTCCCCGGCACCCCTGCCGGCCGGAATTTCTTCGCCGACACCGGCTACCTCGGCTACCAGCCGGTTTCCGCTGCCGACCTGGAACGCCTGCAGGCTTTCGTCGACATCACCCTGCGCATGATGAGGTAACACCTTGCGGCCACCGGCCTTCACCCGCAGCCTGCGTTTCCGCTTCCTGCTCGCCAGCTTGCTGGTCGAGATCCTGGTCCTGGCGATACTGACCGGCAACAGCCTGCGCCTGATCGACGAACGCCTGGAAGTGCAGACCCAACGCCACCAGGCAACCATCCAGCAAGCCTATGGCGTCGCCTTGGCAGTACCGCTGGCTGAGCGCGATTACGCCAGCTTGCGCGACATTCTCGACGGCTGGCAGCAGAACGACGACATCGAATATCTGGTCCTGACCGACCCTCAGGGGCACCGTCTGGCCAGCAGCCATTGGCCGGAGAACCTTGCGCTGCCGGAGCCCGGGCGCCGACAGGGCGCACACGCCATCCTCGATGTCCGCTTTCCGGTTGAAATTTACGGACAGCACTACGGCAACCTGCATTACGGCCTCTCGCTCAGCTTCCTCGAAGAAGCCCGTCAGGAGCTACTCTGGCAGGCCGGTCTGATCGCGCTGACCGGCATCCTGCTGACGACGGTCGTACTGCTCGTCATTGGCTACTGGCTGACCCGCCATCTGGGCCTGCTTGCCGCCGCCAGCAGCCGTGTCGCCGCCGGCGACTACCGGGCTCCGCTACCTACTGACGCCACCGAAGAGATCCGCGAACTTAGCCAGAATTTCTCGGTCATGGCCAGCGCCGTCGAAACCCGGATCGAGGAAATGTCGGCCCACCTGGCCCGCCAGCGCTCCATCCTCGAAGCGCTCGGCGAAGGCGTGTTCGGTCTCGACGAGACGCACCGCTGCATCTTTGTCAATCCTGCGGCCTGCAAGCTGCTCGGGTACACGCCGGAAGATATCCTCAACGCCGACACCCACGCCCTGTTCCACCATCGCCACGCCGATGGCAGCATTTACCATTCCGAGGAATGCCCGGTGCACAAGACGGTCACCGACGGCCTGCTGCGCACATGTAACGACTGGTTCTGGCGCAAGGATGGCAGCGGCTTCCCGGTGATCCTGACGGTCAACCCCCTGTGGCACGAAGGGCGGCACTGTGGCTCGGTCGTTGCCTTCCGCGACATCACCGACATCGACAGCGCCCATGCCGCGCTACGCGACAGTAACGCCCGTCTGGCCAGTTTCATCGATGCCTTGCCCGATGTGGTCGTACTCAAGGACGGCAACAATCGCTGGCAGCAGATCAACCTCGCCGCCGAGGAAATCCTCGGCTTGCGCGGTTTTCCCTGGCAGGGCATGACCAACCTGGAACTGGCCCGCGAACGCCCCGCCTTCCGGGAATTCCACGAACGTGCAGCCGCCAGCGACGAGGAAGCCTGGGTCAGCGGCGAGATCACGCACGGTGTGGAATACCTGAATCCGGACAACGCCCCGCAGCGCATCTGTGAAGTTCGCAAGTTCCCGCTGCTGGCCGCAGACGGCACGCGCCTGGCCTTGATGGTGATCGCCCGCGACATTACCGAAAACCGACGCACCGAGGCCGAACTGACGCATTACCGGCAACACCTGGAGGAACTGGTCGCACGGCGCACCGAGGAACTGGAAATCGCCAAGGAAGCCGCCGAAAGCGCCAATATCGCAAAGAGCGTGTTCCTGGCCAACATGAGTCACGAGATTCGCACCCCGCTCAACGCGATCACCGGCATGGCCCACCTGATCCGCCGTGGCGGTCTCAGCGAGGAACAGAGCGATCGCCTGAGCAAGCTGGAGTCAGCAAGCACTCACCTGCTCGAAATCATCAATGCAGTTCTCGACCTGTCCAAGATCGAGGCCGGCAAATTCACGCTAGAAAACGTGCCAGTCAATATCGCCGGCTTGCTCGGCAACATCGTTTCGATGTTGCAACCGCGTGCCGAGCACAAGGGGATCCGCCTGCTTGTCGAAGCAACAGCGCTGCCCGAACCACTGATCGGCGACCCCACCCGTCTGCAACAAGCGCTGCTCAATTACGCCGCCAATGCGCTGAAGTTCACCGAGCAGGGCAGCATCCGCATCTCGGTCAGCGTGCTCGAAAACACCGACGATTCGACACTGCTGCGTTTTGCGGTCGAGGACACCGGAATCGGCATCGAGGCGCAAACCCTGGAGCGCCTGTTTTCCGCTTTCGAGCAGGCCGACAATTCGACCACACGCAAATACGGCGGTACTGGACTCGGCCTGGCGATCACCCGCAAGCTGGCAGAATTGATGGGCGGACAAGTCGGCGCAAACAGCACGCCAGGCACCGGCAGCACCTTCTGGTTCACCGCCCGCCTGCGGCATGAGCGATCACTGGATACAGCCGATTCCACGACAACACCGGACATGCTGCCAACGGAACTGCGCGGCCGTGACATCCGCCTGCTGCTGGCCGAAGACGAGCCGATCAACCGCGAAATCACCCAGATGCTGCTCGACGAAATCGGCCTCCAGGTCGATTGTGCCGAAGATGGCGCCGAAGCGGTACGCCTGGCCACTAACGGCCATTACCACTTGATCCTGATGGACATGCAGATGCCCAATATGGACGGTCTCGAAGCCACCCGCCGCATCCGCCAGCTACCGGCCTACGCGACCACCCCGATCCTGGCGATGACCGCCAACGCTTTCGTCGAGGACAAGGCTCGCTGCTTCGCCGCCGGGATGAACGACTTCATCGCCAAGCCGGCCCGTCCGGAGGTGCTGTTTGCCATGCTCAGGAAATGGCTGGGGCACGCCGAGCCTTAAACCTGCACCGCCTTCAACTGCTGCTGCAGCGAGCCCGTTAGCGGCGACAGGACGCGCTTGCGCTCACGATGACGGCGCATGATTTCCTGGCGACCGAGCGGTTGAGGTTCTGGCACGTTATCGCCAGCGCCAAAGCTGTAGAGGGCGCAAGGACGTCCCTGCCGATTACGCCGCCAGGCAGACACATGAATCCGCCCTTGCTGGACCAGCGAATCCATGTAACCCGCGTTACGTATCGTGTTTGCCGAAATCGCCGCTTCGCGGGCGATTTCCCGATAGTCGAGGCGCGGAAAACGCTTGAGCACGGCAACGATTCGCGCCATCCCGAGCGAATCCCGGTCGGCAGCGACGAAACGCGGGCGCGGGCAATCCGGACCGGCCCCCCGGGCATAGAGGGCCGTAGTAAAGCCGTTGCTGTTCTTGGCCCAACCTTCGATTCGGATCAGCCCCAGGCCTTTCATGGTTTTGAGGTAGCCGCCACCCGCCAGCGTGCTCAGAGCAACATAGGCATGTTCGGCGATTTCCTTTGCCGACAGGGGGGAACGCATGCTCAGCAGGGCAAGGATGCGCTGCATGGCCGGCGAACTGCCCACCTCGGTCGGGCAGTTTTCCTGCGTTGCAGCTGGAGAAAAAGGGCGTACCGACATGAGCTGACGCCTGATCAAACCCTGAAGCGGGAGACTGCGGACTGCAACTGGCGAGCCGTCTGGTCCAGCGCATCCGCCGCCTTCGAGGTCTGGTGAGCGATGGCGCTGGCCTCCTCGGCCTGGGTGGCGATCTGCTCGATCCTGACCGCCACGTCGTTGGCCGCCGTCGACTGTTCGCGCAAGCCGCTGTCGACATCGCGAATGACATCAGCCACCTGTTGCGCCATATCCCGCAACTGGGCGATTGAAGCGCCCGCCTGTTCAGCCAGCCTGACGCTGCTATCGGCCAGCTCAACGCCGTGATTGACGCCACCAACCACCTGCCCGGTTGATTGCTGGATCGCCTTGACCATGGCGCCGATCTCGCCGGTGGACACCGAGGTTCTCTCAGCCAGCTTGCGCACCTCGTCGGCCACCACTGCAAATCCACGCCCGCTCTCACCCGCCCGCGCCGCTTCAATCGCCGCATTGAGCGCCAGCAGGTTGGTCTGGTCGGCGATGTCGCGGATCACCAGGACGATGCTCGATATCTTCTCCGACTCACTCTGCAGCTCGTCGATCTGGGTCGCCGCGCTGCGCACCACACCGGAAACCTGGCTGATGCTCGCCACCAGCGCATGGATGGCATCGTGCCCCTGATCGGCCTGCCGGTCGGAGGCTGCAGCAAGGCGAGCCGCTTCGGTGGTGCTGTCGGAGACATGGTTGATCGAAACAGTCAGCTGCTCCACGTTGGCAGCAATCGCCGAAGCCGCCGAACTCTGAATCGACGACGATTCGTCGATCATGTTCACCGAGTGCTTGAGCGAACCGGAAGATTCCAGGACCTGGCTTGCTCCCCGTAGCGAATCGCCGATCGTCTGGCGCAGTGAATGCTGCATGTGTGCCACCGCCTGCAGCAGCTTGCCGATCTCGTCACGCCCGCCCAGGGGGACATCCTCGGTCAGATTACCGCCAGCGATCCGCTCGGTTGCTGCCACCACCCGATTGAGCTGCCCCCCCATCCGCTGAGCGATCAGGTAGGAGAACAACAAAGCCAGCAAGCTGCCGCCGACCAGGCTGATCAATGAGGCGTCACGCCCGAGCTCAAGTTCCCGGCGAGCATCTTCGGTGTAGCGCTTGGTATCTTCGCGCTTGATCCCGGCCAGGTCACCGACCTGGTCACGCAACAGGTTGGCATTGCTGACCCATTCGGTCCGCCGCAGCTCCTGTGCCGCTGCTTCGTCTCCGCCCGCAGCCAACGCCACCGCCTTGTCAACGGAGGCCTTGTAAGCGTCGGCGGCCTTGCGGGCGGCATCAAGGACAGAGCGTTCCTGATCGCTACTCAGGAGTTTCTCGTAATCGGCAAAAGCAACACGCAACATCCCGTCGAGCTTTTCCATATCCTGCGCCATCCTGGCTTTGGCTTCAGGCGTGCCCGGCAGCATGTATTCCAGGCTGCGTACGCGGTAACGCAGACGAATCTCGCCGATGTCGGCGACCAGCTTCAGCGCTGGCACTTCCCTTTCAGTAATGGCATCAACATCGTCATGCACCAGGTTCAGTTCATAGACCGCGAAGATGAGGGCAGCAATCAGCACGCCACCGCTCATGAAAAAATTCGCCATCAGTTTTTGGCGAATCGAAAGATTGTCGAACCAGTTCATGCATCCTCCCGGATTTCGCATTTTTCCCAACTTGTCCCACTCTAGCGCAAGCCGACAAAAGCGCCATCCCCAAATCTGGGTAGGAAACGGCTGATCTGCCCCCCGTTCAGTGCTTGAGCAAACCCTCACCCAATGCGTAGCGGGTCAGTTCGGCGATGGTGCGCAAGCCGAGTTTGGCCTTGATGTTCTTGCGGTGCGTATCCACCGTGGCCCCGGAAATCCCGAGCATGGTGGCAATTTCGGCGGTCCGCATGCCGCTGGCGATGCAGCGCAGGACGGCTGTTTCGCGTGTGGTCAGCATTCGGCAATCGGCCGCAGCTGGTGGCTGCAGCGCCAGCCTGGCGTCCGCGCACAGGTGTGTCTTGCCGGCCAGAACGGCACGGATGGCGGCAACCAGATCCTCGACCCCGGCGGATTTGACGACGTAGGCCCCCGCACCAGCCTGCAGCATGGCCTCGATGAAGAACCTGTCGGCATACCCGGAAAGGGCAACGATTTTCGTAGCCGGCGCCAGCGCCCGCAACTGGACGGCCAGTTCGGCCCCGGTCGCATCGGGCAAGCCGATATCAAGAACGACGACATCGGGCCGCATGGCTTCCACCAGGACCAGCGCCTCGCGGGCATTGGCGGCCACGCCGATCACGGCAAGATCGGGAACACGCAGCAGTTCAAGCCGAAGCGCCTCCCTGAAGATCCGGTGATCGTCGATCAGTCCGACCCGTATCTGCTCCATTACCCTTCCTCCCCGAGCAAAGGCAACCGAAGTCGCGCTCGCGTGCCCCCGCCAGGCCGACTATCGACCTGGAAACTGCCGCCCATGTAGTACATACGCTCGCGAATACTGGCCAGGCCAAAACCGGTTTCTGATTTTTCCGTCAGCGCAGGATCGTACCCCCGCCCCATGTCCTCGACCACGATCAGCAGTTCCGACGTCGTTTCGAGCACGTCCAGGCTGGCCGTCCGGGTGGTCGCATGCCGCGCCACGTTGATCAGCAGTTCACGAACGCAACGAAACAGGATGGTGGCCTGCACGCCGGCCAGCCGCCTGCACCCCCTACCGTCAGCGGAAACATGGACGTCGAGCGCGTAGGCATCGGCCATTTCCGCAGCGAGCCAGTAAAGCGCGGGCAGCAGCCCCAGTTGTTCCAGCACCGGCGGCGACAGCTGGCCGGTGAGCGAGCGTACCCGCGAACTGGCGTCGGACAGCAGGATGTCCAGTTGGCGGCACAGCGAGCGCCCCGGCTCGCTCCTGTCCAGCTGCCCGAGCGCGTCAAGCTTGAGCTTGGCCACATGCAGCAACTGCCCCAACTCGTCATGCAGGTCGCGGGCGATCGCCTTTCTCTCGCGGCTTTCGGCCAGCGTCATTTCGACGGCCAACCGGTGCAGTTCCTCGGTGCGCTGTGCAACCCGCTGCTCCAGGCGCTCGTTGGCCTCCTGTAGCGCTTGCTTAGCCTCCCGGCGTGCAGTAACGTCGCGGCCGACCGACTGCACTTCGCACAAGCGGCCTTCGCCATCGAAAAAGCCACGATTGATGAACTGCATCCACCGTAGTTCGCCGGTTCCGGAATAGACCCGGTTCTCTATCGTCACCACCGGATTATCAGCAGCAAGCTCGTTCAGCGCCGCCTCGATCATGGGCAGATCATCGGGATGAGCAACCGGATGCCAGCGCTGGCCCAGCAATTCGTCACGAGTTTTGCCGAAGAACCGGCAATAAACCTCATTGACGTAGAGAAAGACACCGTCGGCACGGAACCGGGAAATGGCGTCGGTCTGCGCATCAAGCACCGCCCGATAGCGTTCTTCGCTATCAAGCAACTTGCGTTCGATATCCTTGACCGCTGAAACGTCCGTGGCAAGGACGAAAAAACCACGTATTTCGCCACCGACCCGATCGGGAATGTAGTGGGTCAGGGCATGGCGGATCTGCTGGCCACCCGGCCCCGGGATGAGCCGCTCGAAGACTTGCGGCTCACCACGCAGGACCGCCTCGATGCGCGGCAGGTTGTTGCGGTAAAGCGTTTCGCCGACAACGTCACGGATATGCCGACCGGCGAGCGTTTCCGGATCGACCCCCAACCATTCCCGATACGCCTGATTGCTGAAGCGGTTGCGCAGTTCGCGGTCCCAACAGCCGATCATCGCCGGCATGTGGTCAAGGATTACCAGCAGGTCGCGCTCGCGTTCGCGCAAGCTATTGATCAGCGCTTCCAGCGCCGCGACCTTTGATTTTTCCATGACCGGCCTCCTCTGCCCTCAGGCGATCGTCAGCAGACTCTCACCCCAGGATGGATGGCGCTCGTAGCCAAGCAGCGCGGCGACGGTTGCGGCGATATTCGCCAAGCCGGCGTCTTCGCTCTGACGCAAGCCGAGGCGTCCGCCGCTGGCGGCGTCGAACAGGATCAGCGGCACCGGGTTGAGCGTGTGCGCGGTCTTGGCCTTGTACGAGCCATCGGGGTTGGTGGCCGGCTGCCGGGTTTTCTTGTCGAGTTCGAACATCTCGTCGGCGTTGCCGTGGTCGGCGGTGATCAGCGCCACCCCGCCCGCCGCCTCGACCGCCTTGAGCAGACGCCCGAGCGCCAGATCGACGGCTTCAACGGCCATGGTCGCGGCCCGGAAATTGCCGGTATGGCCGACCATGTCGCCGTTGGCGAAATTGCAGCGGAGCAGCCGGTACTGGCCGGACTCAATGGCCGCAATCATCGCGTCGGCGATTTCCGCTGCCTTCATCCACGGCCGCTGCTCGAAGGGAACGACGTCGCTCGGGACTTCCTGCCAAGTTTCGCCGTCGAACTTGCCGGAGCGGTTGCCGTTCCAGAAATAAGTGACATGACCGAATTTCTGCGTTTCGGAACAGGCGAACTGCGCCAAGCCCAACTGGCTGAACAACTCGCCCGAAGTGTCGCGGATGGCCGGCGGCGCTACCAGGAAACGCTCGGGCAGGTGCAGGTCGCCGTCGTACTGCAACATGCCGGCGTAGGTCACGCGCGGATAACGGACCCGGTCGAAGCGATCGAAATCGGCCTCAACGAAGGCGCGCGTGATTTCGATGGCGCGATCGCCGCGGAAATTGAAGAAGACGACCGAATCGCCATCCTCGATGGTACCGATGGCCTTGCCGGCGTCAGCAATGACGAACTCCGGCAAGTCCTGGTCGATGGTGCCGGGGTGGCGTTCGCGCAGCCCTTGAACCGCTGCCGTTGCGTTCGGAAACTGAGACCCTTCGCCGAGCACATGGGTGCGCCAGCCCTTTTCGACCATCGGCCAGTTGGCATCGTAACGATCCATGGTGATGTACTGGCGGCCACCACCGGAAGCGATGCGGGCATCGAAGCCCGCCATCGACTGCTCGGCGAGGAAAGCCTCGAAGGGAACGACGTAGTCCAGGGCACTGGTTTCCGGCACGTCACGGCCATCGAGCAGGGCATGGATGCGCACAGTCGGCACCCTCTCCGCCTTGGCCCGCACCACCATCGCCTTGAGGTGATCGATATGGCTGTGCACATTGCCATCCGAAAACAGGCCGATGAAGTGGATCACCCCACGCCCGGCCTTGGCCCCGGCGACGATCTCCTGCCATGCCTGGCCGGCCCAGATCGAACCGTCGCCGATGGCGTTGGCGACCAGTGCAGCCCCCTGGGCATAAACCTGGCCGGCGCCAATGGCGTTGTGACCGACTTCGGAGTTGCCCATATCGTCATCCGACGGCATGCCGACAGCAGTGCCGTGGGCGCGCAGGCGGACGTTCGGACAGCTGGCGAACAGGCGGTCGAGATTGGGCTTGCGAGCAGCAGCGATGGCGCTGCCGAGATCGTTGGCAGGCAAACCGTAGCCATCCATGACGATGACGAGAACCGGACCGGCAATGCCGGAAGAGGTGGAGAGTTTTTGCAGCATGCGGATTTCCTGCAGAAAATGGACCCAGTGTGCGGGCAAGCACCCATTGCGCTTGCCCATGACACGTAAAAGTTGCACATTTTAACCTTGCTGGCTTGCCTGGTCTGAAGCGGTGGAACAAAATAACAATATCAACAAATTCGCAGGGAGCGCCTGATGGCTGAACCGGAATTACTGGCAAACGGCGTACAGCGCCCGGTTGTGTTGGTCGTTGACGACCAGCCGTCAAATCTTGCGGTTGAGGCGGCCATGCTGGAAAACCTGAACGTCGACATCCGCTTCGCCGAAGACGGCCCGACGGCACTGCGCTACGCCGAACTCGCGCCGCAACCCGATCTCATCCTGCTCGACGTCATGATGCCCGGAATGGACGGCCACAAGGTGCTTGCGCATCTGCGGGCCAACCCACTCACCCGGCATATTCCGGTGATTTTCGTCACCGCCCTCAATTCCGCCGATGAGGAGTACTCCGGCCTGCTCGAAGGTGCTGTGGACTACATCGCCAAACCCCTCCAGGCGACGGTTTTCCAGGCACGCGTCAGAAATCATCTGGAACTCAAGCTGACCCGGGATCAACTGGCCCGCCAGAACACCTCGCTGGAGCAGGAAGTCTCCCGCCGCCTGCAGGAAAACCAGCAACTGGCCACGCGCCTGCAATTGACCTTGTCCGCCACCGGTCTTGGCATCTGGGAACTGCATCGCGATGGCCTGCGCATGGAATGGAATCCCGATCTTTGCCGGATGCTGGGTGTCAGCGAGTCACCGGGAACATTGACCGCCTGTCTCACCTATGTGCATCCGGAAGATCGCATCCGCATCGAGCGCGCCATCCTTCATCCGCAGCCCGGCGCGGAAATCTCGGTGGAAGAATTCCGCCTTCGCCATGCTGACGGACATTGGTTGTGGGTCGAGGGACGCAGCCAATCCTCGTCACTCGACTCAGGCGGCAGCTATCTTCTGAGCGTCGGCACGATCGCCGACATCAGCCGGCGCAAGCAACTCGAAAGCGAACGCCAGCTCACCTCCGTGGTATTCACCGGCATCAGTGACGGCGTTTGCATCACCGACCCGGACACCCGCATCCTCACCGTCAACGAGGCTTTCGTCCAGGTCACCGGCTACAACGCCGACGAAATCGTCGGCAAGACGCCGGCGGTGCTCAAGTCAGGCATCCACGGCCAGGCGTTTTACCGGGAATTGTGGGACAAGCTCAATCGTGAGGACAACTGGCAGGGCGAAATCACCAACCGGCGCAAGAGCGGGGAATTGGTCAACGAATGGCTGCATATCTCGGCGGTCCGCGACAGCGATGGCAAGCTGACCAACTACGTGGGACTGTTCGGCGACCTGTCGGAACGACGCGAGGCGGCCGAGCGCATCCAGTATCTGTCGAGCCACGATCCGTTGACCGGCTTGCCCAACCGCAGCCTGCTGACCGACCGTCTGGCGCAGGGCCTGCTGAACGCCGATCGCTTCGAACGACAGACCGCGGTCATTCTGCTCGACCTCGACCATTTCCGCCTGGTCAACGAAAGTTTCGGACCGCCGGTAGGCGATGCGCTGCTCCAGGAAGTCGCCTGCCGCCTGCAGGGCATGCTACGCGAAGGCGACACCCTGGGCCGACGTTCGGGCGCCGAATTCGGCTTCGTCCTGGCCAACCTCAGCCACGAACGCGACGCCATTGCCCTTGCCAAGCGCCTGCTCGACGCCATCGCCGAACCCTTCACAGTGGGCGAACAGACGTTGCTGCTGTCGGCCAGCATCGGCATCAGCCTGGCACCACGTGATGGCAGGAGCGCCGATGACCTGCTCAAGGCGGCCGACATCGCCCTGTCCCGCGCCAAGCAGGCGGGCCGCAACACCTTCCGCTTCTACGCCCCGGAAATGGATGCCGACGCCGCCCGCCGCCTCGGCCTGGAAAGCGCCTTGCGTGGCGCCCTCAAGAACGATGAACTGTCGATTCACTACCAGCCCCAGGTCAGCCTCGAAACCGGCCGGGTGATCGGCATGGAAGCCTTGCTGCGCTGGCAGAATCCGGCGTTCGGCAAGGTTTCTCCGGCCGAGTTCATCCCGCTCGCCGAAGACAACGGCATGATTCTGCCGATCGGCGAATGGGTACTGTTCACCGCCTGCACCCAGGCTCGGCGCTGGCACGACCTCGGCCTGACCGGACCACTGCGCCTGGCCGTCAACCTGTCGGCCCGCCAGTTCCGGCAGCCCGACCTCGATCGCACGGTGGCCAGGGCGCTGGCGGAAAGCGGTCTGCCAGCCGAACTGCTCGAACTGGAAATCACCGAAAGCGCCTTCATCCACGATGCCGAGGAAGCCATCGCCATGTGCCGCAAGCTCAAGCAGCTCGGCGTCAAGCTCTCGCTCGACGACTTCGGCACCGGCTACTCCTCGCTCTCCTACGTTTCGCGCTTCCCCTTCGACAAGATCAAGATCGACCAGAGCTTCGTCAGCGACATCATCGAGAATCCGGTCAATGCTGCCATCGCCACGGCCGCCATTGTCATGGCCCGCAGCCTGAACCTGTCCATTCTCGCCGAGGGCGTCGAAACCGAGGCCCAGGCGCGCTTCCTGCGCGGCCGCCGGTGCGACGCGATTCAAGGGTACCTGTTCAGCCCGGCCCTGCCAGCGACCGAATTCGAACAACTGCTGGCCGGACGGACCAGCTTGCCGATCGCCGACATACCGTCGAGCGGCAAGCAGACCCTGCTCATCGTTGACGACGAGCCGAACATCCTCAACGCGCTGTCGCGCCTGTTGCGCCGCGAAGGCTTCCAGATCCTGACCGCAAATTCGCCGCTTGATGCCTTCGAGCATCTGGCCAAGCAACCGGTACACGTCATCCTCTCCGACCAGCGCATGCCCGACATGTCCGGCACCGAGTTCTTTGCTCGTGTACGCCAGCTTTACCCGGAAACCATCCGCATCGTGCTCACCGGCTATACCGACATTGAATCGGTCACCGGCGCAATCAACCGGGGTGCCATCTACAAGTTCCTGACCAAACCCTGGGACGATGACCAGTTACGCGAGGAAATCCGGGAGGCCTTCCGCCTGGCCAAGGAAAAACAACGTGACAATCACGAACGGGATACGCCATGAACCCGAGCGACCCCGGCAGTGCATCCAGCCTGACCTGGCACCTGTTTGCCCTGCTCGGCCTGATCAGCCTCCTGGCGCTGATCCTGCCGCGCCTGCTGCTGACCCGACTGCAGCACAACAAGCGCCAGTTCCGTGCATTTTTCGACCACGCCACGGTCGGCATGGCCCGCTCCAGCGTCGATCGCCACTGGGTCGAGGTCAACCCGGCGCTGTGCCGCATGCTCGGCTACAACGAGACATATCTGACGCAGTGCGACTGGATCACCCTGACCCACCCCGATGACCGGGAATTCAACATCAAGCTGTTCAACAGCGTCCTGAACGGCGAGCGTGACGGATTCAACCTGGAAAAGCGCTTCGTCCGCGCCGACGGCGGCATTGTCTTCGTCAGTCTGGCGGCACGCGCCGTCCGGCGGAACAACGGCGAGGTCGATTATTTCACCGTGGTCATCGAGGACATCACCCAGCGCCAGATTGCCGAGCGGCAATTCGCCCAACAGGTCAGCCGATCGCTGGCGCTGATCGAATTGCCACAGAAGGCGGAAACCCTCAACGAACACGATTTCATGCAGTACGCCCTGGAGCGTGCGGAAGTACTCACCGACAGCCGGATCAGCTTCATGCATCTGGTCAACGACGATGAGGAGAGCATTGAACTGGTGGCCTGGTCGCATAGCACGCTGGAGAACTACTGCACCGCGGTCCCCGAACGCCACTATCCAATCAGCGAGGCCGGCATCTGGGCAGATGCCGCACGAACGCGCGAACCTCTCGTGGTCAACGATTATGCCAACGCCGCCAATCGCCGCGGACTACCCGATGGTCACTCCGTCCTGACCCGGCTGATCAGCGTGCCGGTGGTCGAGGATGGCGTTGTCCGCCTGATGGCCGGCGTCGGCAACAAGGCAGAAAGCTATACGATCCACGATGTCGAAACGCTGCAGTTGATCGCCAACGAAACCTGGCGCATCGTTCGCCGCCAGCGCGTCGACCGTGCCCTGCGGCTGGCCATGCAGGTCGTCAATGCCAGCCCGGTGGTGTGCTTTCGCTGGGCTCCCAGCGACGGCTGGCCGGTGGTTTTCGTATCGGAAAACATCAGCCAGTGGGGCTACACCCCGGAACAACTGCAATCCAGCCGGCCCGATTTCGCCAGCATTGTGCACCCCGACGACCGGGCCCGCATCGGTGACGAGGTGATGCGCCATACCACAACCGGCGTTGCCGGCTACGAACAGGAATACCGCCTGATCACCGCCGACGGGCGGGTGGTCTGGGTGGTCGACCGGACCAAGGTCAGCCGCGACGAGAACGGGCAAGTATTGTTCTATGACGGGGTGCTGACCGACATCACCGAGCGCAAGCAACAGCAAATTCTGATCGCCGACAACCTGGCCCACCAGCAACAATTGAACAAACGCCTGGAGGAAGCCAACAGCCAGTTGCTGCAATCGGAAAAAATGGCCTCGATCGGCCAACTGGCCGCCGGCATCGCCCACGAACTGAACAATCCGATCGGCTTCGTCCATTCCAACCTGGGTACGCTGACCGGCTACCTCGACGATCTGATGACCATCCTCGACGCCTACGCCAACGCCGCAAGCCAACAGGGAGAAAACTGCCCCAACCTGAAAGCGATCGAGCAATTGCGCGAGGAACGCGATTTCGATTTCGTTCGCGAGGACATCTTCAAGCTGCTCGCCGAATCCAAGGACGGGATCAGCCGTGTCCGCAAGATCGTTCAGGACCTGAAGACCTTCGCCCGTGTCGGCGAGCAGGAATGGCAGGAAGCCGACCTGCACCAGGGCCTGGACTCGACCCTGAACATCGTCTGGAACGAACTCAAGTACAAATGTCAGGTGATCAAGGAATATGGCGACATCCCGCCAGTCTATTGCCTGATCTCGCAACTCAACCAGGTGTTCATGAACCTGCTGGTCAACGCCGGCCATGCGATCGAGCAAAAAGGCACGATCACCATCCGTACCCGCCGTCAGGATGAGGACAAGGTGATCATCGAGATCACCGATACTGGCAAGGGCATTCCACCGGAAAACCTGCGCCGCATTTTCGAGCCCTTCTTCACGACCAAAGCGGTGGGCAAGGGCACCGGTCTCGGGCTCTCGGTCTCCTATAACATCGTCCGCCGCCATCAGGGTCAGATCACCGTGGACAGCCAACCCGGTGTTGGTACGACCTTCCGCGTCACCCTGCCGATTCACCCCGACACCAGCGCCGCCCAGGAGAAAAAACAATGAGCGAAGCCCGCGACGCCCCCACCCTGCTCCTCGTCGACGACGAAGCGAGCATCCTGTCCGCCCTCCGCCGCCTGTTTCGTCCGCAGGGCTACCGCATCCTGACGGCCGAAAGCGGCGCCGCCGGCCTGGAAATCCTCGAACGCGAAACGGTCGACCTGATCATTTCCGACATGCGCATGCCGGAAATGGACGGAGCCACCTTCCTCAAGCAGGTCCGCCAGCACTGGCCGCAGATCATACGCATCCTGCTCACCGGTTATGCCGACATCAGCTCCACCGTGGCGGCGATCAACGAGGGGGAGATTTATCGCTACATCGCCAAACCCTGGGACGACAACGAGATTCAGAGCGTTGTCCGCGAAGCCCTGGAACGGCAGCGACTGGAGTCCGAGAACCGGCGCCTGACCGCGCTTACACAAACGCAGAACGAGGAACTGAAAACCCTCAATGCCAGCCTGGAACAGAAAGTCGCCGAACGTACGGCCGAATTGAGCCAGGCCCTGGCCTTTGTCGAGCAGGCGCATGGTGAATTGAAGAAATCCTTCATGACCAGCGTCCAGGTCTTCGCCGGCCTGATCGAGCTGCGCAGTGGCCCCGCCGGCAAGCAGTTGGCCGGCCACGGCCGGCGCGTCGCCGAGAACGCGCGCAAGCTGGCCAGGCGGCTCGACCTGGGCGAAGCCGAGGTCCAGAACATCATGCTCGCCGGCCTGCTCCACGACATCGGCAAGCTCGGCCTGCCCGACGAGTTGCTCGGCAAACCCTACAACCTGCTCGGCGCCGAACAACGCACGCTGGTAATGAAGCACCCGGTCATCGGCCAGAACCTCCTGCTCGGCATCGAACGCTTCCGCGACGCAGCGCTGATCGTCCGCCACCATCACGAGCTCTACGACGGCAGCGGCTACCCGGACCACCTGGCCGGCATCGCCATTCCCCAGGGGGCGCGCTTGCTGGCGGTGGCCAACGACTATGACGCACTACAGGTCGGCACGCTGGTACAGCGGCCGCTGAAACCAGCCGATGCGCTCGATTTCCTGATCGAGAACCGCGGCCGGCGCTATGACCCCGCGGTGGTCGATATGTTCGTGCCGATGATTGCCGAGACACTGAAGACCGGGCCGGTCGAACTCCCTTTGCGCACCATGCACCTGAAGCCCGGCATGGTCGTCAGCCGCGACCTGATGCACCGGGACGGCTACCTGCTGCTCGCCACCGGCAGCGTCCTCAAGGCCGAGATCATCGCCCAGCTGGAGCGCCTGGAACAGGTCGAGCAATACAACCTCACGGTCCACATTCGCCAGGAAGAAAAATGAGCCGCATCCTGATCGTCGACGACGAAACCTCCATCCTGAAAGCCCTGCAACGACTGCTGCGGGCCGCCCCCTGCGTCTATGGCACCAAGCAGTTCGCGCTCGAAGTCGTGGCCTGCGAGTTGCCCAGCGAAGCGCTGAAGCGCGCTCGACAGGAGGAATTCGACCTGTTCATCAGCGACTACCGGATGCCGGAAATGGATGGCATCGAATTCCTGAAGCAGGCCCGGGCCATCCAGCCCGACGCCGCCCGGCTGATCCTGTCCGGCTATGCCGACCTGAATGCACTGGTTCGTGCGGTCAACGAAGTCGGCATCGAACGTTTCGTCGGCAAGCCGTGGAACGATTACGAGCTGATGTCGGCCATTGCCCAGGCCCTGGCCCACCGCGAACTGCTGCTGGAAAACCGCCAGCTGGCCGATCTGGTGCGCATGGAAATGGGCGACAAGACCGCCGAACAGGTCGAAGCGGAACGGCTGGAGCGGCTGGAACCGGGTATCACGCGCGTCAATTGGGGACCGGACGGCTCGGTTGTCCTTGACGACGAAAACTGAAGCACCCAGCGCAACGAGGAGAAACATGGACGCCTTTGTCTGGGACCACCGCTACGTGACCGGCGAGACGCAGGTCGATAACGAGCACCAGGAACTGGTGCGCATCATCAATGCGCTGATCGACCTTGAGTCGAAATATGCCTCGCCGGAGACAGTGACCCAGGTACTCGACCAGTTGGTGAATTACGCAGTGGTGCACTTTGCCAACGAAGAAGCCCTGATGGCCGAGAATCAGTGCGACCCGCGTTTTGTCGACCGACACGTCGCCGTCCATCGCAGCTTTGCCGAGCAGGTCGTGCGACTGCGCGCCTCATCAGTGGATGGAAGCGACCTCGAATACCTGCTCAATTTCCTGACCAGCTGGCTGGCCCAGCACATTCTGGGCATGGACAAGGCCATGGTCCGCCAGATCGAGTTGATCCGCGGTGGCAACACGCCGCAAGCGGCCTACGACATGGCCGCGAAGATCACCACCGACCCCGCGACGTCGAGCATGCTCGACGCCATGGCCTCGCTCTATCGCATCATCAGCGCCCGCAACGATGCGCTGACCGAGCTCAACCGCAACCTGGAAGCCAAGGTCGAGGCCCGCACGCACGAACTGGCCATCGCCAACCAGAAACTGGCGACCGAGCATGCCGAAATGAAGTCCCTGCTCTCCCAGGTTCGACTGGCCCAGCAACAACTGCTGCAGTCGGAGAAAATGGCGGCCATCGGTCAGCTGGCAGCGGGCGTCGCCCACGAGATCAACAATCCGATCGGCTTCGTCAATTCCAATCTCGGCTCGCTGAAAGGCTACACCACCAATTTGCTGAACCTGATCACAGCCTACGAAAGCGGGCAGCCAGAGGCGATCGCCGCCGCGCGGCAGGCCGCCGATCTGGAGTTCCTGCGTGAAGACCTGCCGTCGCTGCTCGCGGAATCGCAGGAAGGCCTCGACCGGGTCACCCGCATCGTTCAGGATTTGAAGGACTTCTCCCGTATCGATCAGGCCGAACGTCAGCGGGCCGACCTCAATTCGGCCATGCACAGTACGCTCAACGTGGTGCGCAACGAACTCAAGTACAAGGCCGACGTCATTGTCGAGCTTGGCGAGGTTCCCGAAGTCGACTGTGTGCCCGCGCAACTGAACCAGGTGTTCATGAACCTGCTGGTGAACGCCGCCCAGGCCATTCCCGAGCGCGGCAAGATATTCGTGCGTTCCGGCACCGAAGGCGATCAGGTGTGGTTCGAGATCGAGGATACCGGGTGCGGGATGTCGCCGGAAACACGCGAACGCATTTTCGAGCCCTTCTTCACGACCAAACCGGTCGGCAAAGGGACCGGGCTCGGCTTGTCGATTTCCTACGACATCATCGTCAAACGCCACCACGGTCGGCTGGACGTGCAAAGCGAGCCGGGCAAGGGAACGACTTTCCGCATCTGGCTGCCGATCGAGCAACCGGCGGCGACCTAGAACAGCTCGGTTTCGCCGTAACTCGGGCTGGCAAAAGTGCCGCGCGCGACTAGTTCGCTGAAGTCGTACACCCGGTTGCGCCCGTCCTGCTTGGCCTGGTAGAGGCTGCGGTCGGCACGGCTGAGCACCTCGACTGGAAGCACATCGGGATCCACCTCGGCGTAACCGATGCTGATCGTCATTGCCTCGATCCGCGGAAAGACGTGTGCCTCGATGGCCAGGCGCACACGTTCGAAAACATTGCGCGCAATGGCCTCGTTTTCGGCCGAGATGATGGCGACGAATTCCTCGCCGCCATAGCGGTAAAGCAGGTCCGACGAGCGGAAAGTGTGCTGCATCACTCGGGTTGCCAGCAGCAGGATTTCGTCGCCGACCATATGACCAAAGGAGTCGTTGATCCGCTTGAAGTGGTCGATATCGATCACCGCCAGCCAGAACTTGTCCGCATGCTTGCTGTGCCGACGGCCGTCGGCCCGCTCATGGTAGGCATCCGGCCGGGACATCGCGGTCCAGATCCGCTCGAAATTGTTTTCCAGTGCCTGCCGGTTGAGCAAGCCGGTCAGCCGGTCGCGCTGGCTGACATCGAGTAGTGCGTAGTAATTGGAAAAGACTTCGAGCACGCCACGGATGGTCGCATCCTCGTTGGGCGAGGCCTCGCGGTCACGGCGAAAGACAAAGTAACCACAGACCTCGTCACCGCCGAGCAGAGGATAGGCCATCAGCATTTCGCCATCCAGTGCGCGGGCGCAGGGCTTGCCCAGCAAACGAACGTTTTCGGTGAGAGCGATCACCTCGGGCGACACCTCGGAAAGCTGGACCACTTCCTCAATCCGCTCGACAAGCCGGGCCACGCCGTCGGCCTCGACCACCTTGGAACGATGATAGTGAATCACCCGCGCCAGCAACTGGCCGTCATCGAGGCGGTATAGCGAAGTGTCGAGCACGCCGAGTAGCGGACCGAGCGTACGCAGCAGGCTCTGTTCCAGCAATTCGGTATCGCGGATCGAGGTCATCATGCCCAGCTTGCCGAGCAGACCGGGCACCCGGAACGGGTTGTTGTTCAACATGCGCATGCCGTGATTATCGTCCAAGACGGCTTTCAATCATAATCTGCCGATGCGCAGCAGAAATCAATTTTTGTAAAAGGCAAAAAAACGGGGCCCGTGGCCCCGTGAAGGAAAGAGACTCAAGTCGTTTGCTGTTCTCCCTGGGTCTCTTGCGCAGAGTCGGTATCACATGTTCGGATAGTTCGGCCCGCCGCCACCTTCCGGCACCGTCCATACGATGTTCTGGGTCGGGTCCTTGATGTCGCAGGTCTTGCAGTGCAGGCAGTTCTGGGCGTTGATCTGCAAACGCGGCGCACCTTCGTCCTCGCCGAGGATTTCATAAACGCCGGCCGGGCAGTAACGGGTTTCCGGCGCACCGTACTTCGCGTAATTGATCGACACCGGTACCGACGCGTCCTTCAGCCGCAGGTGACTGGGCTGATTTTCCTCGTGATTGGTCGCCGACAGGAAGACCGACGACAGGCGGTCGAAGGTCAGCTTGCCATCCGGCTTCGGATAGTCGATCTTCGCGTAGGCCGACTTGTCGCCCAGTTGCGTGTGGTCGTCGTGATGCGCCATGGTCCACGGCGCCTTGCCGCGGAACAGGAAGGTGTCGAGCGCACCGTAGGCAAGGCCGCCCCACAGCCCCCACTTGAACGCCGGACGCACGTTGCGCACCCGGTAGAGTTCATCCCACAGCCAGTTGTCGCGCAGGGCTTGCGGGTAGGCATGAGCTTCCTGCCCGCCTTCGGCATTGCTCAGCAACGCGACGACGGCATCGGCGGCGAGCATGGCCGACTGCATCGCCATGTGCGTACCCTTGATCTTCGGCACGTTGAGGAAGCCGGCGGTATCACCGACCAGCAGGCCGCCCGGGAAGGTCAGCCGGGGCAGCGACTGGAAGCCGCCTTCCGAAAGTGCGCGGGCGCCGTAGGAGATGCGCCGGCCGCCTTCGAAAAAGCCGCGGATCGCCGGATGCGTCTTGTAGCGCTGGAATTCCTCGAACGGCGACAGCCAGGGATTCCGGTAGTCGAGGCCGACGACGAAGCCGACGGCGACCAGGTTGTTTTCCAGGTGGTAAAGGAAAGAACCGCCATAGGTGTCGTTGGCCAGCGGCCAGCCGACCGAGTGCACGATCAGCCCCGGCTGGTGTTTCGCCGGATCGATTTCCCACAGTTCCTTGATGCCGATGCCGTAGGTCTGCGGATCGGCGCCGTCGCGCAGATTGAAGCGCTCGAACAGTTCGCCGGTCAGCGAACCGCGGCAGCCCTCGGCGAAGATCGTCTGCCGCGCGTGCAATTCCATGCCCGGCTGGAAGTTGTGGCCGGGCTGGCCGTCCTTGCCGATGCCGAGGTCGCCGGTGGCGACACCCTTGACCGAGCCGTCCTCGTGGTAGAGCACTTCGGCGGCGGCAAAACCGGGATAGATCTCGACGCCGAGCGCTTCCGCCTGCTCGCCCAGCCAGCGGCAGAAGTTGCCCAGGCTGACGATGTAGTTGCCGTGGTTGGCCATCTGCGGCGGCGTCGGCAGCTTGAACGAACCGCCTTCGGTGAGGAACAGGAAACGGTCCTCGCCGGCCGGCGTGTTGAGCGGCGCGCCGCGTTCCTGCCAGTCGGGAAACAACTCGGCCAGGGCGCGGGTTTCGATGACGGCGCCGGACAGGATGTGGGCGCCGATTTCCGAGCCCTTCTCGAGCAGGCAGACCGACAGCTCACGGCCAGCGGCCGCCGCCTGCTGCTTGACGCGGATCGCCGCGGTCAGCCCCGCAGGGCCGCCGCCGACGATCACGACGTCGTACTCCATCGCATCGCGATCGGTACGCATGATGGCGCTCAGAACAGGTCTTCGGCGAGACCGAAGACGGCCTCGGCACCACCCATCACTTCCGCCGCGTAGGCCGCCGCGAACGGCAGCTGGTGCGTCGCGAAATACTCGGCGGTCGCCAGCTTGGCCCGGTAGAACGGGTCGCTGTCGCCGGCCGCGATGCGAGCTGCGGCAACGCCGGCCGACTTGGCCATCAGCCAGCCGCCGGCGACGATGCCGGTCAGCTTGAGGAAGGGCACCGAACCGGCATGCACGGCCTGCGGCTTGTCGTTGTAGTTGGCGAGAATCCAGTCAGCGGCGGCAGTCAGCGCCGCGGCACCGTTCTTCAGGTTGGCGGCGATGTTGGCGAGACCGGCATTACCGGCGAGTTCGTCGGCGGTGGCGTTGATCTCGGCGAGCATCGCCTTCATGCCGGCGCCCGGCACCTTTTCGCGCGCCAGCTTGCGGCCGACCAGGTCGTTCGCCTGGATCGCCGTCGTCCCTTCGTAGATGGTGGTGATCCGGGAATCGCGGTAGTACTGCGCGGCACCGGTTTCCTCGATGAAGCCGACGCCACCGAAGACCTGCAGCGCGGTCGACGACAGCTCGACGCCCTGCTCGGTGCTCCAGCCCTTGACCACCGGCGTCAGCAGGTCGATGCGCGCCTGCGCGGCGGCGTCGCCGGCGTGCGCCTTGTCGATCTGGGCGGCGGCGTAATAGGCCAGGGTGCGCATCGCTTCGGTGCGCGACTTGACGTCCATCAGCAGGCGGCGGACATCGGGGTGATGCAGGATCGGCTTCTTCTCGCCCGACTTGTCGCCGACGATGGCGCCCTGGATGCGTTCCTTGGCGTACCACAGCGCATGCTGGTAGGCGCGCTCGGCGATGCCGACGCCTTCCAGGCCGACGTTGACGCGGGCGTGGTTCATCATCGTGAACATGTAGCCGATGCCCTTGTTCTCTTCGCCGATCAGGTAGCCGACGGCGCCTTCCTTGTCGCCGTAGGACATCACCGCCGTCGGGCTGCCGTGGATGCCGAGCTTGTGTTCGAGCGAGGCGCAGATCAGGTCGTTGCGGGCGCCGAGCGAGCCGTCGTCATTGACCAGGAACTTCGGCACCAGAAACAGCGAGATGCCCTTCAGTCCCGGCGGCGCGTCCGGCAGGCGGGCGAGGACCAGGTGGATGATGTTTTCGGCGCAGTCGTTTTCGCCCCAGGTGATGAAGATCTTGGTGCCGGTCACCAGATAGGTGCCGTCGTCGAGCTTTCTCGCCTTGGTGCTGATCGCCGCCAGGTCGGAACCGGCGTTCGGCTCGGTCAGGTTCATGGTGCCGGTCCACACGCCTTCGACCATCTTCGGCAGGTACTTTTGCTTGAGTTCGTCGGAAGCATGGTGGGCGATCGCCTCGATGGCGCCGCCGGTAAGCATCGGGCACAGGGCGAAAGCCATGTTGGCCGACTTCCACATTTCGTTGACCGCCATCGTCACTGCCGCCGGCAGGCCCTGGCCGCCGTATTCCGGCGAGAAGGGCATGGCGTTCCAGCCAGTCTCGCAGAACAGCTGATAGGCGTCCCTGAAACCGGGCGAGGTGGTGACCACGCCGTCCTTGACCACGGCGCCCTGATTGTCGCCGTTGCGGTTGATCGGATCGAGCACGCCGCTGGCGAACTTGGCCGCTTCTTCAAGAATCGATTCGACCAGGTCAACGGAACATTCCTCGTTGCCCGGCAAGGCGCAGATCTCGTCAAGACCGGCGATATCCTTGAGAACGAACTGCATGTCACGCAGCGGTGCGGTGTAAGTACTCATTCACAGCTTCCTTTCAGAGTAGACGGCGCCTGTCGCAGACAAGCGCCAGTTGGCCCGCACATGCGGACCTGGCTACGATATCGACTGATAAGGATGGCCGGACCTGATGGCCCGGCCGATCTCCTCTCGTTACTTGCTTGGAGTGCTGTTCTCCTTTTACGCAAGTCTTATTTTTGGTGGCCGAAGCTTCGCAAAATACTCTTGCGCAAGTATTGGCGCAATGTAACGAATCGTTGCAAAGCCTGCCGGCAAATATCTCATGCTCTAGAATTCGACGATGCCGAATACCGCCCCCCCAGCCGAAGCCAACCGTTGCCAGGAAATGCTGCAAACCGGCCTGGATCTGCTCGACCAGGGGATCAGCGTCTTCGATGGCGCGCTGCGCCTGGTCGCCTGGAACCGCCCCTTCCTCGAACTGCTGGATTTTCCCGAGCATCTGGCCCGGGTCGGCACGCCGTTTGCCGATTTCATCCGCTACAACGTCGACCGCGGCGAATACGGCCCTGGCGATCCCGAGGCGCAACTGGGCGAACGCCTGGCAGCAGCCTCGAGCTTCCAGGCGCACATCCGCGAACGACGGCGCCCCAACGGCCGCCTGCTGCTGCTGCGCGGCGAACCGTTACCGAACGGCGGCTTCGTCACGCTCTATAGCGACGTCACCGAACAGCGCTATCTCGAACATCTGAGCGAGCACCAGAACCTGCTGCTCGACGAGAAGGTTCGCCGGCGCACTGCCCAGCTGGAAAACGCCAATGCCAACCTGCGCCGGGCCAACGCCGAAAAGGAAAGCATCGCCGCCGCCCTCGGGCGCAGCGAGGCCCGCCTGCGCCTGATCAACGACACCATTCCCATCCTGATCGGCTATGTCGATCACCAGGAAATCTACCAGTACGCCAACAAGGGCTACTCGGACTGGTACGGACTGCCCGAGGGGCGAGTCACCGGCCGCTCGGTGATCGAAGTGACCGGCCCCGAAGTCTACGCCCAGGTCAGCGACTACGTGCGCAAGGCATTGGCCGGCCAGCAGGTCAGCTACGAGTATCACATGCTGCGCCAGGGTCGCCAGGTCTTCGCCCACAGCACTCTGGTTCCAGAGATCGGCAACCGGGGCGAGACGCTCGGCTTTTTCGTTTTCTCGCACGAGATCACCGAGCAGAAACGGATGCAGGCTGCGCTGCTGCAGGCTCAGAAGATGGAGGCCATCGGCCAGCTGACCGGCGGGCTGGCGCACGATTTCAACAATCTGCTGACGGTCATCATCGGCAATCTGGCCGCCTTGCGCGACCAGCGTCCGGATGATCCGGCGCTGGCCGATTTCGTGGACCCGGCCCTGCAATCAGCACGCCGGGGCGCCCAGCTGATCAAGCGCCTGCTCAGCTTTTCGCGACAACAGCCGCTGGAGCCGCAAGCCATCGCCATCGGCCAGCTGATCGACGACCTTGGCCGCCTGATCCGGCGTTCGCTACCGGATACCATCAGCATCAACACCCGCTGCGACGACCCCACCCTCTTTGCCCGCGCCGACCCGGCGCAACTGGAAAGCGCCCTCCTCAATTTCGCCGTCAACGCCCGCGATGCCATGCCCGACGGTGGCCGTCTAGACATCGCCGCCAGCCATGTCGAACTCGGCGAGGATGCGGCCGCCTTCGATACGCCGCCCGGCAACTACGTTTGCATAGAAGTCAGCGATACCGGCTGCGGCATGGACGAGAACACCCTGGCCCACGCCTGCGAACCCTTCTTCACCACCAAGCGCCTCGGCCTGGGTAGCGGACTGGGCTTGCCAATGGCCTTCGGTTTCATCCGCCAGTCAGGTGGCGGCATGCGCATCGCCAGCACTCCCGGCGCTGGCACCCGGGTCAGCATCGTGCTGCCGGCCACCCCGGCCGGCAGTCCGCTGGTAGCTGCCGACGAAACCGAGCTGGCGGCATCCGCCTGTGGAGAACTGGTGCTGCTGGTCGAGGACGATTCGAATGTGCGCCAGGTGGTACGCCAGCAATTGATCGATCTCGGCCATCCCGTGATCGAGGCCGAGGATGCCGATCAGGCGCTGACCATGGTGGCGCAGATTCCCGACATCGCTATTGTCGTCAGCGATGTGCTGATGCCGGGCAGCCGCAACGGTCGCCAGCTGGCCGAAGCGATCCGGCACGAGCACCCGCGGATGCGTATCGTGCTGATGAGCGGCTACACCGACGAAGACGGCGCGCCCCAGGAGCCCCCCATCCTGGCCAAACCCTTTGCCCGCCAGGAACTGGCAATGGCGCTGCAACGCACCCGACCCAAGGAGAAGGAATGAAGGACAGCGACAGCGGCAAGCTGATTGCCATCGTCGAGGACGACCCGGATGTCGCCCGCATCATCGAACAGGTGCTTGCCGATTTCGGCTTCCGCACCGCCTGGTGCCGCAGCGGCGGCGATCTGTTGCGGCGCCTGCGCAACCTGTCGCCGGTCTTGTGCATCATCGATCTGGGACTGCCCGACATGGACGGCATCGAGGCCATGCAGCGGGTTCGCGCGCAGACCAATTGCGGCATCATGATCCTGACCGGACGGGCTCACGTCAGCGACCGGGTGATGGGACTGGAACTCGGCGCCGACGACTACATGCTCAAACCCTTCGAACCGCGCGAACTGGTCGCCCGGGTGCGCAGCATCCTGCGCCGCCGCGAGAGCGTCACCGATGAACCGCCTTACCAGCTTGCCTGTTTCGGTAACTGGCGCTTCAATCTGGCCAACAACACCTTGAGCGGGCCGGATGGGGACGAGCAGGTGCTGAGCACTGCCGAAGCCGATCTGCTGAGAATCTTCGTCAATCACCCCAACCGCATCCTGCAACGGGAAAAGCTAATGGGTAGCCGCGATGTCAGCCCGAGCGACCGCGCCATCGACGTCCGCATCTCCCGACTGCGGCGCAAGCTGGAGCCACAGGCCGACAGCCCGTCATTCATCAAAACCGTGTACGGCGCCGGCTACCTGTTCCTGGCGGCGGTCACCTGGGCCGACGGGGTTTCGCCGCCGTCCCAGGCCAACGACTGATCAGTCGTCCTCGTCGTGCAACTGGAAGCGGCTGGCCAGTTGCTGCTGCAGCTGCGGCGGCAGCGGCGCATAACGCAGGAAGTCGATGCTGTAACTACCCTGACCACCGGTCAGCGACTTCAGTCTTGACTGGTAATCGTTGAGCTCGGCCAGCGGCACTTCGCCGGTGATCAGGGCCAGGCCGCGGCCACGGCTCTCGGTGCCGGTGACGTGGCCGCGACGGCCGGAAAGATCGCCGGAGAGATCACCGATAGAGGCCTCCGGCACAACGATCTCGATGCGCACGATGGGCTCCATGACGATCGGCCGGGCATTGCGGATGGCCTCGATCACGGCCTTGCGCCCGGCGATGGTGAAGGCGACCTCCTTGCCGTCGACCGCGTGGGTCTTGCCGTCGAAGACCGTGACTTTCAGGTCCTCGACCGGATAACCGGCGACGACGCCGCCGGCCAGCGCCTGTCGCACCCCCTTCTCGACCGCCGGCATGAAGACGCCGGGAATCACCCCGCCCTTGACCGCGTCGATGAACTCGAAGCCTTCGCTCCGGCCCTTGGGTTCGATGCGCAGATGCACTTCACCGAACTGCCCGGCGCCACCTGACTGCTTCTTGTGCCGGTACATCGCTTCGGCCGGCGCGGTAATCGTCTCGCGATAAGGAATGCTCGGCGGCCGGGTATCGACTTCCAGCTTGTACTGCCCGGCCATGCGAGCCAGTTTGGCCTTGAGGTGAATCTCGCCGAGGCCGCGGATCACCGTTTCATTGTTGGTGGGATGACGCTCGACCAGGAAGGTCGGGTCTTCCATGGCCAGCTTGCCGAGCACCTCGAACAGGCGCTGCTCGTCGCCCTTCTTGCGGGTTTCCACGGCCAGTCCGGCCATCGGCCGGGGAAAGGCCAGCGGTACCAGGTGGATATGGTCCTCGTCGTGCGAGTCGTGCAGGACACAGTCGAAGACGATGTCGTCCACTTTGGCCAGGGCACCGATGTCGCCCGGCAAGAGGCTGTCGACTTCGATGCAGTCCTTGCCCTGCAGACGGTAGAGGTGCGCCACCCGGAAAGCCCGCTTGCCGTCGCCAGCGAACAACTGCATGTCCTTGCGCAGCGTTCCCTGATGGACGCGAAAAACGCCGATCTTGCCCATGTAGGGATCGGCAATCACCTTGAACACATGCGCCAGCACATGCTTGTCCGGATCGGGCGTGGCGGCGAAGGCTTCCACCTCACCGCCCGGCTCGCCGCGATAGAAGAGTGGCGGATTGCCTTCGGCCGGACTCGGCGCCAGCGTCGCCAGCACATGCAGCAACTCGCCGATACCGGCACCGGTCCTGGCCGAGGTGAACAGGACCGGGATCAGATGCCCTTCGCGCAGGGCTTTCTCGAAAGGCGCATGCAACTCCGCACCGGCCGGATCGGCACCATCCTCCAGGTAACGCGCAAGCAGTTCCTCGTCCTCTTCGACGATCTGGTCGATCAACTCGCGGTGGGCAGCGGCGACCGAGGCGAAGTCGGCATCGCCGGCATCGTGTTCGAGCACTTCGACGACATCCGCCCCGCCGTGCGCCGGCAGGTCGAGCAGCATGCAGGCCTTGCCGAAACGCTCGCGGATATCGGCCAGCAGGGCGGGCAGATCGACATTGTCGGCGTCGATCTTGTTGATCACGATCATCCGGCACAACTTGCGCTCGGCGGCCAGTTGCATCATCCGCTCGCTCATCACCTCGATCCCCGCCTGGGCGTTGATCACCAGCAGCACCGTATCGACGCCGGCCAGGGCAGCAATCGCCTGCCCGGCGAAGTCCGGGTAACCCGGGGTGTCAATGCCATGGATGCGGCAACCGGCATGCTCCAGGGAAAACACGGCGCTGCTCAGGGAGTGACCGGCCTCCTTCTCCTGTGCATCGTGATCGCAGACGGTATTGCCCTTGTCGACGCTGCCACGCGCCGGGATGGCGCCCGCCGCGTGGAGCATGGCTTCTGCCAGCGAGGTCTTGCCGGCCGAACCATGGCCGACCAGAGCGATGCTGCGCAGGGAATCGGGTGCAAAGCTGGACATCGTCTTCTCCCTGTACTGTTGGTCTTGCCGACAGGCTAGCGCATCTTGGCTGCCTCGACCATCTCTGCCACCAGGCGTTCGGCAAAAAACGGCCCCAGACCGAGGATGAGCGCGGTCGCCAGCGCCAGCAGGACGATCGCGCCAATCAATTGATAGCGCGCCCGCCGGAAGTCCTCGCCCCGGGTCCAGGCGAACCACAAGGGCCCGGCCACCGGCAAGACAAGCACCGGCAGTGCCAGCCGCCAGCCCATGGACAGGGCCGCCGGCAGGGTGTTGATGTAACCGACCAGCAGCAGCGCCCCGCCGCCCGCCAGCAGCAGCGAGGAGGCAATCGCGAAGCTGACGAACCAGGCATCCATTACTTCTTCTCCTTGACCGGACGCTGCCAGCCACTCAACGTGACCTGCTTGGCCCGCGACACGGTCAGCGCGTCGGGCGGTGCATCCTTGGTCAGGGTGGTACCAGCGCCCAGCGTCGCCCCGCGACCAACGGTCACCGGTGCCACCAACTGGGTATCGGAGCCGATGAAGACATCGTCCTCGATGATCGTCTTGAACTTGTTGGCGCCGTCGTAGTTGCAGGTGATCGTGCCGGCACCGACATTGACCCGCTGACCGATCTCGGCGTCGCCGATGTAGGCCAGGTGATTGACCTTGGACTGAGCGGCGATACGGCTTTTCTTGACCTCGACGAAGTTGCCGATATGCACTTCCGGCCCAAGTTCGGCCCCCGGGCGCAGGCGGGCGTAAGGCCCAAGCACGCCGTCCGGACCGATCACCGCGTCCTCGAAATGGCAGAAGGCGGCGATACGCGTCCCGGCGCCCACCTTGACGTTCTTCAGAACACAGTAAGGCCCGATCTCGACGGCGTCGCCGAGTTCGACCTGGCCTTCAAAAACGCAGCCAACATCAATGGCGACATCGCGTCCGTGGCTTAGGCTACCGCGCACGTCGATGCGCGCCGGATCAGCCAGGCGCACCCCGGCGACCAGCAGGGCGTCGGCGACGTTGCGTTGATGCTGGCGCTCCAGCTCGGCCAGTTGCACCTTGCTATTGACCCCGAGCACTTCCCATTCGCCCACCGGTTGCGCCGTCCGCACCGGCAGCCCCTCGGCCACCGCCAGGGCGACGGTGTCGGTCAGGTAATACTCGCCCTGGGCGTTGTCGTTCTTCAGGCTGCCGAGCCAGTCGGCCAGTCGGGCCGTCGGCATCGCCATGATGCCGGTGTTGACCTCACGGATCGCCTTCTGCGCCGGGCTGGCGTCCTTCTCTTCGACAATGCTCGTCACCAGACCGGCGCCGTCGCGGACGATACGGCCATAGCCAGTCGGCACGGCGAGGTCCACCGTCAGGATGGCAAGGCCGTCGCGCGCTGCGTGCAGCAGGCGCTTGAGCGTATCCGCGGTGGTCAGCGGCACATCACCGTAAAGGACCAGGGTCAGTCCGGCATCACCCAGTTGCGGCAAGGCCTGGGCCAGCGCATGACCGGTACCGAGTTGCTGCGCCTGCTCGGCCCAGCCGATGTCGTCGGCAGCGACGCAGGCCTGGACGGCATCACCGCCGTGACCGCGGACAATGATCAGTTTCTCCGGCGCCAACTGGCGGGCGGTGTCGATGACATGGGCGAGCAGGGGCTTGCCGGCGATGGGATGCAGGACCTTGGGCAGGTTCGAGTGCATGCGCTTGCCTTGGCCGGCAGCGAGAATGACGATGTTCATGAAACGCTTCTAAGTTGTTGAATGAATTGAATCAGGCGGTCTTGCGTTCGCTCTGGGTGCCGATGAGCTCGTCCAGAAGAGCCTTGCCACGTTGGGAAACAAACCAGTGCAGGACATTCTTGTCATTGATCCGGGTTTCGATCACGCCCAGGGACTTGAGCACGGTCAGGCGTTGGCTGGTGAATTCCCGCGGCAAGCCGGTACGCTCGCAAACCGCTGCCAGATTGCCGTAGACGAAACTCTCTTCAGCCAGCGCACGCAGGATTTCGACGTCGTTGAAGGAGAGGACCTCCCGCGGATCGACCTCGCGGGTCTTTACCGTGTCGGCTTTGGCCGGAAGGCCTGCGTCGTCACGACTTTCGCGCAACTGGCCGACATCGCGGCGCACCAGGTCCATCTGGCCGAGCAATCGTTGCGCCAGATTCTCGAACAAGCGCCGCGATGCCACCACGTAGATCAGGCAGAAGCCGGCAAAAACGTAGAAATCGACCGGTCGGGTACGCGCCCCTTCCAGCAAGGTACTCGAGATCATGTTCAGGAACAGGGGAACGGTCAGCGCCGCGACCATTCCGAACACAGGGTACTTGATCCAGTCCTTGCTCCCGGCTTCACCCTGGCGTTCGGCCAGAAAGTAGTTGGCTGCACCGCCCAGGATGCCGGCCAGGATCATGATGGCCAGTATCAGCAGCATGTGGCCGTCCAGCCCCCCTGCCGGCATGGAAATCTGGAATGCAGTCTGCAAATCGTTGGACATGACGCCCCTCCACTAACGATTCGGCATTTTTACACAAACAAAAACCCCGCGGGTCGAAACCGGCGGGGTTTTGTCATGGCGCGTCAAAATCAGCGCGGAAGCGCGGTGCTGCCCATCAGGAAGGCATCGACTTCGCGTGCCGCCTGACGACCTTCGCGAATCGCCCAGACCACCAGCGACTGGCCGCGCCGCACATCGCCGGCGGCGAAAACACCGTCGACATTGGTGCGATAGCAGCCATCGCCGTCGGTCGTCGCCTTGGCGTTGCCACGCCCGTCCTTCTCGACACCGAAGGCTTCGAGCAGGCTGCCGACCGGATTGACGAAGCCCATGGCGAGGAAAGCTGCGTCGCACGGCAGTTCGAATTCCGAACCGGCGACTTCGCTCATCCTGCCGTCCTTCCATTCGACGCGCACGGCCTTGAGGGCCTTGACGTTGCCCTGGCCGTCTTCGACGAAAGCCTTGGTGGCAACGGCGAATTCGCGGATGGTTTCGCCTTCCTTGTGCGACGACGAGGTACGCATCTTCAGCGGCCAGTACGGCCATACCAGCGGCTTGTCTTCCTGCTCCGGCGGGGCCGGCATCAGTTCGAACTGGGTCACCGAGGCGGCACCGTGGCGATAGCTGGTACCGACGCAGTCAGAGCCGGTATCGCCGCCACCGATGACGACTACGTGCTTGCCCTTGACGTTGATCGGGTTCTTGATGCCCTGCTGGACTTCCTTGTTCTGCGGAATCAGGAATTCGAGCGCGGCGTAGACACCCTTGTACTCGCGGCCCGGCACCGGCAGATCGCGCGGCACTTCGGAACCGGCGGCCAGGATCACCGCGTCGAAATCCTTCTTCAACTGGGCGGCGGAAACCGTCTCGGTCGCATCGTTGTTGATGCCGGCCGGGATGTTCTTGTCGCCGACGATGACCTTGGTCCGGAAGACCACGCCTTCGGCTTCCATCTGCGCGACGCGACGGTCGATCACCGACTTGTTCAGCTTGAAGTCGGGAATGCCGAAGCCGAGCAGACCGCCGATCCGGCTCGATTTCTCGAACACGGTCACGTCGTGGCCGACCCGCGCCAGTTGCTGGGCAGCGGCCATGCCGGCCGGGCCGGAGCCAACCACGGCAATCTTCTTGCCGGTCTTGGTCTTCGGCGGCTGCGGCACGACCCAGCCCATTTCCCAGCCCTTGTCGATGATGAAATGCTCGATCGACTTGATGCCCACCGGTGCGGCGTTGATGCCCAGCGTGCAGGCGGCTTCGCAGGGCGCCGGACAAATGCGGCCGGTGAAGTCGGGGAAGTTGTTGGTCGAATGCAGCACGTCCAGCGCCTGCTTCCAGTTGCCCTTGTAAACCAGATCGTTCCAGTCCGGAATGATGTTGTTCACCGGGCAACCGTTGTTGCAGAACGGAATACCGCAATCCATGCAGCGCGCGCCCTGGGTCTTGGCGGCGTCGTCAGACAAGGTCTGAACGAACTCCTTGTAGTGGGTCAGGCGCTTTTCAACCGGTTCGTAAGCCTCTTCCAGGCGCTCGAACTCCATGAAACCTGTCGGCTTGCCCATTATGCGGCCTCCTTGCGTGCTGCGGCGGCCATCTCGGTGAGGGCGCGCTTGTATTCATGCGGATAGACTTTGACGAACTTCTCGCGGCTGGCTTCCCAGTCGGCGAGCAGGCGCTTGGCGGTGGCGCTGCCGGTGTACTCGGCGTGACGGGTGATCAGCTCCTTGAGCTGGACTTCGTCGGCCTGGTCGCGGTGCAGCGGTTCGCCGGCAACGTGACGCGCCGCCGGCACCACCTTCTCCAGTGCCACCTGAGCCAGGTTGCAACGGTGCTTGAAGCTGCCATCCTCGTCGAGCACGTAGGCGATGCCGCCCGACATGCCGGCGGCGAAGTTGCGCCCGGTCATGCCGAGGACAACGACGGTACCGCCGGTCATGTATTCGCAACCGTGATCGCCGACACCTTCTACGACCGCCGTACCGCCGGAGTTGCGCACGCAGAAGCGTTCGCCACCGACACCGGCGAAGAAGGACTCACCTTCGGTCGCGCCGTACATGACGGTGTTGCCGACAATGATGTTGTGCTGCGTGTCGCCGCGGAAATCCGGGCTCGGCTTGATGATGATGCGACCGCCCGACAGGCCTTTACCGACGTAGTCGTTGCCTTCGCCGGTCAGTTCCAGCGTCACGCCGCGCGCCAGGAAGGCGCCGAAAGCCTGGCCGGCGGTACCGGTCAGCTTGACGTGGATGGTGTCGTCCGGCAGGCCGGCGTTGCCGTAGCGCTTGGCGACCTCGCCCGAGAGCATGGTGCCGCAGGTCCGGTTGACGTTGATGATGGTCGTCTCGATCTGGACCTTCTGGCCCTTTTCGAGCGCCTTCTTGGCCTGTTCGATCAGCTTGTGGTCGAGCGCCTTGTCGAGGCCGTGATCCTGGCCTTCGGTATGGCGACGCGGCACGTCGGCCGGCACCTTGGGCTGGTGGAAGATCTTGGTGAAATCCAGGCCCTTGGCCTTCCAGTGCTCGATCCCGGCGCGCATGTCGAGCAGGTCGACGCGGCCGACCAGGTCATCGAACTTGCGGATGCCGAGCATGGCCATGATCTCGCGCACTTCCTCGGCGACGAAGAAGAAGTAGTTGACGACGTGTTCCGGCTGACCGGAGAAGCGCTTGCGCAGTTCCGGATCCTGAGTGGCAACGCCGACCGGGCAGGTGTTCAGATGGCACTTGCGCATCATGATGCAGCCTTCGACGACCAGCGGCGCAGTGGCGAAGCCGAATTCGTCGGCGCCGAGCAGCGCGCCGATGGCGACGTCGCGGCCGGTCTTCATCTGACCGTCGACCTGCAGGCGGATACGCGAACGCAGGCGGTTCAGCACCAGCGTCTGCTGGGTTTCGGACAGGCCGAGTTCCCATGGCGTACCGGCGTGCTTGATCGACGACACCGGCGAAGCACCGGTACCACCGTCGAAGCCGGCGATCACGATGTGGTCGGCCTTGGCCTTGGCAACACCGGCGGCAACCGTGCCGACGCCGACTTCGGACACCAGCTTGACCGAGATCGAGGCCTGCGAATTGGCGTTCTTCAGGTCATGGATGAGCTGAGCCAGGTCTTCGATCGAGTAGATGTCATGGTGCGGCGGCGGCGAGATCAGGGTCACGCCCGGCACCGAGTGACGCAGCTTGCCGATGTACTCGGACACCTTGGTGCCCGGCAACTGACCGCCTTCGCCGGGCTTGGCGCCCTGGGCCATCTTGATCTGGATCTGGTCGGCATTGACCAGGTATTCGGTAGTGACACCGAAACGGCCGGAAGCGACCTGCTTGATCGCCGAACGCAGCGAATCGCCTTCCTTGAACACGTAATCGCGTTCGATGCGCGAGGCACCGACGATTTCCGACAGGGTCTGGCCGGCCTTCAGCGGCTGGAAGCGCTTGGCATCCTCACCACCCTCACCGGTATTCGACTTGCCGCCGATGCGGTTCATGGCGACCGCCAGCGTGGTGTGCGCTTCGGTCGAGATCGAGCCGAGCGACATGGCGCCAGTGGCGAAACGCTTGACGATTTCCTTGGCGGATTCGACTTCCTCAAGCGGAATCGGCGCCCCCTGCGGCTTGAACTCGAACAGGCCGCGCAGCGTCAGGTGACGCTTGGTCTGGTCGTTGATCAGCTTGGCGTATTCCTTGTACGTCTCGTACTTGCCGGAACGGGTCGAATGCTGCAGCTTGGCGATCGAATCCGGCGTCCACATGTGCTCTTCGCCACGGATGCGGAAAGCGTACTCGCCGCCGGCGTCGAGCATGTTGGCCAGCACCGGGTCGGCGGAGAAGGCTTCGTCGTGCAGACGGATGGCTTCCTCGGCGACTTCGAACAGGCCGATACCCTCGATGTTCGACGGGGTGCCGGTAAAGTACTTGTCGACCAGCTCCTTCTTCAGGCCGATGGCCTCGAAGATCTGGGCGCCGGTGTAGGACATGTAGGTCGAAATGCCCATCTTGGACATGACCTTGCACAGGCCCTTGCCGATCGCCTTGATGAAGTTCTTGACGTACTTGTCGCCCTTCTCGGCATCGCCCTTGGCCATTTCGCCAATGGTTTCCAGGGCCAGGTAGGGGTGGACAGCTTCGGCACCGAAACCGCCGAGCAGGGCAAAGTGATGCACTTCGCGCGCCGAGCCGGTTTCAACAACCAGACCGGTGCTGGTGCGCAGACCCTGCTTGACCAGGTGCTGATGGATGGCCGAGGTGGCCAGCAGTGCCGGAATGGCGACGTGCTCGGCATCGACCTTGCGGTCGGAGACGATCAGGATGTTGGCACCGGAACGCACGGCATCTTCGGCATCGGCCGCCAGCGAGGCGAGACGGGCTTCGATGCCGTCCTTACCCCAGGCCACCGGATAGCAGATGTCGAGTTCGAACGAGCGGAACTTGTTCGAGGTGTACTTGCCGATGTTGCGCAGCTTTTCGATGTCGGTGCAGGTCAGCACCGGCTGCGAGACTTCGAGGCGGATCGGCGGATTGACGTCGACGGTGTTGAGCAGGTTCGGCTTCGGCCCGATGAAGGACACCAGCGACATGACCAGTTCCTCGCGGATCGGGTCGATCGGCGGGTTGGTCACCTGGGCGAACAACTGCTTGAAATAGGCGTACAGTGTCTTGTTCTTCTTCGACAGCACGGGCAGTGCCGAGTCGGTACCCATCGAGCCGGTCGGCTCCTCGCCCTGCTGGGCCATCGGCTCCAGAATGACCTTGGTGTCTTCCTGGGTGTAGCCGAAGGCCTGCTGACGATCGAGCAGCGACGCTGCCGAGGTGGCACAGGTTTCGTCGGCAGCCGGCACTTCGTCGAGCTTGATGCGGATCTTCTCGATCCACTCGCGATAAGGCTTGGCGTTGGCCAGCGAATCCTTGAGTTCCTTGTCGTCGATTATGCGGCCTTGTTCCATGTCGATCAGGAACATCTTGCCAGGCTGCAGGCGCCACTTCTTGACAATCTTCTTCTCGGGAATCGGCAGCACGCCGGATTCCGAGGCCATGACCACGAAATCGTCGTCGGTGACCAGGTAACGCGCCGGACGCAGACCGTTACGGTCGAGCGTCGCGCCGATCTGGCGACCGTCGGTGAAGGCCACGGCGGCGGGGCCGTCCCACGGCTCCATCATGGCGGCGTGGTATTCGTAGAAGGCACGACGGCTCTCGTCCATCAGCGCGTGCTTTTCCCAGGCTTCCGGGATCATCAGCATGACCGCCTGGGCCAGCGAATAGCCGCCGCCCATGACCAGCAGTTCGAGGGCGTTGTCGAAAGCGGCCGAGTCGGACTGACCGGGGTAATGCAGCGGCCACACCTTCTTGAGGTCGTCGCCGAGGATGGGCGAGGAAATCGCCTGTTCGCGCGCCTTGAACCAATTGACGTTGCCGCGCACGGTATTGATTTCGCCGTTATGGGCGATGTAGCGGAACGGATGCGCCAGATCCCAGGTCGGGAAGGTATTGGTCGAAAAGCGCTGGTGCACCAGGGCCAGCGCGGAAACGGTGCGCTTGTCCTGAAGGTCGAGGTAATACTGACCAACCTGATCGGCCAGCAGCAAACCCTTGTAGTTAACCGTACGCGCCGAGAACGACGGCACATAAAATTCCTGGCCGTGCTTGAGGTGTAGCGACTTGATGGCGTTAGCGGCACGACGGCGGATGATGTACAGCTTGCGCTCGAAAGCGTCGGTGACGAAGACGTCGGGACCGCGACCGACGAAGACCTGGCGGATCACCGGCTCGGTGGCCTTGACCGTCGGCGACATCGGCATCTCGGCATTGACCGGCACATCGCGCCAGCCCAGCAGACGCTGGCCTTCGGCGGCGATCGAACGCTCGATCTCTTCCATGCAGGCGTGGCGCGACGCAGCCTCCTGCGGCAGGAAGACCATACCGACGCCGTATTCGCCGGCCTGCGGCAGTTCCACACCCTGGGCAGACATTTCCTCGCGGTAGAACAAATCCGGAATCTGGATCAACAGACCGGCACCGTCACCCTGCAGGGGATCGGCACCCACGGCACCGCGATGATCGATGTTTTTCAGGATCAACAAACCCTGCTCGATGATCGCATGGCTCTTCTGGCCCTTGACATGGGCAACGAAGCCCACGCCACAGGCGTCGTGCTCGTTGGCCGGATCGTAGAGACCCTGCCGCTCAGGTACAGCCGATTCCATCACACGCGTTCCTTCAACTAGTTCGGCCAAGATCCCAGGCCAATCATGAAAAAGCCGGACGACGCCATCCCGTCCGGAGATGCACAAAATACAGGCAACCGTCGATTATATCGAATCGGCCGCCAAAATTTCAAGCCACAGCAATGCACCAACGCCGTGCCCGCACTCCGGCGGATACACCATTCAAGTGCTTACCCGGCGGATCGCCTCGACAATCTGGGCATCGCTTGCACTGTCCGACAGCACGGCACGACCAACCTCCTGCAACAGGACCAGGCGCAAGCGTCCGTCCTGAACCTTCTTGTCGTGGCGCATCAGTTCGAGATAGCGCTCAACCCCCAGAGCAGGGGCCTGCACCGGCAATCCCGTCCGAGTGAACAGGGCCCGTATTCGAGCGACATCTCTCGCATCCAGCCAGCCAAGTATGCGGGACAACTCGCATGCAATCATCGTGCCCGCCGCCACCGCCTCACCATGCAGCCATTCGCCGTAACCCAGTCCGGTCTCTATGGCGTGACCAAAGGTATGCCCCAGATTCAAGAGGGCACGCTCTCCACTTTCCCGCTCGTCGGCAGCAACGACCTCAGCCTTGTTGGCGCAGGAGCGCTCGACGGCGTGAATCAGTGCATCCCGCTCACGCGCCAGCAAGCGCTCGATGTTTTCCTCCAACCAGACAAGGAATTCCCGATCGCGGATCAGGCCGTACTTGATGACCTCGGCCAGTCCGGCCTTCAACTCGCGTTCCGGCAAGGTGTCGAGCGTGGAAATATCGGCCAGCACCAGCCGCGGCTGATAGAAGGCACCAATCATGTTCTTGCCGAGCGGGTGATTGATCGCCGTCTTCCCACCAACCGACGAATCAACTTGCGAAAGCAGGGTGGTGGGCACCTGAATGAAAGGCATGCCGCGCTGGTAACATGCAGCGGCAAATCCACCCATATCCCCGATCACGCCCCCACCCAGCGCGATCAATGGCGTACTGCGCTCGCAGTGCGTACCGAGCAACGCATCAAAGATGCGATTCAGCGTCTCCCAGTTCTTGAACAATTCACCATCAGGCAATACCACCGCCTGCGCACTCACCCCCCCCTTGGCCAGGGTAGCGGTGAGCGTCTCGAGATAAAGTGGCGCCACCGTCTCGTTGGTCACGATAACCGCTTTCCGGGCTTTGAGCATGGGCAGCAGGAGATCGCCGCGCGTCAGCAGGCCGGGGCCGACATGGATTGGATAACTGCGCTCGTCAAGCGAGACCTGCAATGTCCGGATCAATTTTTCGCACATATACGCCCAAACTCCTTGCTCAGATACTGGACCACACCCGACGCCACCAACTGTCCCCCTTCAACTACCAGACTCGCTGTTTCCCGATACAAGGGATCACGTTCAGCATGCAAAGTTTCAAGCCTGCCCAGAGGATCCTCAACCTGCAGCAAGGGGCGGTTGCGATCGTTCCGTGTCCGCTGATAGAGCATGGCCGGCGGTACATTTAGGTAAACGACCCAGCCGGTATCCCTAAGGCAACGGCGATTTTCTGGGTCAAGCACGACGCCACCGCCGGTGGCCATGACAATGCCTTCCAAGCGCGACAATTCAGCAATGGTTTGCTGCTCACGGCGACGAAACCCGGCCTCTCCCTCGATTTCGAAAATCGTCGGAATCGGCACCCCTGTTCGCGCCACGATTTCGTGGTCGGAGTCGTAAAAACTCCGTCCGAGGCGCTTCGCCAATTGTCGCCCGATAGTGGTCTTGCCGGCCCCCATCAGACCGACCAGATAGATGTTTGTATGCATATTCACGCCGCGATTCTAGCCGACTCGGATCGATCGACAAAAAAAAGGCCGGTAACACCGGCCTTTTTTTCAGGATTACAAGCGATCAATCCAGACGCAGCTTTTCGGACACGACACGCGGCGTGATGAATACCAGCAACTCGCGCCGGTTACCGAAATCGTTCTTGTACTTGAACAACCAACCGAAGAAAGGCACGTCACCGAGCAAGGGCACCTTTTCGACCTTGGATTGGGTATTGGTGACGAACACACCACCAACCACTACGGTACCCCCATTTTCAACCACCACATTGGTTTCGACCACCGAACTCTTGATCGGCGGATTGCCAAGCACTGCGCGCGTGAAGTCAGCCTCTTCCTTCTTGACCAGCAAAGCCATCTTCACCGTGCCCTCGGGCGTGATCTGCGGCGTGACTTCAAGGACCAGCTTGGCCGGCTTGAAACTGACGGTCTGCGTCTGATTTCCGCCACTCGTGGTGGTGGTCACGTAGGGTATTTCCGTCCCGTCCTCGATCTTGGCACGGACATTGTTCGCCGTGATGACCCGCGGACTGGAAATGAGCTTGCCAAGGCCATCAGCTTGCATGGCGGCAATCTCCAGGTTCAGGATACGGGTCAGCCCGGAGTTGAACAGAGAGAATGCCAGCGTGCCGCCGGTGGACTCGAACGAGGGCAGATTGACGCCCGCCATGGGGGTCTGTGTCAACACAGGCCCCGTGCCGGTGGTCGTAACCACCCCGTTGGAAACCGTAGTCCTGGAAGTACCCGGCGTCACACTGCCGCCGACGAAGCCGATACTGCTATTGCCGACATTGACCGCCTTCGAGTTGATCAGCCCCAGTTTGGCGCCAATGGTCTTGTTGAAGTCATCACTGGCTTCAACAATGCGCGCCTCGATCATCACCTGGCGCGCGCCGATATCGATGGTCCTGATGAAACTGCGAATCTCGTCCAGCTTGGTGGCAATGTCGTTAACAAACAGGATGTTCGACTGCGGCTCGGCCACCGCACTGCCGCGCTTGCTCAGAATCCGCTGGGTTGACGTCGCGCCTTCCGCCGACGACTCGCCGGCAAGCAACTTGGATACATCGGCTGCACGCTGGTAGTTGAGGACGAACTGCTCCATCACCAGCGGTTCGAGTTCGCTGATTTGCTGGCGCGATTCGAACTCAAGCTTCTCCCGGGTCGCGATCTCGTCCCGCGGCGCGATCATGACAATATTGCCATTCTTGCGCATGTCCAGCCCCTTCTGCTGGAAGATGATATCCACTACCTGATCGGCCGGAACATCCTTGAGCACCAGCGTGGTCGTCCCGGTGACCGTTTCACTGATCACCGCATTCAGTCCGAGCTCTTCGGCCATCAGACGCAGCAGGGCCCGCACGTCGCCGTTCTGATAGTTGATGCTGACCCGCGGACCCTGGTAGCCAATCTTGGTACCCTGAACCAGCCTGTTCGGGTCTTCGACGATCTTCTTCACTTCGACCACAAACTGATTGTCGGTCTGGTAGGCGTTATGTTCCCACTGCCCCTTGGGGGTGATGATCATGCGAACGTTTTCACCGAGACTGCGCGTCTCGACACCAATCACCGGTGTCGCGAAATCGGTCACATCAAGCTTGCGCCGGAGATGATCGGGCAGGCTGGCCTTCATGAAATCAACGACCAGATTGGGACCCTGCTGACGGATGTCAATCGCGGTACCGGCATCGCTCAGGTCAACGACTACGCGACCCTCACCGTCGCGGCCGCGACGAAAAACCACATCGCGCACGGCATGCCGAACGCCGACCAGGTTTTCCTCGGCAAAGCGCACCGTGCGCTCCGCGGCCGAGTCGCTCAGACGCTCGATCGGAGAGAGGGTAACGTACAGCGACTTTCCTTCCAGCCGGGTACGATAGTTCGCCGCACGCACAAGATTGAGCACCAACCGTGTACGGTTGGCCACCTGAACGACGTTGACGCTGCGCAAATCGCCTTCGTTCAACACCTGGGTGGTCTTACCAAGAGCATTGGCAGTTGCCGGAAAATCAAAGGCGATGCGCGCCGGATTGGCAACCGCAAAACCTGCCGGCGCTGTCACCAAGGGCTGGCGTAGATCGATCCGAACCGCAGTTTCATTTCCTGCCTGGGCAACATTGACCGCCTCGATGGCATTTGCCGCCACGGGTTCCGCACTGACCGGAGAGGCCACCACAAAGCAGGTCGCCGCGATAGCCACTGCGTAGTTGAAGAATTTCATTTACCGCTCCCCTCCGTGGTCTGCAGATACAACGAACTCTGACGCTCGCTCCAATCCCCCGCAGAATCCTGAATCAATTCCCGTAATTTCAGTTCGCTCTCGGTGATTTCGGTCACCATGCCGAAATCCAGGCCGATATAGTCACCGACTTTGACCTGCCTGACATTGTCTTCGTACTTGATGACTGCAATCGGGCGTTTGTTGATCACTAGATACCCGATCATTGAAAGCGACTCAAGAGGATATTTTTCCAGCAAGCTGTTGCGCAGTTCCCTGGCCTCGAAATCCGGCTGGAACTCACCACCCTTGCCAGCCCCCTGGCGTTGCTTGGCGTCAGGTTCGATTTTGGCCGCACGAAATGGATCAACCAGATCAGCAACCTCGTAAGGCACCGGCTCGTAAGGCGTCACCTCGGGGACAGGTGTGACCTGACCACGCAAATCTCGGGTGTTCTCTTCCATCCATTGACGCAGATCCTCATGCTCGCCCGTGGAACAGGCCACGAGCATCAGGCAGGTCATACCCAGTATCGGAAGCTTCACTTCCCACCCCCCTGCGCCGAGCGCTTCTGCTGCGCAATCTCGCTTTCATCGAGATAACGGAAGGTCTTGACGGTGGCATCCAGCGTCAGGTCCCCGCCCTTAAGCGGCATCACCGAAATACCATTGAGGGTCACGATGCGCGGCAGCTTGGCGATGTCGGCGGCAAATGCACCGATATCGTGATACGACCCATTGATTTTCACCGTGACCGGCAACTCAGCATAGAAGTCCTTGGCGACTTCCGGGCCCGGGCGGAACAGTTCGAACTGCAGACCGCGCCCGAGGCCCGCCTGGTTCACCTCGATCAACAATGCCTCGATTTCCGACTTGTTGGGCAACTGCTTTAGCAAGGCACCGAACGAGCGATCGATTTCTGCCAATTGCTGCGTGTACAAATCAAGATTAACCGCTTGACGCTTCTTCAACAGGTACTGGTCCTTGAGCGCAAGCTCTTCCTGTTCCCGCCCGTCCAGGGTTGTCAGCTGGTCATTCCAGACGAACCACCAACCCGCGAGCAATACCGCGAAGAACAGACCGACCAGGATGGCGATCTTGGGCGCAACAGGCCAGGCTCCCGGATCATTCGGGTTCAGATAACGGAAATCATCAAGCAGGGTCTTTACGTCGAAGCGCTTGAGGCCGGCAGGCAGTGCCAGGGATTTGGTTTTCACTTCGCCGCCTCCTCGACTGCGACTCGACTCAGTGTAAAGTCCATGCCGAATTCGTTAACCCTGCGCCCACCAAGCACCACCGCCTTGGTTTCGATCAGGCGCGGATTCTCCATCCAGGACGAACCATCGATATTGCGCATCAAGGCCGACACCCGGGCGTTTGATTGTGCGTAGCCACTGATATTGACGTTCAGACCATCCTGTCTGAGCGACTTGAGATAGACACCTTCGGGAACCTGGCGCACCAGCTCGCTCAACAGATGCACGGTCTCGCCACGGTCACGCTGCAGGTTTTCGATGACCTGCTTGCGGGCGAGCAAGGCTTGCGTCTGTTCGCGCAGGCGTTTGATCTGGTCAAGCTGCTTGTCGAGCAGCGCGATCTCCTGCTTTAGAAAATCGTTCTTGCGCCCCTGCGCCTCGACTTGCGCCTCAATCAGGGTAAATACAGCAAAGATGACCACAAGGCCAAGAATGCTGATCAATCCAGCCAGGACATAAAACTGTTCGCGCCTCGCCTTACGCGCCTCTTCGCGGTGAGGTAGCAGGTTGATGCGTATCATGCTGGGTCAAACCTCCGCAACGCCAGACCACAGGCAACCATCAGCGAGGACGAATCGGCGAGCAGATTGCGCGCGCGCACCCGATCCGACAGCAGCATGTTGGCAAAGGGATTGGCAATCAACGTATTGAATTGCGTGCGCGCGGCAACGACTTCATCGATACCCGGGATGACGGCACAACCACCAGCCATCACGACGTGATCAACTTGATTGTACTGAGTCGAGGTGAAGAAGAACTGCAGCGCCCGGGAAACTTCAAGCGCCAGATTTTCCATGAATGGATTGAGCAACTCCGCCTCGTAACCTTCGGGAAGATTGCCTGAGCGCTTGGCCGCTTCGGCGTCCTCTAGAGACATTCCATAGTGCCTGGAAATATCCAGAGTCAGCTGCCCGCCGCCGAACGCCTGCTCGCGCACATACACCTGCACGCCGTTTCTCATTACCGTCAGATTCATCAGGCTGGCACCTACATCAACCAGAGCCACCACCTGATTGCGCCCCCCCGACGGCAGTTGCCGCTCAATCAGCTCAAATGCGGCCAGCGTCGCATAGGATTCCACGTCAACCACCACGGCCTTGAGACCGGCAGCTTCGGCAACGGCCACCCGATCTTCGACGCGCTCCTTCTTCGAAGCAGCGATCAGCACCTCGACTTCGTCGGGCACTGCAGGCGCAGGCCCGAGCACCTGGTAATCCAGATTGACATCGTCAATTGAAAACGGGATGTACTGGTTGGCCTCGGTTTCAACCTGAACCTCAAGGTCTTCCTCGCGCAACCCGGCCGGAACAATGATCTTCTTGGTGATCACCGCGGATGCAGGCAAAGCCATGGCCACGTTGCGGGTCGAGGTCCCAAGGCGCTTCCAGGCTCGCTTGACGACCTCCACCACCGCTTCAAGATTGGCAATGTTGCCATCCGCGACCGCGTCCTTTGGCAACACTTCAATGGCGTAGCGCTCGACGCGATACCCATCCCTTCCGTTCGCGCTCAGTTCCACCAGTTTGACGGCGGATGAACTGATATCCAGCCCAAGCAGGGCACGCGCCTTCGGATTCAGTAAAGCGGAGATATCGAAGCCCACCACACCCCCAGAAAAATCCTTACAGATTACAATCTTAGAAGAAAAACCAATAATTCACTTCAGATGCTAGCAACAAGCCCCCACAGTGTAAAGCACTTTAATGCCGGCGAATGACCTCAGCGTATAATGCCTGCAACCCCGCCACACCCTCCTTACTGATGCCCCCACTGCTAAGAATTGCCGCCTACCCGCTGATTGCTCTTGTCGGCCTGATTGCCATCGGGGTTGCCGTCGCAATCATCATGATCGCCCTGGCCTACCCGAATCTTCCGTCGCTTGAAGTGCTGACCGATTACCGTCCAAAGATCCCGCTACGTGTCTACACCGCGGATGGTCACCTGATCGGAGAGTTCGGCGAGGAACGACGCGCCGTCGTCGCCATCAAGGACGTTCCCGAAGTGCTGAAGCAGGCCATCCTGGCTGCCGAGGACGACCGATTCTACCAGCATATGGGCATCGACTATACCGGCATCATTCGGGCTGCGAGTTCAAATCTTCTGAGCGGGGGAAAAAAGCAAGGCGCCTCGACGATCACTCAGCAGGTCGCACGCAATTTTTTCCTGACCACGGAGAAAACCTATACCCGAAAGCTCTACGAGGCACTGCTGTCGCTGAAGATCGAGGGCAATCTGAGCAAGGATCAGATTCTCGAGCTCTACATCAACCAGATATTCCTCGGCCAACGCGCCTACGGCTTCGGCGCCGCCGCCCAGATCTACTTCGGTAAACCCCTGCGACAAATATCCATCGCCGAGGCGGCGATGCTGGCCGGTCTACCTAAAGCGCCCTCGGCCTACAACCCGGTAGTCAATCCAAGACGCGCCAGGATTCGCCAGGAGTACGTATTGCGCCGGATGCTCGAACTCTCGTACATCAACGAAGCCCAGTACACGTCAGCGCTCAAGGAGCCTCTGGTCATCAAGCGTGAACTTTCGGAGTACTCGGTCAACGCGGAATTTGTCGCCGAAATGGCCCGGCAAATCGCAGCCGAACGCTTTCCCGACGATGTTTACACCCGCGGCATGAAGGTCTACACCACACTCATCCGCGACGAACAGGAAGCTGCCTATCGTGCCCTGCGCGAAGGGGTCCTGGCCTACGACCGACGGCATGGCTACCGTGGTGCCGAATCCTATGTCGATATGGGCTCCGTCACTTCCGCGCAAGATGAAAACATCGATGTCCTGCTTCAGGAAATCAGCGATGCCGGCGATCTGCGCCCTGCCCTGGTACTCCAGGCCAATCCACAATCTATCCAGGCCTACGTCAAGGGCGGCGAATCGATCACCCTGACCGGGGAAGCACTCAAGTTCGCCGCCACCATGCTTGATGAGAAGGCACCCACGAAAAAACGCATCAAACGCGGCGCCATTATTCGCGTCATCAAGGACGCCAAGGGCAACTGGCAGATCAGCCAGTTGCCGGAAGTCGAATCCGCCTTTGTTGCAATCGAACCCGGCGATGGCGCGATTCGCGCGCTGGTGGGGGGGTTCGACTTCAACCGCAACAAGTTCAATCACGTAACCCAGGCCTGGCGCCAGCCTGGTTCGAGTTTCAAACCCTTCATCTACTCGGCAGCCCTGGAAAAGGGCTTTCACCCCGGCAGCATGGTCGAGGACGAACCTCTTACCGTTTCCGCCGGAGAGACCGGCTCGCAAGCCTGGTCGCCGAAGAATTACGATGGGAAGTACGAGGGGCTGATGAGCATGCGCAGCGCCCTGGCAAAATCCAAGAACATGGTTTCGATCCGCCTGCTCCAGGCCATTGGTCCTCAGTATGCTCAGGACTATGTCACCCGTTTCGGCTTCGACGCCGACAAACACCCCCCCTACCTGACCATGGCTCTGGGTGCGGGAGCGGTGACCCCATGGCAGATGGTTTCCGCTTACGCCATATTCGCCAACGGAGGCTACCGCGTCACACCTTACGTCGTCCGTGAAATCCGTGACGAACGGAACAACGTCGTTGCCACCGCGAACCCGGTGCACGCCGGCGACGAATCCATCCGCGCCATTGACTCACGCAATGCCTACCTGAGCGACTCGATGATGCGCGATGTCACGATCTACGGGACCGCAGCCCGGGCCTCCAGCCAGCTGAAACGCCGCGACCTGGCGGGAAAGACTGGCACCACCAACGAGTATGTCGATGCCTGGTTCTGCGGCTACCAAATCACCGTCGCCGGATGTGCCTGGGTTGGATTCGACCAGCCCAGGAAGCTTGGCAACAGGGAAACCGGCGGGGTCGCCGCCCTGCCGATGTGGATCAATTACATGCGCACTGCTCTGCGCAAGGTTCCAGAACAGTTACCGGCAATGCCGACGGGTCTCAGCCCCCTGAACAAGGAAGACGGCAGCCCTTCCAATGACGTGGTGTACACCGAAAACTTGCCTGCTGCCACACCCGAAAGTACCGAAGCAAAGCCGGCACCGGCACCAGCAGGCGAAAGCTGGCCAGCCGAACTGCGCCATCTGATCGGCAATAACTGATCAGCTCAGGCTGAGTGACTCGCCAGCCTGCTGGCTGGCGAGCACGGACAAGCGCACCATCAGCTCGACGCCGTCGCGGGTATCGACCCAGTCCTCGCCGTTCCAGCGAAAATGAAAACCGCCGCTGCGAGCTGCCACCCAGATTTCCCGGGCCACTGCGTGGCGATTGACAATGATCTTGCTGCCATCGTCAAACTCGATTTCCAGAACCCCCCCGGCCGCCAGCTCAAAATCGAGATCCTTGGCCTCAAGTGCTGCCTCGATCCGGTTCATGGCCGCGCTGGCCAGGACATTGAATTCGCTGTCATCCATGCTGTGCTAACATCCTCGACTCGACTGCCCGCGACCGAAAACATGTCCAGAATCGCCGCCGTACTGATCATCCTGAGCCTTGCCGCCTGCGGCATGAAGGGCCCGCTCGAATTACCGCCCAAGGGCAATGCGGCAGATGGTAGCACGGCACAACAAAGCCCCGCCCGATGACCCACTTTGCCCTCAAGAACGGCGTCCTGCACGCCGAATCCGTCGCCCTGCCGACTATCGCCGAACAGTTCGGCACGCCCGCCTACGTCTATTCGCGTGCCGCGCTTACCGCAGCGCTCAAGGAATTCCACGACGTCCTCGGCGCGCATCCGGCCGGTGCTGGCGCGCTCGTCTGCTACGCCGTCAAGGCCAACTCCAACCTCGCCATCCTGAACCTGTTCGCCCGTCTCGGCGCCGGCTTCGACATCGTTTCCGGCGGCGAGTTGCAGCGTGTGCTGGCGGCCGGCGCCGATCCGCAGAAGGTCGTCTTCTCCGGCGTCGGCAAGACGGCGGCGGAAATGAAGCTGGCGCTTGAAGCCGGCATCTTCTGCTTCAACATCGAATCGATCCCGGAAATCGAGCGCCTCAACGAAGTCGCCGGCCAGCTCGGCAAGAAAGCGCCGGTCAGCCTGCGCGTCAATCCGAACGTCGATCCGAAGACCCATCCCTACATCTCGACCGGCCTCAAGGAAGCCAAGTTCGGCGTCGCCTACGACGACGCGCTGGCGCTCTACCGTCGCGCTGCCGCGCTGCCGAACATCGCAGTGGCCGGCATCGACTGCCACATCGGCTCTCAACTCCTCGATCCGTCGCCATTCGCCGAAGCGCTCGATCGCATCCTGGCGCTGATCGACCAGCTCGCGGCCGAAGGCATTCAGGTCCATCACATCGACCTCGGCGGCGGCCTCGGCATCAAGTACCGCGCCGATCAGGTGCAACCGACTGTCGCTTCCTACCTGATTCCGCTGCTCGACAAGCTGCAGGGCCGCGGCCTCAAGGTCGTGCTCGAACCGGGCCGCCGCCTGGTCGGCAACGCCGGCCTGCTGCTGACCCGCGTGGAATTCCTCAAGCACGGCGAAGCCAAGGATTTCGCCATCATCGACGCGGCGATGAACGACCTGATGCGCCCCGCACTTTACGAAGCCTGGCACGACATCGACCCGGTCGTGCCGCGCGCCGGCGCCACGCGCGACTACGACGTCGTCGGCCCGGTCTGCGAAACCGGCGATTTCCTCGGCCAGGCACGGCCGCTGAATATCGAGCCGGGCGACCTGCTCGCCGTGATGTCGGCCGGCGCCTACGGCATGGCCATGGCCTCGAACTACAACACCCGGCCGCGCGCCGTTGAAGTCATGGTCGATGATGACCAGGTCCACGTCATCCGCCGACGCGAGACCGTCGAACAGCTCTACGCCGGCGAATCCGTCCTGCCGTAGTGGCTGGTATCCGCATCGACAAGTGGCTGTGGGCTGCGCGCTTCTTCAAGACGCGCAGCCTGGCCACCGATGCGGTCGGCGGCGGCAAGGTCAAGCTTAACGGCGCGCCGACCAAGCCGGCGCGTGACGTGAAGGTCGGCGACCGCCTCGACATCTTCAATGGTGACACCCGCTGGACGGTGACGATCCTCGGCCTGTCCGACAAGCGCGGCCCGGCACCGGAAGCGCGTCTGCTCTACGAGGAAACGCCGGAGAGCATCGCCGCGCGCGAAGCCGAGCAGATGCTGCGCAAGTTCACCCAGGAACCCGCCGCCGAAATCCACGGCCGGCCGACCAAGCGCGACCGGCGGCAGATGGACCGTCTGGGCTAAAGCACCAGCGCCAGGGCCAGCGGCAGGAAGAACAGCGCCGCCAGGTTGCCGACCAGAACGATCGACGCCACCCGTTGCGGTTCCTGTTTATAGCGCTCGGCAAACAGGAAATTGAGTACCGCCGGCGGCAGGGCGCCGAACACCAGCAGCATCGCTGCGTCACGCCCTTCCAGGCCAAGCAACTGGATCACCCCGTAGGCGATGACCATGCCGGCCAGCGGCCGCAGCATGGCGCTGCCCACCGACAGCTTCCATTCGCCGAAGGAAACATCGGTCATGCGCACGCCAAGCGAGAACAGCAAGAGCGGCACCGAGACATCACCGAGCATCTTGATGGCGATGACCAGCGGCGTCCACACGGGAATCTTCAGCACCGCGACCGCCAATCCGGCAATCGCTGCAAACACCACCGGGATGCGCCAAAGCATGAGGATGCGCGTCTTCGGGTCGAGCAGCTTGGCGCCGAAAGAGAAGTGCAGCGTGTTCTCGACCATGAACAGGATCACCGCCGCCGGCAGCGCCGCCTCGCCCCAGGCCAGTACAGCCAGCGGCAGGCCGATGTTGCCCGAGTTGTTGAACAGCATCGGCGGTACCAGTGTCTTCGGCTGCACGCCGCAGAGTCTGGCGATCGGCCAGGCAAGCAAGCCACACAGGGCAAGGACGAGAAAGCCGCCCAGGGCGAGCGGCGCATAGGCGGCAAGGTCGAAGGACTTGCCGGCCATCGCCGCAAAGACCAGCGCCGGCACGAAGACATCCATGTTCAGCCGGTTGGCCACGGCCATTTCCGGCTTGTGCTTGCGGCCGTAGAAATAGCCTGCAGCAACGATGCCGAAAATGGGAAACAGGATCGCCAGCAGGCGGAAGGTCAGGCTTTGCTCGTCCACCAGGTGGCCTCGTCAATCAATCGGTTGGCGATGGTGCGGGCCACCGTGGCGCCCGCACATCGGGTGAATCCATGGTTACAGGACGTAGCGCGACAAGTCCTCGTCGGCCGCGACTTCGCCGAGCTTTTCATTGACGTAGGCCGTATCGACGGCGACGCGATCGAGACCGACCTTGCCAGCCTCGAAGGAGACCTCTTCGAGCAGCTTCTCCATCACCGTATGCAGGCGACGGGCGCCGATGTTCTCGGTCTTTTCGTTTACCTGGAAGGCAATCTCCGCCATGCGCCGAATGCCATCATCGGCGAACTCGATACTCACCCCTTCAGTCGCCAGCAATGCCTGGTACTGCTTGGTCAGGCAAGCGTCGGTCTGGGTCAGGATGCGCTCGAAATCGGCCACCGACAGCGAATCCAGCTCGACGCGGATCGGGAAGCGCCCCTGCAGCTCGGGAATCAGGTCGGACGGCTTGGACAGGTGGAAGGCGCCGGAGGCGATGAACAGGATGTGGTCGGTCTTGATCATGCCGTACTTGGTCGACACCGTTGTCCCCTCGACCAGCGGCAGCAGGTCGCGCTGCACCCCCTGACGCGACACGTCGGAGCCCTGCACGTCAGAACGGCTGGCCACCTTGTCAATCTCGTCGATGAAGACGATACCGTTCTGCTCGACGGCCTTCACCGCCTCCAGCTTGATTTCCTCGTCATTGACCAGCTTTGCCGCTTCCTCGTCGGTGAGCAGCTTGAACGCCTCGCGAACCTTCAGCTTGCGCGATTTGCGTTTGCCGTTGCCGACGCTCTGGAACATGCCCTGAATCTGCTGGGTCAGCTCTTCCATTCCTGGCGGCGCGAAGATTTCAGCCTGCATGCTCGGCGCGGCGACTTCGATCTCGATTTCCTTGTCGTCCAGTTCGCCCTCACGCAACTTCTTGCGGAATTTCTGGCGGGTCGCGTTATCGCTGCTGCTGGCCGACTCCTCGGCGTAGAAACCGGGGCTGCGCGCCGGTGGTAGCAAGACATCGAGGATGCGCTCCTCGGCCGCGTCCTCGGCGCGTGCTCGATTGGCCTTCATCGACCGCTCGCGGTAGCCCTTGATCGCCATGTCGACCAGATCGCGGATGATCGTCTCGACGTCGCGGCCAACATAGCCGACCTCGGTGAACTTGGTCGCTTCGACCTTGATGAAAGGCGCATCCGCCAGCCGCGCCAGGCGGCGGGCGATCTCGGTCTTGCCGACGCCGGTCGGACCGATCATCAGGATGTTCTTCGGGGTGATCTCCTGGCGCAGCGGCTCCGCCACCTGGGCACGTCGCCAGCGGTTGCGCAAGGCGATGGCCACTGCCTTCTTGGCCGCATTCTGGCCAACGATGTGCTTGTCGAGTTCGGAGACAATCTCCTTCGGGGTCATCGTGGCGCCACTCATTCCAGCGTCTCCAGGGTGAAATTGCGATTGGTGTAGATGCACAGGTCGCCGGCTATTTCCAGTGATTTGGTGACGATCTCCAGCGGCGGCAGCTCGGTGTTTTCCAGCAGCGCGCGCGCCGCGCTCTGGGCGTAGGCGCCGCCAGAGCCGATGGCGACGATGCCGTGCTCGGGTTCAAGAACATCGCCGTTGCCGGTGATGACCAGCGAGGATTCGCGGTCGGCTACCGACAACATCGCCTCCAGTCGGCGCAATGCCCGGTCGGTGCGCCATTCCTTGGCCAATTCGACGGCGGAACGCACCAGGTTGCCCTGATGCTTTTCCAGCTTGGCTTCGAAACGCTCAAACAGCGTGAAGGCGTCAGCGGTGCCGCCGGCAAACCCGGCAAGAATCTTGCCCTGATAGAGACGGCGCACCTTCTTGGCGGTGCCCTTGATGACGATGCTGCCCAGCGTCACCTGGCCATCGCCGCCCATGGCGACGATGCTGCCCCGACGCACCGACAGGATCGTGGTGCCGTGATATTGCTCCATGGTTTTCCTTCAGGATTTGGGTACGACAATACGCGCCTGCTTGTTGAGACCGACCACGGCCATCAACTCGGCGACGAGATGGTTGGGACTGCGCAGGATGATCTCCTTGCCTGCAGCCTTGAACGGGGCCAGACGGTTGACCAACTGCCCCGCGGAAAAGAAATCGACACGCCGGACGCCGGAGAAATCGATGACCGGTTGCTCACTGGCCTCAAGCAGGGGAAGCATTGCTTCGAAGCGCTGATTCTTCAGATCGCCGTTCAGATACAGCACCTCGGCATGGCTTGGCACGCCAGCCGTCTGCCCGCCGGAGAAGCGCGCCGGAGGCGTCTCCCAGGAGGGCGGCGAAACCTCGAAAGTAACGGCAAATTCAACTGCCCGTTCCTCGAAATGAGCCTGGGTTCCCTGGCGTTGCAGCAATTCAAGCAGCAAGCGCCAGGCTGCAGGATGTCCGGCATCACCGGGTTTCAGACGCTCATCGAGACGACGGATCAGCGTATCGCTATCAACCAGCGTTAGCGGCTTGCCGCTTCGCCGCGCAGCAATCAACAATTCCGCCAACTTGTTGGCGACCAGATCGTCGCAGCCGGCCAGCCGCCCCAGATCAAGCTGGATCTCCCCAGCCTGAGCAAGCAGCAGTTCGAGCTGCTGCAAGGCGCGGTGATTGTCGGCGGTAAGCACGCCCTGCAAGACGAAGGCACGGGCGCCGACCGTCGGCGCCGCGGCGGCTTGCCCATCGCGCCATGCTGGCGGAGACAGCTCGTAGCACCTTGCGAACTCAAGGCCATAGCGATCAAAAGCCGGGCGGTCGTCGAGAATCTGCAACAGATCAAAAAGCAGTCGCCACAAGCGTTTGCCCTCATCCCCGGGATAAGTGCGCAACAGGCTTTCGAGCACGCTGCGCGCTGCACCGTCCTGGCCGTTGGCGAATAACACGACCACCTGTTCGACATCCGCCTGCAGGGGATCGACATCGTGCTCGACATCGATGGCCATAACGCTGGATTCAGTGAAATCAGCCTCGAAATCCTCGATGCTCATGGCCACATCGATCTTGCGCCGGGTGCTCGGAGCCGGGTTCGCCGAGCGCACCGTAATCCCCTTCTCCGCCATCGACTGCGGTGACTCGACCGTGAATTCGAGGTCCGGCAACGGCTCGGAAAGTGGCGCAGCAGTTTCCTCCGCTCGCGGCGCCAGCTTCATTTCCGGCAACGGTGCGCGCGGTCGAGCGGGTGCCCGTTCCGGCATCTTCTGGGGCGGCTTCTTGAAGAAGGAAAAAACCATGAGCACTCCGCAAACTGAGCGGCTGTTTTAGCACGCAGCGGCCATCTGTGGCAACGCCGAATGTCGGGCCGCTCAGTCGACCTGAATCAGCAAGCCCTTGAGGTATTCCCCTTCCGGGAAATTCAGCGCCACCGGATGATCCGCTGCCCCCGCCAGACGACGCACGATGCGCGCTTCGCGTCCGGCGTCGTGGGCGGCGCCGGCGACAATCTTCTGGAACAGTTCGAGGCCGACGCCGCCGGAACAGGAGTAGGTCATCAACATGCCCCCCGGGCGCAGCAGCCGGCAACCGAGGACGTTGATGTCCTTGTAGGCGCGGGCGGCACGCTCGGCGTGGGCGGCCGACGGGGCGAACTTGGGCGGATCGAGGACAATCAGGTCGAACTTGCGGCCAGCCTGGCGGAAATCGCGCAGCGCCTGGAAGACGTCAGCCTCCAGCCATTCGGCACATTCCGCCGGCAGTTGCGGATTGAGCGCCAGGTTGGCGCGGGCCTGCGCCAGCGCCGGGCCGGACGAATCGATCGACAGTACACTCGCGGCACCGCCGGCCAGCGCCTGCAGCGAGAAGCCGCCGGTGTAGCAGAAGCAGTTGAGGATGTCCTTGCCGGCCGCCAGCTCGCCGAGCAGGCGGCGGTTCTCGCGCTGATCGAGGTAGAAGCCGGTCTTGTGCCCACCGGCGATATCAACCGCCAGGCGCACACCGTTTTCCATGATCGCCAGCGGCGCCGTCGGCGCCTCGCCGTGCAGCCAGCCGGTGGTTGGTTCCAGTCCTTCGAGGGCGCGCACTTCCGAATCCGAGCGTTCGTAGACGCGGGCGCAGCCGGTGGCCTTGACCAGACCGGCGACGATCGCCTTGCGCCACTTGTCGGCGCCGGCTGAAGTCAGCTGGACGACGACGGTATCGCCGTAGCGGTCGGCGATGACGCCGGGCAGGCCGTCGGATTCGGCGTGGATCAGGCGTACGCCGTCCTGGCCGCGCAACTCCGGCAATGCGTCGCGGCGGGCGACGGCAGCGGCGATACGCCGCTTGAAGAAGGCGTCGTCCACCGATTCGTCGGCGTCGAAGGTCCAGAAGCGGGCGCGGATCTGCGATTGCGGGCTGTAGGCGGCGCGCCCGAGCGGACGCAGGTTGTCGGCCAGCACCT
>DILW01000179.1 GCA_002425245.1 Betaproteobacteria bacterium UBA5582 | reverse complement strand
CCTGGGCGAGGGTGCCCGGCAGGTGTTCGTGGCCGCCAAGCACGAGATCGGCGCCGGCCGCCGACCAGGCGCGTAGCGCCGCCCGGTGGCCGCGCAGAAGACTGTTCCATTTTACGGACGGCGGGCTGGCGGCGGGTTGATGGACGACCACGAGGCGCAGCTGCTGCGGGCTGGCCGTGCCCAGCAGGCGGGCAACGCGCTCGATCTGCGCCGCCGACACTTCGCCGTGCCGGTGCCGCCAGCGGCGGGTGGTCTTGACGCAGGCGATGAGCAAATCCGGTGAGCGGAATACCGGTTCGAGGTCGCTGCCGAAAACCCGGGAAAACTGCGCGTAGGGGCGGGTCAGGCGCGACCAGAGGTCGAACAGGGCGATGTCGTGGTTGCCGGGCACCGCCAGCACCGGGATGCCCAGCCGGTCGACGAAATCCTTTGCGGCACGGAACTGGCCGGGCCGGGCGCGCTGGGTGATGTCACCGGAAAGTACCGCCACGTGCGGCTGCTGGCGCGCGGCAAGGGCGAGCAGGGCGTCGACGATTGCCGGCTGGTGGGCGCCGAAATGGGTGTCGGAGATGTGCAGCAGTACGCTCATGGCGCAGCGCCTGCCGCCTTGAGCAGGTAGAGCGGGCGTTCCAGCACGCGGATGTCGATCGGCGTGCGCATGCGCGTCACCTCGCCGTCGAAGGCCACCGCGATTTCCCGGGTGCCGCGCGGCAGTCTGGGCCTGACGACCATGTGCCGGAACTCGAAGCTCTCGATGCCGGCGGCTTCGCCCAGGCGCCCCATGGCGCCCTGCAGCAACAGCCCGAGCATCGACCAGCTGCCGATTGGTCGTAGCATCAGCGCGGCCAGGCTGCCGTCGCCGGGCGTTCCGGGGATGCTGTCGGCCGGTTCGGCACCGAACTGCTTCAGTTGCAGCGGATTGTTGCCGACGAACAGGCTCAGGGTCTGCACGTCGCGCACCGAGGAGGCGGTTTCGATGTGCAGGCGCAGGCGGCGTTGGGCGCGCAGCAGCGTGCTCAGGGCTGCGAAGAAGGCCACCGGGCGGCTGCGGCCGAAGCGGGCCTTGAAGGCTTCCCGGTCACGCAGGAGTTCCGGGTAGACGCCCAGGCTGGCATTGACCAGAAACACCCGGTTGTTGATCGCGCCGACCTGAACCGGTTGCGCTTGCGCTGCCAGCAGGTGGCGCGCCGCAGCATCCGCTTCGACGGGGATGCCATGCGAGCGGGCGAAGTAATTGAAGGTGCCGTAGGGAATCACGCCCATCGCGCAACCCGCGGCATGCGCCGCCTGGGCAATGGTATTCAGACTGCCGTCGCCGCCCACGGCGACCACTGCCGTGCCGCGCCTGGCAGCCTGGCTGGCGGCCTCGGTGGCGACCCGGGGCAAATCCTCAGGCCGGCAACTGATGAGTTCTCCCTTGCGGCCGGCGGTGGCCAGTGCCGTTTCGATGACCTGGCGCTTGGCATCCGGATCGAAGGCGCCGGCCGAGGCATTGATCACGAACAGAAGGGGAGCGTCCCGGTCGATCAGGGGCGCGCCTGCCGGAATTCCGCCGCCAGGGCTCACGGACCCAGGCCCAGGCGCAGGACCAGCGCTTCGGCCAGGCTGGCGCCGCCCCACCAGAGCAAGATCACCGAAGCGACGGCGACCGCAGTGAACAGATAGCCGGCCAGCAGCATCAAGCCGTCGCGCAGGCGCAGCCCCCAGGAAAGCAGGACGATGGCCAGTGCCGGCAGGACGTTGTCGAAACTGATGATCGGGACCGGGATCATCATCGCTACCGCCGCCGTTGCCAGCAACAATCCGTTCACCATGCGGTTGCCCGGCGCACTCAGCTGGAGGAGCCGGGGTCTTCCGAGCGCGGCCATGATCCGGATGGCGGTGCCGAGCATGCGAGCCAGCAATTGCCGGGCGCGTTCGTGAATCTCGCGGCGGGCCAGCCAGTCCGGCAGGGGCAAGGGGCGACCGGAAAGCAGGCCGCAAGCGATCAGCAGGCTGAAGGCGCCGACCGCCGAGGCCGTTCCGGGCAGGGCCACGGGAAACAGCAAGGGCATGGCCAGCAGTCCCGACCATACCAGCCGTTCCCGGTTGCTCTGGCCAACGGCATCGGCCAGCGTACCGTCGAGTGCGCGCAGGGGCTGGCCGGCAATTCGTGCCAGGCTGGCTTGCCGGCGGGCGCTTGCGGTTGTTTGGGGATCAGTGGGGGAAGTGTCGTCAGGCATCTCGTTCATGGCGGCAAGTATGGCTTTTATGACAGCGAAAGCCATGCTTCGGTGCTGCGGAAAAAACTGATAGGTTCTCCGTCCGGCGGCGTGCTTGACTCGATCCGGAGCGCCGCCGAAGATGGCGCGCGTTCAGACCAGGAACAGGAGCGTTCTCATGCAAGCCATACTCACCGGACACAGTCGCGGCCTTGGCGCCGCCATCGCCGCCGAACTGCTGGCGCACGACATTCGTGTGCTCGGCGTCGCCCGCCAGGGCAACGCCGAACTTGCCGCCGCCCACCCCGGGCGCTTGAGCGAGGCCGCGCTCGATCTCGCCGACGATGCCGCGCTGCGTGCCTGGCTCGACGGCCAGCAGCTCGGCGACTTCCTGGCCGCTGACAAAGGACCGCTGCTGCTCATCAACAACGCCGGCGTGCTCGGCCCGATGGCGCAGCTGGCTGCGCAGGACGCGGGCGAAATCGCCGCCGCCATCGCCATCAACGTCAGCGCGCCCTTGCTCTTCAGCGCCGCGCTCGCCCGCCGCCACGTCGGCGAACTGCGCATCCTGCACATCTCCAGCGGCGCCGCCCGCCACCCCTACCCGGGCTGGAGCATCTACGGCGCCAGCAAGGCGGCGCTCGACCACCACGCCCGCTGCGTCGCCGCCGATGGCCGCAGCAATCTGCGCATCTGCGCGTTGGCCCCCGGCGTCATCGACACCGACATGCAGACCCGCATCCGCGCCAGCGCCGAAGCCGATTTCCCGCTCAAGGACAAGTTCGTCGCGCTCAAGGCCGAAGGTCGTCTGAACACGCCGCAAGCGGCGGCGCAGGCGGTAGTCGATTACCTGCTGAGCGAAAAATTCGGTAGCCAGCCGGTGGCGGATTTACGCGAACTGGGATAATCGCTCCTTTTTTCAGCCGCCCGTTCCGCCCATGACTGCCATTGCCTCCCGCCTCGTCGACGCTGCCCAGACCCTTTCCCGCGAAGTCGATGCGATGCGCTTCGCGGCGCCGGTCAGCCATGTCTATAACCCGCTCGACTACGCCTGGACGGTGCATCGCAGCTACCTGGAGCGCTTCGGCAGCAACCCGAAGCGGGTCGTCTTCCTCGGCATGAACCCGGGGCCCTTCGGCATGGCTCAGACCGGCGTGCCGTTTGGCGAGATCGCCGCAGTGCGTGACTGGCTCGGCCTGTCCGGGACGGTCGGCAAGCCGGCGCTGGAAAACCCCAAGAAGCCGGTGGACGGCTTTGCCTGCAAGCGCGGTGAAGTCAGCGGGCAACGCCTGTGGGGCCTGTTCCGCGAACGCTTCGGTACGCCCGACGCCTTCTTTGCCGAGCATTTCGTCGCCAACTACTGCCCGCTGGTCTTCTTCGACGAAGGCCGCAACCTGACCCCGGACAAACTGCCCGCCGCCGAAGCCGGGCCGCTGCAGGCTGTCTGCGATGCCCACCTGCGGCGCATGGTCGAGGCGCTGCAGGCGGAATGGGTGATCGGCGTCGGCGCCTGGGCCGAGAAGCGCGCAGCCATCGCGCTCGCCGGCCTGCCGGTGCGCTTCGGTCGCATCCTCCACCCCAGCCCGGCCAGCCCGGCGGCTAACCGCGGCTGGGCGCCGGAAGCGACCCGGCAGATGATCGACATGGGGCTGTGGGTCGGCTGAAGCCCCGCTTATCGCCAAGCGCAGATACCGCCCATACGCCCGGCCTGCGGCAGCTTCTCGTAGAATCCGTCCATCACAGGAGATTTCAGCGATGACCACCGACGACCCCGTTCTCGAACTTGCCTGCCGCATGCCCAAGGCCGAACTGCACGTGCACATCGAGGGTACGCTTGAGCCCGATCTGGCTTTCGCGCTGGCCCGGCGCAACGGCATCGTGCTGCCCTACGCCGACGAGGCTGCGCTGCGCGCGGCCTACGATTTCGACAGCCTGCAGTCCTTCCTCGATCTCTACTACGCCTGCGCCGACGTGCTGCGCACCGCCGACGATTTCCGCGATCTGATGCTTGCCTACCTGGAGCGGGCGGCTGCCGACAATGTCGTCCATGCCGAGATATTCTTCGATCCGCAGACCCACACCGCCCGCGGCATCGCCTACCGGTCGGTGCTTGACGGCCTTGAGGAGGGCCTGCGCATCGGTCGCCAGCGCTGGGGCATCAGCGGCCTGTTGATCCTCTGCTTCCTGCGCCATCTGAGCGAGGAAGAGGCCTTCGCCACGCTGGCCGAAGCCGAGCCCTGGCTTGACCGGATTCACGGCTTCGGCCTCGACTCCTCGGAAAAGGGCCATCCGCCAAGCAAGTTTGCGCGCGTCTTCGCCCGCTGCCGCGAACTCGGCAAGCCGGTGGTTGCCCATGCCGGCGAAGAGGGGCCGCCGGCCTACGTGGTCGAAGCGCTCGACCTGCTCGGCTCGGCGCGCATCGACCACGGCGT
>DILW01000159.1 GCA_002425245.1 Betaproteobacteria bacterium UBA5582 | reverse complement strand
GCGGATCGGCGCCAGGCGGCGGGCGACCAGGTTGCCGCCCGGCTCGGGGGTGATGCGCAAGGCCAGGTCGTAGCCCTCGTCCACCAGGTCAACCAGACGGTCGCTGATGTTCATGTCCACCGTCAGCTCGGGGTATTGCAGCATGAAGTCGGCCAGCGCCGGCGCCACGTGCAAGGTGCTGAAAGCCACCGGCGCGCTGAAGCGCAGCTTGCCGCGCGGCGTCTGGTGCAGGCTGGCAATGGTGTTGTCGGCCCGGCCGAGCTCGTCGAGGATGCGCTCGCAATGCTCGAAATAGGCTTCGCCGACCTCGGTCAGGCTGAGCCGGCGCGTGCTCCGCTGCAGCAGGCGCACACCGAGCACCGCTTCCAGGCGGGCCACCGACTTGCTCACCCGCGACTTCGAAATCCCCAGCCGCGCAGCGGCGCCGGAAAAACTGCGGGCCTTCACCACCTGGGCAAAAAGCAGCATGTCATTGATATCGTGCATGGCGCGTCAACTGTTTCCAAATTGGAAACAGTTTTATTCAAACTCGCCGGCTTATCAAGCGCGCCGTGTCGTCCTAAGATGCCGTGTCGGACAACATGCCATGCCAAACGGGCATCAAACAAGAAAAAACATTTTAAATGCAACACACTAATCTGATCATTGGCGAAACCGACTTCGCCAGATTGATGGCCATTCGACCTCCGGAAGATCTGCGCGCCGAATTGGAGCGCGCCATTGTTGTCAAGGACGAATCAATGCGTCCTGACGTGGTCACCATGGGCTCGCGCGTCCGCTATACCGAGCTGGAGACCGGCAACAGCCGCGAAGTCGAAATCGTTTTCCCCGACGAAGCCGCCGCCTCGGCCGGCAAGGTATCCGTATTCGCGCCGGTCGGTGCCGCCCTGATCGGGCTCGCCGTCGGCCATCAGATCGACTGGGATTTCCCCGGCGGCAGCACCCGCAAGCTGACTGTCGTCGAAGTCATCCAGCCAGGAAAAAAACCAGGACATTGATCACTTAAAGGGAGACCCGATCGTGCGCTACACCTCGTTCCATGACTTCACCCAACATGTTGCCGCACGAAACCCCGGGCAACCCGAGTTCCACCAGGCGGTCGATGAGGTCATCGAAAGCCTCTGGCCCTTCATCCAGCAACACCCCAGATACGCCGAACACGGCCTGCTCGACCGCCTGGTCGAGCCGGAACGCGTGCTGATGTTCCGCGTTTCCTGGGTCGATGATCACGGCGAGGTCCAGGTCAATCGCGGCTACCGCATCCAGCACTCGTCGGCGATCGGTCCTTACAAGGGCGGCATCCGTTTCCATCCCTCGGTCAACCTGTCGATACTCAAGTTCCTCGCCTTCGAGCAGACTTTCAAGAACGCCCTGACCACGCTGCCGATGGGTGGCGGCAAGGGCGGTTCCGATTTCGACCCGAAAGGCCGCAGCCCGGGTGAGGTAATGCGCTTCTGCCAGGCCTTCGTCAGCGAACTGTTCCGCCACATCGGCAGCGACACCGACGTGCCGGCCGGCGACATCGGCGTCGGCGGCCGCGAGGTCGGCTTCATGGCCGGCATGATGAAGAAGCTCTCCAACCGCGCCGACTGCGTATTCACCGGCAAGGGCCTGAGCTTCGGCGGCTCGCTGATCCGCCCGGAAGCGACCGGCTACGGTACCGTCTATTTCGCCGAGGAAATGCTCAAGCAGCGCGGCCGCAGTTTCGAAGGCCTGCGCGTCAGCGTTTCCGGCGCCGGCAACGTCGCCCAGTACGCCGTTGAAAAGGCCATGGCGCTCGGCGCCAAGGTGGTCACCGTGTCCGACTCCAGCGGCACCATCCTCGACGAGGAAGGCTTCACTGCCGAAAAGCTGGCCGAACTGATGGAGGTCAAGAACCACCTCTACGGCCGCGTCAGCGATTACGCCGGCCGCGTCGGTGCCAGCTTCCTGCCCGGCGTCCGTCCCTGGCACATCCCGGTCGACGTCGCCCTGCCCTGCGCGACGCAGAACGAACTCGACGCCGGCGATGCGCGCATGCTGATCGACAACGGCGTGCTCTGCGTCGCCGAAGGCGCCAACATGCCATCGACCGCCGAAGCAGTGAAACTGTTCGAACGGAGCGAGGTGCTCTACGCCCCGGGCAAGGCCAGCAACGCCGGCGGCGTCGCCACCTCGGGCCTTGAAATGAGCCAGAACGCGATGCGCCTGTCGTGGCCGCGCGAGGAAGTCGATGCCCGCCTGCACCAGATCATGATCGACATCCACGAAACCTGCCTGCGCTACGGGCGCAACGCCGCCGGCAAGGTCAGCTACGTCGATGGCGCCAACATCGCCGGCTTCGTCAAGGTCGCCGACGCGATGCTGGCCCAGGGCGTCGTCTGAGCCGCGCTCAGAAGCGGTGCTTCAGGCTCACCCCGGCCAGCCAGTTGCGGCCGGGGGCCGATTCGTAGAAACGGCCGTTGCCGTCGCCGACGATCACCGAACCGACGTACTGGCGGTCGAACAGGTTATCGACCCGGACGAAACCGCCGAGCGAATAGCGGCCGAACTCGCGTTCGAGGCCCATACGCAGGTTGGCCACCGCGTAACCCGGCGCACTACGCGCGGAATTGGTGTCGTTGACCTCAACGCTGCTCCGCGCCACCGTCTCGACCGCTGCCTGGAAGCCGCTGGCCGCATGCTTCCACGCCAGTTCGCCGAATAACTGCGAGCCGGGCACACCCGGCAGGCGGTTGCCGGCGGCAACCAGGGCACCGTTGCTCACGTAGGCGTCGTCGAACTCGGCCCGCAGTCCGGTGTAAGCCAGCCGGCCGGAGAAGCCACCGGCCCAGCGCAGGTCCAGCGCCGCCTCGATACCGCGACGCAAGGTGCGGCCGGCGTTGGTGAAGCTGGTGCGGCCGCCGATGGCGCTGGCCACCACCAGTTCGTCCTTGGTCCGCACCTCGAACAGGGCCACGTCGATCCGCGCGTTGTCACCGAGCATGGCCTTGACCCCGGCTTCCAGATGGGTGCTGGTGGCCGGCTTGAGATTGAAGCTGAAGCTCGCCCCCGGCCCGGAATAGAAGAGTTCGTTGAGCGACGGTGTCTCGAAACCGCGGGCGACGCTGGCGTAGACGTTGATCGTCGGCGTCAGCGCGTACATCGCCGCCAGGGTCGGCGTCGTCTTCTTGTAATCGACCGAGCCGCTGTCGTTGCCGTTGCCGGCCACGATGTAATGGTCGCTGACCTTGAAACCGACCCGGCTGTGGCGCAGGCCGCCGCTGAAATTCCAGCGCTCGCCCTGCCACTGGCTCTGCACGTAGAAGCCGCTGGCCGCGACCCGGTCGGTTTCGTCGCGCCGCAGCCGTCCCTTGACGCCAAGCGTGGTGCCGATGAAGTTCTCGAAGCCCTGGCGCTCGTCGACCGAGCGCTCGTAATCGGCACCGAAAGTCGTCGTCAGCCGGCCACCGGCCACGCGATTGCGGGCGATCCAGCGCGCCGAAGCGCCGGCATAGCTGCGCTCGAAATCGATCACCCCGCCGGAGTGGCGCGGGTTGGCCTGGGGAGCAACGGGAATCGACTGGTACTGGATGACCGAACGCTCGCCGGTGTAGGTCGACAGCTGCAGGGTATGCTCGCCGAAGCGGTGCTCGTAATTGAGCCCGCCCTGCTGCTGGCTGATCCGCTTGCGCGTGTCGAAAGTCTCGGCGACCGGGGCCACGCCTTCCGGCCGCCGGCTGTAGCTGGCCCAGTCCAGCCCGAGCGGATCGTCGGCAACCTGGCGGAAGCTGTTGGCGACCAGGGTCAGCCGCCCGTCGGTGGTCGGCGACAGACCGAGCTTGACCATGCCCTGATCGCGGCGGACCTCGCTCTGGTCGCGGTAGCCATCGGAAACGAAACGCGAGGCATCGACCACGTAGGACAGACCGCCGACCTCGCCCTGGCTGGACAGATCGCTCTTCCAGCTGCCGTAGCTGCCGGCGGCAAAGCGCCCTTCCACCGTCGGCCGGCCCTTGCCGTCCGGCGTGAATACCTGGATTACCCCGCCCGCCGCGTTGCCGTAGACCGAGGACAAGGGGCCGCGCATGACCTCGATGCGTTCGGCGCGGTCGAGGTTGAAAGTCGCCGCCTGCCCCTGCCCGTCCGGCATCGACGCCGGGATGCCGTCGGCGATCAGGCGGATGCCGCGCACCCCGAAGGCGGTGCGGGCGCCGAAACCGCGCGAGGAAATCTGCAGATCCTGGGCGTAATTCTGGCGGTTCTGGACGACGATGCCGGGCACCGCCGCCAGTGCTTCCGAAGCATTGACCCGCAACTGGGCGGCGCCGATGCCCGCCGCGTCGACGACGTCGATCGCCGCCGGCAGGTCGAAGGTGTTCTGTTCGACACGGCTGCCGGTAACGACCACCGGATCGAGGCGGACGGCTTCCTCGGCGAGCGCCGGCACGGCAAAGGCGACGGCCAGGCAGGCGGCGATGGGGGTCGGGCGGCAGTTCATGAGATTCTCCTTGGCGTTGGCTGGGCGGACGATTACCGCCGGTGACCGGTCCATTGTCGGCAAACGCCGGTGTCCCGCCATCCCGAGTATCGCCAGTGCGCCCTCATGAAAATCATGATTCGCGCCTCAGGCTTCGATCAAACCGTTGCGCACCGCCAGCAGGGTGATCTCGGCCGGGTTGCGCAGGTTCAGCTTCTGCTTGATGTGGTAGAGATGGGTACCGACCGTACTCGGGCTGACGTGGAAGTCGCCGGCCACATCGTTGACCGTCTGCCCGGCGGCGAGTTTGAGGAAAACCGCCAGTTCCTTCTCGGTCAGCGCTTCCAGCGGCTGCGCCGCGCCGGAAAGCTGGGCCAGCGCCACCTGCTGCGCCAGTTCCGGGTCGAGATAGCGGCGCCCGGCCGCCACCTGGGCGACGGCGCGCAGGAACTCGGCCGGCTCGCTGCGCTTGCAC
>DILW01000169.1 GCA_002425245.1 Betaproteobacteria bacterium UBA5582 | reverse complement strand
CGCTGTGGCCTGTGCGTGCGCGACTGTCCTTACGACACGCTGGTGCTGGCGCCGGTTGGCGGCGAGGTCGCCGGCGGAACCCCGTATTTCACGGCGCGGGCGGTGCCCTGCGAGATGTGCGACGACATCCCGTGCGTCAAGGCCTGTCCGACCGGGGCGCTGAATCCCAAGCTGACCGACATCCACGAGGCGCGGATGGGGCTGGCGGTGCTCTCCGACCAGGAGACCTGCCTCAACTTCCTCGGCCTGCGCTGCGATGTCTGCTACCGGGTGTGCCCGGTGATCGACCAGGCGATCACCCTGGAAAGCCTGCACAATCCGCGTTCCGACCGGCATGCGCTGCTCCTGCCGACGGTCCATTCCGACCATTGCACCGGCTGCGGCAAGTGCGAGGCGGCCTGCGTGCTGCCCGAGGCGGCGATCAAGGTGATGCCGGTCAAGCTGGCCAAGGGCGCCTTGCCCGACCATTACCGCAAGGGCTGGGAAGAGAAGAAGAAGCACGGCGGCTCGCTGATCGGCGAGCAGGTCGAGATGCCGGTGCGCGGCCTGGAAGAGAAGGCCCACGGTGACGTCCGCGTCGAGACGCCGGCGCCGTCCGGCATGAATTCGGGGTGGAAGCCATGAGCGCCCGTCGCCAAAGCCTGCGTCCCGGCCGCGAGGCGGTGCGCGACAAGGGCTGGCTGGTGGCCAGCCGCTACCTGGTTTTGCGCCGTCTGTCGCAGTTGAGCGTGCTGTTGCTCTTCCTCAGCGGACCTTGGTTCGGTCTCTGGATCGCCAAGGGCAACCTGGCCTCGTCGCTGACGCTGGACGTGCTGCCGCTGACCGATCCCTATCTCTTCGTGCAAAGCCTGGCCGCCGGCTTCATGCCGGCTTCCTCGGCGCTGATCGGCGCTGCCATCGTGATCGCCTTCTACGCGCTGTTCGGTGGCCGCATCTACTGCGCCTGGGTGTGCCCGGTCAATGTCGTCACCGATGCCGCCGCCTGGCTGCGCCGTCGGCTCGGCCTGAAGTCGGGGCGGGCGCCGGACGGCAACACCCGCTACTGGGTGCTGGCCGGTTCCCTGATTGCCGCCGCGCTCAGCGGCACGGTGGTCTGGGAATGGGTCAATCCGGTGACGATCCTGCAGCGCAGCCTGATTTTCGGCCTGTCCGGCAGTCTCGCCGCCGTTGTCGCGATCTTCGCCTACGACCTGCTGGTCGCCAGTCGCGGCTGGTGCGGTCACCTCTGTCCGATGGGCGCCTTCTACGGCCTGCTCGGGCAGAAGTCGCTGATCCGCATCAGCGCCGACCAGCGCGGCCGTTGCGACGACTGCATGGACTGCTTCACCGTCTGTCCGGAACCGCAGGTGATCCGGCCGGCGTTGAAGAAGGCCGGGCAGGACAGCCCCCTCATCCTCGATCCCGATTGCACCAACTGCGGTCGCTGCATCGATGTCTGCAACAAACACGTTTTCCACTTTACTCATCGGTTCGATCAAAGGAGCGATTCATGAAAAACAAGAGCCGCCTGTTCACTGCTGCTTTGGCCGCGGCACTTATGGCTTCCACATTGTCCTGGGGCCCGGTTCACGCGGAGGGCGGGCTCAAGAGCCTGCGCGGCGCGGAAATCCAGGCGCCGGAAACGGAGTCGGCCGACCCCTTCAAGGCGATGAAGGACAGTGCGCCGATCGAGCGTGACTACGTCCAGCAGCCGCCGCTGATCCCGCACAAGACCGATGGCTACACGGTGACCATGAAATACAACAAGTGCATGGATTGCCATTCCTGGACGCGCTACAAGGAAACCGGCGCGACCAAGGTCTCGCTGACCCATTTCAAGACGCGCGATGGCCAGGAGCTGTCGAACATTTCGCCGCGCCGCTACTTCTGCCAGCAGTGCCATGTGCCGCAGGTCGACGCCAAGCCGCTGGTGGCCAACAAGTTCAAGCCGGCCGAAGGCATTCGCTGAGCCCGGCTGACGGAGAAGAATCATGGAAAACAACAAACCGGCGGGGTTGACCGCAAGGGTCCGGGCCTGGGTGGCCGGCATCGGGGTGGTGACGGTGCTTGGGCTCTTCGTGGCCGGCATCGTCTTCTGGGGCGGCTTCAATACCGCGATGGAAATGACCAACCGCGAGGAGTTCTGCATCGGCTGTCACGAGATGAAGAACAATGTCTATGCCGAGTACCAGAACACCGTGCACTACTCGAACCGTTCCGGCGTCCGCGCCACCTGTCCGGATTGCCACGTGCCGAAGGAATGGGTGCCGAAGATCATCCGCAAGGTCCAGGCGAGCAAGGAGGTGTGGGGCAAGATCACCGGCATCGTCGATACGCCCGAGAAATTCGAGGCGCACCGGCTTGAGATGGCGACCCGTGAGTGGGCTCGGATGAAGGCCAACAACTCGCAGGAGTGCCGCAACTGCCACAACTTCGAGTACTTCGACTACGCCGTCCAGGGCCGGCGCGGTGCCAACACCCACCAGCAGGCCTTTACCGAGGGCAAGACCTGCATCGACTGCCACAAGGGCATCGCCCACAAACTGCCGGAAGTCGACCAGTCGATCACGCCGATCAACGCGGAAGGGGCGCCACCGCAGGTGTTTCATCCACCCGCCGGTAAGTGATCCTGGTAGCCTTTTCGATGAATCACCGGTGCGGCAAGCTCGCGCCGGTGATTTCTTATGGTGTAAGCGCTTAAATATATTAGAATCCGCACCGAAAAACTCGCTATATCATTTGCGTCATTTGCGAGAAAAAAACAGCACGACGGCTGACGTCGGGCAAGCGGAGAGATCGATATGTTTTGGGGTAACAAGGAGCGCGTTACCGCGCTGGAACGCGAACTGGCGGAATCCAGGCAGCGTGAGGCAGCACTCAAGAGCGAGGTTGATAGCCTCAATCAGGCGTTACTGACAGGCAAGTCAGTACAGCAGGCGAAGGAGGACGAATGCGACAACCTGCGCGCCATTCTTCGCAACCTGGCCTTGTTCAGCCAATCGCTGGGTACTTCCCAGGCCAGTCTGGCGAATATGGCCAATCTGCTCAAGGACGAAAAGCAGCAGGCGCTGGAGGCAGCGGAGGTTTCGTCAACCGGTGGTCAGACGACGACCGAGATCGCTGCCAATCTGCATCGTCTGGCCGAGGGGTCGGCCAAAGCTGCACACGAAGTCGATGCCCTGGCACAGCAGGCGACACAGATCGGTGCCATCGTCCAGTTGATCCACGAAATTGCCGATCAAACCAACCTGCTGGCGCTCAACGCCGCCATCGAAGCTGCCCGAGCCGGCGAGGCCGGGCGCGGATTTGCCGTGGTTGCCGACGAAGTGCGCAAACTGGCCGAGCGAACGGCAAAAGCAACCAAGGACATCGATCACCTGGTCAGCGGCATCCGCAATGACTCCGCGCAGGCGCGCACGGCCATGGAAACGCTGGCCGAAATGGCGCAAGAGTATGCCCAGCGTGGCGAGGAGGCGACCGGCGACATGAACCGGCTGATCGGTCTGTCGCGCAAGATGGAGCAGATCATCGCCGGCAGTTCGCTGAAGAGCTTTGTCGAGGTGGCCAAGGTGGACCATCTGGTGTTCAAGTTCCGCATCTACCTCGGCCTGTTCGGTCTGGAGCAGTTGAATCCTGACCAAGTGGCTTCGCACACCACCTGCCGCCTTGGGAAATGGTATTACGAAGGCGAAGGCCGTGAATGCTTCAGTCGTCTGGCGGGCTATCGGGAGATCGAGGCACCTCATATCGATGTCCACCGTTTCGGCATCGAGGCCTTGCGCGCCCGGATCAGCGGCGACAACGCCGCCATGCTCCGGTGCGTTGAGGCGATGGAGCAGTCGAGTTTCAAGGTGCTCGACAATCTCCAGCGCATGGCCGATGTCGCTGACGAAGATCCCGCCATCCTCTGCATCGGCCACTGAAAACAATCCCGGCTTGCGCCGGGCTTGAGTCTTCAGGCTTGGAAGAACGCCTCCAGATCGGTGAACACCGCGTGGTCAGCATGATGCCGGCGCACCGCGTTGACGTCCTCCAGCTTTTCGACCTGCCGGATCATCTGCGGCAGCCGCTGGTCTTCGTTGACCAGCAGCCAGATCCGGCTTTGGCGGCCGTCGCCGACCGGCAGGCAGAGGATGCCTTCAACGTTGTAGGCGCGGCGCGAGAACAGGCCGACCACATGCGACATCACGCCGGGATGGTTGGCGACGTCGATTTCCAGAACGGCGCGCGACAGCGCCTGGTTTTCGTTGCGGTTGATGGCGTTCATGCCTGGGCTCCGATCATGTCACGGTTGGCGGCGCCGGGTGGCACCATGGGATAGACCTTCTGTTCGGCGTCGATGCCGGCGTGGATCAGGCACGGGCCGGGGCGAGCGAAAGCGTCGGCCAGTGCGGCGCAGGGATTCGCTGCCTGATCGAGATCGACGGCAGCGATGCCGAGGGCGCGGGCGGCGGCGACGAAATCGGGCATGGACTGGAATTCCGAGGCGAATAGCCGTTGGCCGTAGAACAGCGTCTGCTGCTGGTGCACCAGGCCGAGGACGGCGTTGTTCATGAGCACGATCTTGACGTTGGCGCGCTGCTCGGCAGCGGTGACCAGTTCCTGGATGTTCATCAGGATCGAGCCGTCGCCGGTGAAGCAGACCACGGTCCGTTCCGGGGCGGCGAGGGCGGCGCCGATGGCGGCCGGGACGCCGAAGCCCATTGTGCCGAGACCGCCTGAGGTCAGCCACTGGCGCGGCCGGCGCAGCGGGTAGGCTTGCGCCGCCCACATCTGGTGCTGGCCGACGTCGGTGGCGACGATGGCGTCGTCGTCGAGGCAGGCGGCGACGGCACGGATCAGGCCGAAGTGCGAGCGCGGATCGTTGACGCCGGGCAAGGGTTGCGGATGCGCTGCCTTCAAGGCGTCGATCCGGGCATTCCATTCGGCGCGCGGATTTTCCGGCAGCAGGGGCAGCAGGCGGGTCAGCGCCTCGGCGACATCGGCAACGATGCCGACGTGGGCGGTCTTGATCTTGTCGAGTTCGGCGGCATCGATGTCGATGTGGATGATCTTCGCCTGCGGGCAGAAGGCGGCGACCTTGCCGGTGGCGCGGTCGTCGAAGCGGGCACCGACGGCGATCAGCAGGTCGCATTCGTCGAGCGCCAGGTTGGTGTAGGGGGCGCCGTGCATACCGAGCATGCCCAGCGACAGCGGGTGGTCGACCGGCATCGCGCCGAGCGCCATCAAGGTCATCACCGTCGGCAGCGTCGATATTTCGGCAAGTTCCAGCGCAAGTTCCGAAGCACCGGCGTGAATGACGCCGCCACCGAGATAGAGCAGGGGCCGTTTGGCTGCGGCGATCAGCGAAGCGGCTTCGGCCAGCGCCATGCCATCGGCCGGCGCCGGCATCACGCGTTGGCCGGGTGCCGGCCATTCAGCGACCTCAATGGTTCGGCTCTGCACGTCCTTGGGGATGTCGATCAGCACCGGGCCGGGGCGGCCGGAGGCGGCGATGGCGAAGGCACGCGGGATGACGTCGAGCAGTTCCTCGGTCGAGGAAACCAGGAAGTTGTGCTTGGTGATCGGGACCGACAGGCCGTAGGTATCGACTTCCTGGAAGGCATCGGTGCCGATCATCGCCTTCGGCACCTGGCCGGTGATGGCGACCAGCGGGATCGAATCGAGCTTGGCGTCGGCAATCGCAGTCAGCAGATTGGTCGCGCCGGGTCCGGAGGAGGCCATGCAGACGGCGACTTCGCCGGAGACGCGGGCCATGCCCTGGGCGATGAAACCGGCACCCTGTTCGTGGCGGGCGAGGACGTGGCGGATTGCGGTCGACTGGCCGAGGGCGTCGTAGATCGGCAGGATCGCGCCGCCCGGATAACCGGTGACCAGGCGCACGCCCTGGCGTTCAAGCAGGCGTACGGTGATCTGGGCACCGGTGAGGGTTTCGTTGGGGGTTTCGCTCATCTGAGGCTCCTTCGGTTAGTGGCGTTTCCGGCGGGGCATAAAACAAAAACCCCGCCGTTTGCGCCGGCGGGGTTTGGGAAAATCTGACTGCTGTTACTGCTTACCCGGTCCGCGACGGCGCGTGCGTAATGACGCCTACGACGATGACGCGTACGACTACCGGCAGTGCTTCTGCAGGGGCAGCGAGGGTGCGGTGGTTGGCAAGGCAGTTCATCGAATGTTGGGATTAGCGGTTTAACAACAGGTGCAACTATCGCCGATACTGCGGGGAAATACAACAATGGGATGAGTAGGGTTATTTTTTGGCGCAATATCCGCGTGTTTCCTAGCGATAGTTCTTGATTATATTTCGTTAAGTGCTAAATTTAATTTAAACAACAACATTAACAAGAACTGTCGGGCCATGAACAAGCGTCTGCGTTATCTTCCTTTCTCCGATGTCGTCGAAGGTATGGAGCTCGGTGCTCCGCTGACCATCGCCGAACATGGCGTAACCAACTTCACACTGCCTGCCGGGCAGGTGTTGACCGATACGAACCTGCGCCAGATTGCCATGCGCCACGGCGAGTTTGTCTGTGTGCTGGAGGACGACCCCCGCTCCGATGCCGAGCGCGCCGCAGACCGGCTGGCAAGCGAAGCGCGCCTGGCCAAGATATTTGCCGATGCTGACCTGAGCCGCCCGGCGTTGGCCGGCCTGTATGCTGCGGTCCTTGCTTACCGGAGCCTGTGATGGCGCTTCACATCAAGGAAAGCGAGATCATCGAACGGGCGGCGCTGCTGCCGGCCTTTCCCAGCATCGTCAACGATATTCTGGCTACGCTCGATGACGATAACGCCACTCTGGGTGCACTGATCCAGCTGGTCGGCCGGGACCCGGTCATTGCTGCGCAGGTTTTGTCGATTGCCAATGCGGCGGCGATGGCCGGTCGTACCCCGCGCGATGTGCGCGACATGCAGGTGGCCGTATCTCTCATCGGTCTGAGCAGGCTGAGGGAAATCGTACTTGCCGTGAGTATTGCCGAGTTCTCCCGGGAAAGCCGGATGGCCCATCATTTCTGGAAGCACAGCGTTGCTGTCGGTGTTACGGCGCAGGAACTGGCCAGGATAGGTCATTGCTCGCCCGATCTGGCGCTGGTTTGCGGCTTGCTGCACGACATCGGCCAACTGTGGATGGCCCGCTGTTTTCCGCTTGAGTTCCAGATGGTCAGGATGAGTCTGGAACGTGATCCGAAGAAGGATATCCTCACTGCCGAACGCCAACACTTCAACACCGACCATTGCGCCATCGGCCACCTGCTCGCCACGGCCTGGCGCTTGCCGGCAACGGTGATTGCGGCAATCGAACATCACCACGACGTGCATCCGCCTGCCGACAAGCTGGTTGCTGCCACCCACGTGGCTGAAGCCGTCGCCAATGCGCTGGAGCTGACGGGGCACGATCAGGCCAGGGTCAGCAGACTGTCGGCTGCTGCCTGCGATCTGCTGGGTATCGACTGGAAGGATGACCTCAACTACCTGTTCGGCAGGATTGAGGCGCGTACCCGCTATCTGTCGCGGAGCTTCTCCTAGGCATCCGCCAGCACCTGCCAGCGCAGCCAGTGCCCGCATGCCGAACGGGCGCGGCGTTCTGAGCCGTGCCAGCCGCCACCTTCGCACAGGCCGGTGACAGTCTCCGATTCGATCAGTACCGTCCCGGCATCCGCGCCGGGCAAACGCGGGCCGGTCCAGCGCTGGCAACTCGCGCAGCGCTTGCGGGCCACCGTCTGGGCAATCATTTGCGAAGCGTCCATGGTGCAATGCTAAACGGGCTAGGCGCTGCCGTCATGGGATAATCGCCGCTTTTTTCGGGGTTGCCCATGGCGCTCAAATCGACGGTCTTCAAGGCCGAATTGCAGGTATCCGATCTCGACCGCGGGCATTTTGCCGAGTATGCGCTGACCGTTGCCCGCCATCCTTCCGAGAACGATGAGCGGATGATGGTGCGCATCCTCGCCTTTGCCCTTTACGCCGGCCCGGATCTGGCTTTTGGCAAGGGTTTGTCGAGCGAGGACGATTGTGCATTGCAGGAGATCGATCCCGCCGGCGTGTTGCGCACCTGGATTGAAGTCGGTCAGCCCGACGAGAATCGCATCCGCAAGGGTTGCAACAAGGCCGATCGCGCGATCGTGATCAGTTACGGTGGTCGTTCGGTCGATGTCTGGTGGCAACAGACCGTGCCGTTGCTGGCGCGCTTCTCCAATCTTACCGTGCTGCGGCTGAGCGCCGATGAAACCCAGGCGCTGGGGCGCCTCGCCGAGCGCTCGATGAAACTGGCGTGCACCATCCAGGAAGGCACAATCTGGCTGGCTTGCGGCGAACAATCCTTGCAGTTGTCACCGGAGCTACTTTTGTCTTCGCAAGCTGGTTAAAATGCCCGGATAATTTTTTCTTTCCTGACGAGGTTCAAGCATGTCTCAAGATGAAAACGAAACCCAGGGTGTGGTTTTTGGCGTTCTCGCCGGGGTGATTTTTGGCGTAATCGCGCTGGTGACCAGTCTTGGCGTCTGGAAGGCCGGGCAGTCTGCCGCGCCCGCCACGGTTGCCGTTGCCGGCGAGAGCGATATCGCCCCGGTTGGCGAGGCTCTGGCCAAGGTTTATTTCGCGGTTGGTTCGGCTACTCTCGGTGCCGATGACCAGGCCGTCGTTGCCCAGACGATGACGGCGCTGGCTGGCAATGCCCAGGCCATCGTCCTGTTGTCCGGGTTCCACGATGAATCCGGCGATCCGGCGATGAATGCCGAACTGGCCAAACAACGTGCGCTGGCGGTGCGTGATGCGCTGGTTGCCGGTGGCGTTGCGGCCGAGCGCATCAAGTTGCGCAAGCCGGAAACGACGCTGGGCGGCGGTTCGGCTGAAGAAAGCCGGCGCGTCGAAATTCGCGTTCAGTAAGCCGGCATCGGTGGCTTCAATGGGCGGGCCCGCGGGCCCGCTTTTCAGTTAACGGCGCAGTATCTGCCATAGCAGCCCAGCGCCGCTGACGATCAAGTCGCCAATGTCCATCTGGCTGCGTTGGATCCGTTGTTCTCTTTCATAGCGAGCTTTTTCCCGCTCGGCGAGAATGATCGCATCGCCGAGCAGTTCCACATCGCGGGTAGTACGCTGGATTTCGGCGTTATCGAAGCGGGATAGTGCCTTGTCCACGGCGTCAGGGTCGAGGATGGCGATGGGCGCCCGGCAATGCCGGCAGGCATGATCCTGGCGGATATCGACCGGCGCGCCGCAACCGGTGCAACGTACGGTGCCGACCCGGGCCGCCAGGTCGTCGATTTCGCTGCCGCTCAGTTGGCGGACGAAGCCTTTCTCGATCATCAGCTGGGCGAAGGTGGTGAAGCGACCGTGCTTCTGCAGGCAGCGGTGATAGTTGAAGCGGCCGCCGTGTTTGGAGACATCAAGTCCGCTCAACAGACGTTCGTCGCAGCGTGGGCAGCGCAGTACATCATGCAACGGCAACCTTTGTGCATCGCGGTGTTCGTGGATCAGGCGGAACAACTCGATGACGCCGCCAGGAGTGATCTGCACGCTCTCGAATTCGTCGAACCAGATGCCGTGGCAGTGGAAACAGAGATCGAGGATGACTTCGCCGTGGTGCATGCGCTCGAAGCGCCGCTTTTCCATCGGCTGCCGGCAGGAGGGGCAGGACGTTGGTTTCATCCACAGCCACCGGTCGGCCGGATGCTGCCGAGGTTGAGGGTGACGCCTTTTTTCATCTTGCCGACGACGTGCATCTCGCAGGCCTTGCAGTCGAACTTGAGGATCAGCTTTTCGTTGCCGTTGATCAGCGTCATCGGGTCCGGCTTCAAGTGTTTCACCTCCTTCGGGCAGAGGTTGAAACTGTAGCGCAGGCAGTGTCGGGTGATCATCAGCGAGACCATGCCCTTTTCGTTGCCGGCTTCGTAGGCGTCCTCGATCAGCCGCACGCCGTGTTTCTCGTAGAAAGCACGGGCCTTGGTGTTGAAGACGTTGCCGAGGTAGGTCAGTTCGTCCTGCGGGTAGGGCGCCGGATCGGCCGCCGGAGTCGCGCGCGGTGGGCGCGGATGGCTGGCGAGGCGGGCGGCTTCGAGTTGTTCGGCGGCCTCGCGGCGCAGCGCATTGATCGCGCCGACCGGAAGGAACCAGGCCTGGCTCAGTTGCAGGTCGACGGCTGCAGCGACGAACATGGTGTTGCCGAACTTGCCGAGGTTTTCCTTCAGCTTGCCCAGCGCGGCTTCCGGGTTCTGCGCCAGTTCGCTGCCGATCCGCTCATCGCGCGGCAGGCTGACGGCCACGCTGACCTGATCCTCGTCGGTCAAGGTGAGCACGAAAGCGTCGGTCTGTTCAGTGAACACCGCCTTGACGCTCACGCGCCGGTCGGCCGAATCCTTTTCCAGCGCGCGTTCGAATTCCTGGTCGCGGTTGCGGAACAGGGTGGTGCCTTCGCTCAGCTCGGCCGGGATTTCCATCGGGAAGAGTTTCTTGCCCTCGACCCGGTTGATGCGCATCCCCTGGACGTCTCCGTGCGCATCGTGGAAGCAGACGCCGTCACCGTTGTGGAAGGTTTCGGCGGTATTGACGGTGAGCCAGCCGTCGCCGATCGCTTCCACCTCGCCAATCGGTTCGCCGACGAAGGCCGGCGAATCGAAGGCGCCGATGTCGTCCTGGCGACCGCCGGCGAAGTAGTCGGTATAGCCGCGGTTGAAGGTCTTCTCCGGCTGTGGCGTGAAGGTGAAGCTCGAACGGCCGCTGGAAGCGCGCACGTAGCGCGGGTCGGACGCGATGATCTCGTCGAGCAGCGTGCGGTAGTGGGCGGTGATGTTCTTGACGTAGGACAGGTCCTTCAGCCGGCCCTCGATCTTGAACGAGGAAACACCGGCTTCGACCAGCGCACGCAGGTTGTCCGACTGGTTGTTGTCCTTCATCGACAGCAGGTGCTGGTTCTCGGTGATGGTTTTGCCCTTGTCGTCGACCAGCGTATACGGCAGCCGGCAGGCCTGCGAACACTCGCCGCGGTTGGCGCTGCGGCCGGTGTGGGCGTGGCTGATGTAGCACTGTCCCGAATAAGCGACACAGAGCGCGCCATGCACGAAGTACTCAAGCGACAGCGTCGTCGCGGCGGCGACCTGGCCGATTTCGGCGATGCTCATCTCGCGCGCCAGGACGATCTGCGAGAAGCCGGCGTCTTCGAGGAAGCGTGCCTTGGCCGGGTTGCGGATGTCGGTCTGGGTGCTCGCATGGAGTTGAATCGGCGGCAGATCGAGTTCGAGCAGGCCCATGTCCTGGATGATCAGCGCATCGGCGCCAGCGTCGTACAACTCCCAGGCAAGCTGGCGGCTGGCTTCAAGTTCGCTGTCGTGCAGGATGGTGTTCAGCGCGACGAAGACCTTGGCCCGGAAACGGTGGGCGAAATCGCACAGGCGTCGGATTTCGCCGACATCGTTGCCGGCGCCGTAGCGGGCGCCGAAGGCCGGGCCGCCGATGTAGACGGCGTCGGCGCCGTGCTTGATGGCTTCGATGCCGAAGTCAGCGTTTTTGGCCGGGGCCAGGAGTTCGAGGGGGTGCTGGATACGCGTCATGGCGCCTTAGTAGGTGAAACGAGGGGCAAGTTCCTCGATATTGAACTCGCGCAGGATGGCTTCGGCCCGCTCGCGGGCGTTCTTGCGTGGCTTGCCGCGCAGGCTAGCGATGATCAGTTCGTTCTTCATCGAGTGCTCCCAGCCGACCAGCTCGGTGACGGTGACGTCGTAGCCATGCGACTCCAGCAACAGACAACGCAGCACGTTGGTCAGGTGGCTACCCAGTTCGCGGGTATGGATCGGGTGTCGCCACAGTTCGGCGAGCGGCGTCCGCGCCAGCGATTCGGCTTTGCGCGCGCGCATCGTTGCAGCGACCTCGGCCTGGCAACAGGGCACCAGGACAATGTGCTGTGCCTGTCGTGTCAATGCGAAGCGAATCGCGTCGTCGGTGGCGGTATTGCAGGCGTGCAGGGCGGTGACGACATCGACACGGGCCGGCAGCGCGTCCGAGGTCATCGCTTCTTCAACCGTGCAGGCGAGGAAGCGCATGCGCGGGAAGTCAAGCCGGGTGGCCAGTTCGCGCGATTTGTCGACCAGTTTGGCACGCGTCTCGATGCCGACGACCTCGCCGCTGGCACGGCTCTTGATAAAGAGATCGTAGAGGATGAAGCCAAGATAGGATTTGCCGGCGCCATGGTCAACCAGAGTTTCCATGCCATCGAGTAGCGGCTCGATGAACTGGGCGAGATGGTAGACCTGCTTGAGCTTGCGCCGGCTGTCCTGATTGAGTTTGCCGTCGCGGGTCAGGATGTGCAGTTCCTTGAGCAGTTCGATCGACTGCCCGGGACGAATTTCCGGGATGGTGGCAGGCAGGTTCTGTTTTTTCATGGCGTAATTATCGCATTCAAACTTCTATCACTTTTGTGTCAACCGAATGGCGATGGCGTCGTTAATGGAAGCATGGTGCAGTCGCACCGTATCTCACGGAGAAATGAATGGGTAGTCTGAGCAATGAGTCCTTCGAGGAGTTTCTGGATTCCCTGAAGAAGGCCGGTATCTCGATTTCCAACGAAGCGCAGTTGCGCGAGCGTCTGGCGGAAGCCCAACGCTGGCGATACGCTTTCCAGACGCTGGCTGCCAATGGCAAGAGCATCGGCATTTGTTTCGAAGATCACTCTGCAGGCAGCAACAGCGCCGAAATCGAGCGCGCCTTCGCTGAATTCCAGTTGTCCGAAAGAAGCAAGGCGGTTTTTTCCGCCAGCCTCAAGCACTGAGTTTCGCTGTTCCGCGAAACGCGGGGCAGGAAAATGAAAGACGGGCGCCGAAATGGCGCCCGTTCTGTTTTGCGGATTGCACTCAGCGTGTGATCGGCTTGTAGCGGATGCGCTTGGGCTTGGCGCCTTCTTCGCCCAGGCGGCGGCGCTTGTCTTCTTCGTATTCCTGGTAGTTGCCCGGGAAGAAGGTCCATTGCGATTCGCCTTCGGCGGCCAGGATGTGCGTGCAGATGCGGTCGAGGAACCAGCGGTCGTGGGAGATCACCATGGCGCAGCCGGGGAATTCGAGCAGGGCATCTTCCAGCGCGCGCAGGGTTTCGACGTCGAGGTCGTTCGACGGTTCGTCGAGCAAAAGGACGTTGCCGCCGGACATCAGCGTCTTGGCCAGATGCAGGCGGCCGCGTTCGCCGCCGGACAGGTTGCCGACCAGCTTGCCCTGGTCGCCACCCTTGAAGTTGAAGCGGCCGATATAGGCGCGCGACGGCATCTCGAACTTGCCGATCTGCAGGATGTCGCTACCCTGGGCCAGTTCGTCGAACACCGTCTTCGAACCGTCGAGGCAGTCGCGCGACTGGTCGACGTAGGCGAGTTTGACCGTCTGACCGATCTTCACTTCGCCCGAATCCGGCTGCTGCTGGCCGGTGATCATCTTGAACAGCGTCGATTTACCGGCGCCGTTCGGGCCGATGATGCCGACGATGGCGCCGGGCGGAATCGTGAAGCTGACGTTGTCCATCAAGAGCTTGTCGCCGAAGCACTTGCTGACGTTGTTGAACTCGATGACCTGGTCGCCCAGGCGTTCGCCGACCGGAATGAAGATTTCCTGGGTCTCGTTGCGCTTCTGGTATTCGTGCGAGGACATTTCCTCGAAGCGAGCCAGACGGGCCTTGGACTTGGCCTGGCGCGCCTTCGGATTGCTGCGCACCCATTCCAGTTCCTGCTTCATCGCCTTCATGTGGGCGTCGACCTGCTTGTTTTCGGTCTCCAGGCGGGCTTCCTTCTGCTCCAGCCAGGACGAGTAATTGCCCTTCCAGGGAATGCCGTGGCCGCGGTCGAGTTCGAGAATCCACTCGGCGGCGTTGTCGAGGAAGTAGCGGTCGTGGGTGACGGCGACGACGGTACCGGGGAAGCGCACCAGGAACTGTTCCAGCCATTCGACCGATTCGGCGTCGAGGTGGTTGGTCGGTTCGTCGAGCAGCAGCATGTCGGGCTTGGAGAGCAGCAGCTTGGCCAGCGCCACGCGGCGCTTTTCACCGCCGGACAGGACGCCGATCTTCGCCTCCCAGGGCGGCAGGCGCAGCGCGTCGGCGGCGATTTCCATCTGGTGCTCGGTGTCCGAACCGGCAGTGGCGATGATCGCTTCCAGGCGGGCCTGTTCTTCGGCCAGCTTGTCGAAGTCGGCTTCCGGATCGGCGTAGGCTGCATAGACCTCGTCGAGCTTGGCCTGTGCCTGCATGACTTCACCGAGCGCCGATTCGACTTCCTCGCGCACCGTCTTGTCGGCGTCGAGTTGCGGTTCCTGCGGCAGGTAGCCAATCGAGACGCCGGCCAGGTGCTGGACCTCGCCGTCGTATTCCTTGTCCACGCCGGCCATGATCTTGAGCACGGTCGATTTGCCCGCGCCGTTCAGGCCGAGCAGGCCGATCTTGGCGCCGGGGAAGAAGGAAAGGGAAATGTCCTTGATGATCTGCCGTTTGGGAGGAACGATCTTGCTGACGCGCAGCATCGACATTACGTATTGGGCCATGGTCTCGTCTGTGACAAAAAAAACGGGGAAGGCCCGCAGTCTACGGGGCTTCCCCAAAAATGACCAGCCTTTGCGCTCAGGCAGTAAGAGCGCTCAGGATGGGCGGGTGGTTTCTTTCTGCCGCCAGGGCGTTGATGTCGCCACACAGCTCGCCACCTTCGGCGATGACCAGCTTGCCGTAGCGAATCTTGCCGCTGACCCGGCCGGTGGCGTGAATGATCAGTTGCGAACGAGCGGTCAGTTCGCCATCGAAGCAACCGTGAATCTCGGCGACGTCGATGCTGACCTTGCCCGAAAACGAACCCTTGTCGGCAATCCGGATGACCCGGCTGTCCATGGTTGCCTCAACCCGTCCCTCGACGACAAGCATGTCGCAATCCAGGATCTCAGCGCCTTTCAATTTTACATCCGGACCCACGATCAAACGTGCGCCCGCATCTTTCTCCGTTGTTTTGTCGCTTTGCGCTGTATTGATGACCGGTGAAGCTTCCTTTTCGCTGCTCTCCGGCAACGTGGGTACGCTGGGTTGTGCGCTGGGTTGTGCGCTGCTTCTTGTCATTCCGTTCACTGTTGGGGGTGGGGTGGCGCTACCGAGAGCGGGATTCGTGTTTCGCTGCAGGTTCTGGTCCGCTCGATTATTGGGCGGGCTGGATTTCATGAACATGGAGTCTCCTGAAGACGAGGCCGGAATTGACGCTCGCAATGCCTACAGCGAATTGTGTGCCAGAATAAAAAAGTCAATTGAATCAACACAATGAAAGATAATGGTTTGACGCACGGGAAATTCGTTGTCGGCAGGAGGCGACAGCTATTTGTCCAGGCGCTCGAACTCGGCCATTCCAGGCGGCGTACAATGTCGTCAATTGGCGACATGGTTTAAGCTCATGATTCGCCAGTATAAAATTTAACCAACTAATCTTTTGTCATCATTTGAGGTGCCGTTGTCTCTCTCCTTTCGTCACGGCATGCTTGCCGGAGTCCTTTTCATCGTCACCTTGCTGGGTGGCGTAGCCGCACATGGCTGGTGGTTGCTCGAGGGGCTGGTCGGAGAAAGCCGCGAAAACAATCAGCATGCCTTGCGACTGACGGCGGTCGTTCAGGTACTCGCCGAACGCACCGTCGACATGGAACGCAGCGCCCGGCAATTTCTGGTCCTCGGCGATCCCGCCTTGCGTGAGCGCTTTGATGAGCACTACGGCCAATCGATCAGTCAGTTGAAGCATATCGATCTCCCCGAACTGGCGGCTACCGTAGACAACTGGCGGCAACTTGCCGCAGCCTTGCGCAATGGTCTCGAAGCGGGGCACAGCGCCGACGAGTTGGCGCCGTTGCTGGTCGCTCTGGGGGCCTTGAACGATGACATGAGGCAAACCAGCCAGCGCTGGATAGACAAGGGTAACGCGCGCTTGCTGGACGAACTGGAACGTCAGCGCGCGCAACTCCGCAGCCGACTGGCACTAGCCTTGGCCGGGGTGCTGTTGGCGGCCTTGGCCATGGCCTGGTGGTTGATCAGGCCGGTACGCCAGTTGGAGAAGGCCATCGTCCGCCTGGGGGGACGGGAATTCAACGATCCAGTGCTGGTCGAGGGACCGGCCGATCTTCGTCGTCTCGGCGCCCGCCTGGACGACCTGCGCCAGCGTCTCGCGGAACTGGAAGCCGACCGGGAGCGCAATTTGCGTCATGTGTCACATGAACTGAAGACCCCGCTGACCGCACTCAAGGAAGGTATTGCGCTGCTGGCCGAAGAGGTTCCGGGGCCGCTGGCCGGTTCCCAGCGCGAAGTGGTGGATATTTTGGCGCACAACGTCGGCAGCCTGCAGAACCAGATCGAAAGCCTGCTGACCCTGAATGCGGCCGCTTTTGAAGCCCGGCATCTGAACATGGAACGCGTTCGTCCGGCCCAGTTGTTGAGCGACGCTGCCAAGCGTCACGAACTGGCAGCCCTGGCGCGACACATCCGCATCACGGTCGAGGCCGGGGAAGGTGAAGCCTGGGTCGATGTCGGCAAGATGGCGGTGATTCTAGACAACCTGCTGGCCAACGCCATCGATTTCAGTCCGGATGACGCCCGAATCCGGCTAAGTGCCACCCCTCATGCCACCGGTTGGCGCATCGACTGTGTGGATAGCGGTCCTGGCGTGGCCCCGGAAGATGTGCGGCGGATTTTCGAACCCTTCGTTCAGGGGCGCCGCAGTGCTCCGGTGGCTCGCAACGGCAGCGGGGTTGGCCTGTCCATCGTGCGTGAACTGGTTCGTGCCCTGGGTGGGCGCGTCGATCTCATACCCAGTGAGTCCGGCGCACATTTTCGAGTGGAGTTGAACAATGCAATTCAGGCTGCTTAGCCTTTCCATGTTTGCTGGGGCGCTGCTTATTGGCTGTGCTCATCAACCGGAAACATCGTCGCCGGACCTCGGCGGGCTTGCCGGATTACTGGCTTTCCAGCGGACCTTGCCGGGCCTGGATGGACCGGAGCTGGCCAAGCTGCGCAACCAGCTGACCAGCCAGTCGACGACGCCGGAGGCGCAGATGCGGCTGGCCTTGCTGCATGCCCAGAGCAGGGGAGGAGATATTTCGCGAGCGCAGGCAACGCTTGAATCGCTACTCAAATCGAACAGTAGTGAGGCGAGGAGCTTCCATCCGGTGGCTCGCCTGCTGGCTGAGCAACTGGCCGAGCGACAGCGACTGGAAGCCCAGCTTGAGCGCCAGGGAGCTCAACTCAAGGAGAGCCAGCGCAAGGTTCAGGAGTTGCAGGAAAAAATCGATCGCCTCGCAGAAATCGAGCGTAGCCTGCCCAGTGCCAGCCGTCCCGGAGGTCGCCCATGAAACCGAACTCCGGCAATTCCCCGCACATTCTGATCATCGATGACGACGAAGACATCCGCCGCCTGCTGACCATGCGTCTGCAAGCCCGCGGCTTTCGCGTCACCCAGGCCATTTCCGCCGAGCAGGGGCTGGCCTGCATTGCGGTGGATACCCCGCGGCTGGTCATCAGCGACATCCGTCTGCCGGGACGCGACGGCATGTCGCTGTTCGAGGAGCTCCATCAGACCCGGCCGAGTCTGCCAGTCATCCTGTTGACCGCGCACGGCAGCATCCCCGACGCGGTTGCCGCTACCTCACTCGGTGTTTTTGGCTACCTGACCAAGCCTTTCGACAGCCAGACCCTGATGGCCCGCATCGACCAGGCTCTGCTCGTCTCCGCCGGCGACGACAGTCCGCTTGATGACCGCCCCGACGAGAGCTGGCGGGAAGGCGTCGTCTATCGCAGCAGTTGCATGGCTGAACTTCTTGCCGACGCCCGCATGGTTGCAGTTTCCGACGCCAGCATCCTGATTCGCGGTGAGAGCGGCACGGGCAAGGAAGTGCTGGCCCGGGCCATTCATCGTGCCAGTCTACGTGCCGCCGGCCCCTTCATTGCCATCAATTGCGGGGCGATCCCGGAGCAGTTGCTCGAGTCTGAGCTCTTCGGCCATGTCCGCGGTGCCTTCACCGGCGCTGCCGCTGCCCGCAATGGCCTGATTCAGGCCGCTAACGGTGGTACCTTGTTCCTCGATGAAATCGGCGACATGCCGCTCTCGCTCCAGGTCAAGCTGCTACGCGTGCTGCAGGAGCGCGCCGTGCGCCCGGTTGGTGCGACTCGGGCCGAGGCAGTGGACATCCGTCTGCTTTCGGCCACTCACCGTGATCTCGAGATTGCCATGGCCAATGGCCAGTTCCGGGAGGATCTCTACTATCGACTCGACGTCGTCTCGCTGAGCTTGCCGCGTCTGGAAGAGCGTCGCGAGGACATTCCCTTGCTTGCTGCCCATTTCCTGCGGAAGTTGTCCAGCAAGTACGGCAAGCCGATCAGCGGCTTCGCGCCGGATGCGCTGGAAGCCCTGGCGACGGCGAGCTGGCCGGGCAATGTGCGCCAGCTGTTCAACGTTGTCGAACAATGCTGCGCGCTGACCTCGACGCCCCTGATTCCTGTATCGCTGGTGCATCGCGCGCAACGGGCGCCGACCATGGACGCGCTGAGTTACCAGGAGGCCAAGCAGCGCTTCGAGCGCGACTATCTGGTTCGCTTGCTCAAGCTCACCCAGGGCAACGTTGCCGACGCAGCACGCATTGCCGAACGCAACCGGACCGAGTTCTATCGTCTGCTGCAGAAATACGACCTGGCACCGGCCATGTTCCGGGCGGCGGAAGAGGGCTAACGGCAGCTCTGAATCGAGGGCGAAAAAAAAGCACCCGAGGGGTACTTTCTTCCGCTTGATTCGACTGGCGCGCCCGGAGCGATTCGAACGCCCGACCCTCTGGTTCGTAGCCAGATACTCTATCCAACTGAGCTACGGGCGCGCTGTCTGAACAAGCAAGGAAGCTCCCGAAGAAACTTCCATTTTTCTGATTGGCGCGCCCGGAGCGATTCGAACGCCCGACCCTCTGGTTCGTAGCCAGATACTCTATCCAACTGAGCTACGGGCGCGCTGTCAGAGCCGCGCATTATACGGGGAGTGCCAGAGATTGCAAGGGGTTTCGCGATTTCTGCGCAAATAAAAACCCCGCCGGAGCGGGGTTCTGGAATTTGGTGGGTGCTGACGGGGTCGAACCGCCGACATTCGCCTTGTAAGGGCGACGCTCTACCAACTGAGCTAAGCACCCAGTCTGCGTCCAGCGCAGAAGGAGCGGCAGTATATCAGTTAACTGCGTCCTTGAGGCCCTTGCCGGCACGGAATTTGGGCGACTTGGCAGCCTTGATTTCCAGGGTCTTGCCGGTACGCGGGTTACGGCCGGTGCGGGCGGCGCGTTCGCCGACGTAGAAGGTGCCGAAACCGATCAGGTTGACGCTGTCGCCAGCCTTGAGGGCATCCTTGATGGCGTCGACAGCGGCGTCCAGCGCACGGCCGGCGGCAGCCTTGGAGATGTCGGCCGAGGTGGCGATCTGATCGATCAGTTCAGTCTTGTTCATGTAAGTCCCCTGGTAAAGGTTTGGAGTGGTGAAAATTCTGCGAGGGGCGATTTATAGCCTCCCCGAAATCCTTGTGTCAAGGGGATTTTCAGGCCAGAACCACGCTCTGGTGCGGGTTTCGGGGATGCTGACCGAAGTCGTTCAGCATCCCCGCCTTTGAAATCAATGAGTAAGCAGGGCGTTCTTGGCCGACTCGTCGGATTGAGCAGCCAGTTCCGGCGTCGTCTCGACGCTCTCCGGCAGGGCCTGGGGCAGGCTTTCCAGCGCGCGTTCCAGAACCTGGTCGATCCACTTCACCGGCACGATTTCGATGCGGTTCTTGAGATTCTCCGGCATTTCGGCAAGATCCTTGGCGTTTTCTTCCGGGATCAGCGCCGTCTTCAGACCGCCACGAACTGCCGCCAGCAGCTTCTCCTTGAGGCCGCCGATGGCCAGCACTTCGCCGCGCAGGGTGATCTCGCCGGTCATGCAGACGTCACAACGCACCGGGATGCCGGTGTAGGACGAAACCAGCGCGGTGGTCATGGCAATGCCTGCCGACGGGCCGTCCTTGGGCGTGGCGCCCTCGGGAACGTGGATGTGGATGTCGGTCTTCTCGAACACCTCGTCCTTGATGCCCAGGCGGCGGGCGCGGGCACGCACGACGGAGCGGGCGGCTTCGACCGACTCCTTCATGACGTCGCCGAGCGAGCCGGTGCGGATGATGTTGCCCTTGCCCGGCATGTTGGCGCACTCGATGGTCAGCAGCTCGCCGCCGACCTCGGTCCAGGCCAGACCGGTGACCTGGCCGACCTGGTTTTCCTTTTCGGCCATGCCGAAGGTATAGCGGTGCACGCCGAGGTACTTGTCGAGATTGCGGGCATTGACCGTGATCTTGCTGTCGCGCGACTTGAGCACCAAGGTCTTGACGACCTTGCGGCAGATCTTCGAGATTTCGCGCTCGAGCGCCCGCACGCCGGCTTCCCGGGTGTAGTAGCGGACGATGTCGCGGATCGCGCTCTCGGCGACGACCAGTTCGGTCTTCTTGACGCCGTTGTTCTTCATCTGCTTGGGCAGCAGGTAGCGCATCGCGATGTTGACCTTCTCGTCTTCGGTGTAGCCGGAGAGACGGATCACTTCCATGCGGTCGAGCAGAGGCGCCGGGATGTTCAGCGTGTTCGCGGTGGCGACGAACATCACGTCGGAGAGGTCGAAATCGACTTCGACGTAATGGTCCTGGAAGGTGTTGTTCTGTTCCGGGTCAAGCACTTCGAGCAGCGCCGACGACGGGTCGCCGCGGAAGTCCTGGCCGAGCTTGTCGACTTCGTCGAGCAGGAACAACGGGTTGCGCACGCCGACCTTGGTCAGGCTGTTGAGAATCTTGCCCGGCATCGAGCCGATGTAGGTGCGGCGGTGGCCGCGGATTTCGGCTTCGTCGCGGACGCCGCCGAGCGCCATGCGCACGAACTTGCGGTTGGTCGCCTTGGCGATCGACTGGCCGAGCGAGGTCTTGCCGACGCCCGGGGGGCCTACCAAGCAGAGGATCGGTGCCTTCACCTTGTCTACGCGTTGCTGCACGGCAAGATATTCGACGATGCGTTCCTTGACCTTTTCCAGACCGAAATGATCGGCGTCGAGGATCTTCTCGGCGGCGCGCAGATCCTTGCTGATGCGCGTCTTCTTGCGCCAGGGCAGGCCGATCAGCGTTTCGATGAAATTGCGCACGACAGTGGCTTCGGCCGACATCGGCGACATCAGGCGCAGCTTCTTGAGTTCGCCCTGGGCCTTGGCCAGCGCTTCCTTGCTCATGCCGGCGGCGGCGATCTTCTTGTCGAGCTCTTCCAGATCGGCACCGTCCTCGCCTTCGCCGAGTTCCTTCTGGATTGCTTTGACCTGTTCGTTAAGGTAGTACTCGCGCTGGCTCTTTTCCATCTGCCGCTTGACGCGGCCGCGGATGCGCTTCTCGACCTGAAGGATGTCGATTTCGGCTTCGAGCTGGGAGAGCAGGCGGTCGATGCGTTCGCGGACGTTGTCCATCTCCAGCACTTCCTGCTTCTGCTCGATCTTCAGCGGCAGGTGGGCGGCGATGGTGTCGGCCAGACGGCCGGCGTCCTCGATGCCGGTGATCGACGACAGGACTTCCGGCGGAATCTTCTTGTTCAGTTTGACGAACTGGTCGAACTGGGCGACCACGGCGCGGCGCATCGCCTCGATTTCGTGATCTTCGGTGCCGGTCTGGCTGACCGCCACGGCCGAAGCCGTGAACATCGACGCATGCACGTCGATCGATTCGATTCGGGCACGCTGCGTACCTTCGACCAGCACCTTGACGGTGCCGTCAGGCAGCTTGAGCATCTGCAGGATGTTGGCGAGGCAACCGATGCGGTAAAGATCCTCGGCCTCCGGTTCATCCTTGGCGGCGGACTTTTGCGCCACCAGCATGATCTGCTTGTTGGTCTCCATGGCCATTTCGAGGGCCTTGATCGACTTCGGGCGGCCAACGAAGAGCGGGATGACCATATGCGGAAAAACCACGACATCGCGCAGCGGCAGCAGCGGCAATTCGAGGGTTTCCGGGAGCGTGTTGGGGTTCGACATCAGTGTGCCTTTGAAATGGGGTTGAGCCCCCTAGATGGGGGCAGGGAACCGGATTTCAAGAACCCCCGGCTCAGTTCGAGCCGGAGACCTTGGGCTGGTCGGCGTAGATCAGCAGCGGCGGCGTGTCGCCGGTGATCATGTTTTCGTCGATGACGACCTTTTCGACATTTTCCATGCCGGGGAGTTCGTACATTACATCGAGCAGGGCGTGTTCCATGATCGAGCGCAGGCCACGGGCGCCGGTCTTGCGCTCAAGCGCCTTCTTGGCGATGGCGGAGAGGGCGGCTGGCCGGATTTCCAGATCGACCTCTTCCATGCCGAACAGCTTCTGGTATTGCTTGACCAGCGCGTTCTTGGGTTCGGTCAGAATCTGGACGAGGGCGTCCTCTTCCAGTTCCTGCAGGGTGGCGACCACTGGCAGGCGGCCGATCAGCTCCGGAATCAGACCGAACTTGATCAGGTCTTCCGGCTCGGTATCAAGCAGGATCTTGCCCACTTCCTTGCCGTCGTCCTTGCTCTTCACCTCAGCACCGAAGCCGATGCCGCCGCGCTCGGAGCGGTTGCGGATGACCTTTTCCAGGCCGGCGAAGGCGCCGCCGCAGATGAACAGGATGTTGGTGGTGTCGACCTGGACGAAGTCCTGGTTCGGGTGCTTGCGCCCGCCCTGCGGCGGAATCGAGGCCGTCGTGCCTTCGATCAGCTTGAGCAGCGCCTGCTGCACGCCTTCGCCCGAGACGTCGCGGGTGATCGACGGGTTGTCCGACTTGCGCGAAATCTTGTCGATTTCGTCGATGTAGACAATGCCCTGCTGGGCCTTCTCGACATCGTAGTCGCACTTCTGCAGGAGCTTCTGGATGATGTTCTCGACGTCCTCGCCGACGTAGCCGGCTTCGGTCAGCGTGGTGGCGTCGGCCATCACGAAGGGAACGTTGAGCATGCGCGCCAGGGTCTGGGCGAGCAGCGTCTTGCCGGAGCCGGTCGGGCCGATCAGCAGGATGTTGCTCTTCGACAGTTCGACGTCGCCGGTATTCTTCGACGTGTGGCGCAGGCGCTTGTAGTGGTTGTACACCGCAACCGCCAGGATGCGCTTGGCTACCTCCTGGCCGATCACGTACTGATCGAGGATGGCGCTGATCTCGCGCGGCGTCGGCAGGTCGGAGCGACCGGCCTTGGCCGACTCTTCCGGAAGTTCGTCGCGGACGATGTCATTGCACAGGGCGATGCACTCGTCGCAGATGAACACCGACGGGCCGGCGATCAGTTTCTTGACCTCGTGCTGGCTCTTGCCGCAGAAGGAGCAATAGAGCAGTTTTTCCTGGCCGTCCTTCGACATCCGATTCTCCTCGATCAAGCCGCTTCGCGGCGGGTCAGCACCTTGTCAATCAAACCATACTCCACGGCCTCGGTCGAGGACATGAAATTATCACGGTCCGTGTCCTTCTCCAGACGCTCAAGCGGCTGGCCGGTATGTTCGGCCATGATGCGATTGAGCTTGTCCTTGATCGACAGGATTTCCCGGGCGTGGATGGCAATATCCGACGCTTGGCCCTGGAAGCCACCGAGCGGTTGGTGGATCATCACCCGCGAGTTGGGCAACGCGAAACGCTTCCCTTTGGTGCCTGCGCACAAAAGGAAGGCGCCCATCGAGGCGGCCTGGCCGATACACAGCGTCGACACATCCGGCTTGATGAACTGCATGGTGTCGTAGATCGACATCCCGGCAGTCACCGAACCGCCGGGGGAGTTGATGTAGAAATAGATTTCCTTGTCCGGGTTTTCGGCCTCAAGGAACAGCAACTGGGCAACGACCAGGTTGGCGCTGGCGTCGTTGACCGGGCCAACAAGGAAAATCACCCGCTCCTTCAGCAGGCGCGAATAGATGTCGTACGCGCGTTCGCCGCGTCCGCTCTGTTCCACCACCATCGGGACCAGACCCAAAGCCTGCGGGTCCCAGTTGCTTGCGTTGTCGATAATCATGTTGGCCCTTTTTTGTTGCATTCAATACGCTTGTCGGATTTCCGACGAAAAACCTGCTTACTGCGGCTGGCTCATCAGTTCATCAAACACGGCGACCTTGTCGGTGACCTTGGCCTTGCTCAGTACCCATTCAACCACATTGCTCTCGATGACAGCACCCTCGACTTCGCTCAAACGCTGCGGCTGGGCGTAATACCAACGGATCACTTCTTCCGGTTGCTCGTAGCTGGCAGCCTGGTCTTCAACCAGGGCACGAACCTGCTCCGGCTTGGCCTGAAGGTTCTCCGTCTTGACCACTTCAGCAAAGATCAGGCCAAGTGTCACACGGCGCTTGGCCTGGTCGGCGAACCAAGCCGGCTGCAGGGGCATGTCCTTCGGGTTCATACCGCGTTGTTCCATGTCCTGGCGAGCGGATTGCATCAGGCGCTGGATTTCCATGTCGATCAGCGAAACCGGCACCGAAATCGGGTTGGCCTTGAGCAGGGCTTCCATCACCTGTTCCTTGAGCTTGCCCTCAATGCGGCGCTTCACTTCGCGCTTCAGGTTGGCTTCAACCTCTGCACGCATCTTCTCGACATCGCCGTCGGCAACACCCATCTGCTTGGCGAAGTCGGCGTCAACTTCCGGCAGGCGCGGTGCCTGAACCTGCTTGACGGTGATTTCGAACTGAACGGTCTGGCCGGCCAGATCCTTGGCGTGGTAATCCTCGGGGAAGGTCAGGTCGAAAGTCTTGGTTTCGCCAGCCTTGGCGCCTTCGACAGCGTTTTCGAAGTCGGGCAGCATCATGCCCTGGCCGAGCACGAAGGGATAGTCGGTGGCCGAGCCGCCAGCGAAGGCAACGCCGTCCTTCTTGCCGGTGAAATCGATCACCACGCGGTCTTCCTTGGCTGCACCGCGGTCGGCGTTGTCGTAGCGGACGCGCTGCTTGCGCAGGATGTCGAGGGTCTTCTCGATTTCGGCGGCGCCAACTTCCAGCGTCGGGCGCTCGATCTCGGCGGACGACAGGTCGGCCGGCACGAATTCCGGATAGACCTCGAACACGGCGGTGAATTCCATGTGCGTCGTGCTCTCGCTGGTCTTCGGCTCCAGGCGCGGATAGCCGGCAACGTGCAGCTTCTGGGCGGTGATCGCCTCACCGAAAGCGCGGTCGAGTTGCTCGGACAGCACCTCGTGGCGAGCTTGATCGCCATACTGCTGCTTGATCATGGCAAACGGCACCTTGCCCGGACGGAAACCCGGCATCTTCAAGTTGCGGCCCATGCGGCGCAGACGCGGTTCCATTTCCTTCTCGACATCGGCGATGGCGATGGAGAGGTCGATGCGACGTTCGAGTTCGTTGACTTGTGCGGTAGTTGCTTCCATGAAAATTCCTTGTGCTTAAGGCGCCGAAAAATAAAGCTGGCAATCATATCACGGCGAGACTGCGAGGAGGGCGGGCGAGCCTTGTGCGACAAAGTGCAAAAGCCTGTAGACAGGCTGGCTCGAACCCCTTACAATGCGCGCCTTCCTGCAGCGGCGGCTGTAGCTCAGTTGGTAGAGTCCCGGATTGTGATTCCGGTTGTCGTGGGTTCGAGCCCCATCAGTCGCCCCAGAATTCCAAGCCCCGTACAACTCGCGTTGTGCGGGGCTTTTCATTTCTGCCCAGGTGCGTACTGGCGCATGAAGCGGCGGTCGATCCAGTCCTTCCATCGCCATACCCAGCCAGCACGTGCGCTGAGCCCGTTCCAGGACATGACCGCCTCCTTGGGGCCGGTCGCCAGGAGGTACAGGCTGCGACGCTGAGGCGTGTAGGGGGAGGGGGGCTGTCCCTGCAGGGTACGCTGGAGATTCTCTGCCAGCACGGGGCCGGACTTGACCGCGTACACGCCGGACTTTGCATGCGGATGATCGATGCGGCTCGCGATATCGCCGCCGGCAAACACCTGCGCATGAGAAATGCTCTGCTGCCCCTCGCCAACCGCGATAAAACCATCCGGCGTCAGGGCAAGTCCCGACAGCGCAAGCCAGGATGGCGGCTGAACTCCGGTGGACGCGATAAAGGCATCAACTGCCAGCGTTGTTCCGTCATCGAGCAACAGCCCGTCCGGGCTGCCGGCGGCCCGGGCCCTGATGACGGTGATGCCGCGCTCGCGCAGGCATGCGCTGACCTGCTCGCGAATGCGGATGCCGTGACCGGGCAGCAGTTCATTCCCGCTGACCAGTGAGACGCAGGCATTGGCACGGCCAATCTCATGCGCCAGTCGGTACTGGGCGGCCAATGCCAATTCGACACCGGCCGCGCCACCGCCAACGACAGCCAGTCGCCAGCTGCCTTGCCGGTGGGCCGCATCGAGCAGCGAAGTCCAGTCCTCGACAAAGCGTTCCAGCGGGCGAATCGACAGGCAACGGGCGCCCGAGGTGGTCAGGCTTGAAACGTCCACACTCGCGCCGGTATCGATGGATAGCGCATCGTAGTGGAGCCTTGTGCCGGAACTGGTGTCGACGGTCTGCGTTGCCGCATCAATGGCGGTCAGCGATTCCAGCCGCAGGCTGACGCCGGCTGCGCTGGCCAGATGGTGCAGCGAGGCCGCGCACTGATTGAGGGTGTAATGCCCGGCCATCCAGCCCGGCACCATGCCGGAGTAGATCTGGCGCGCGTAAGGCGTCAGCAGGATCACCTCAACGCCGGGCCAGCGGTGTTGCGCCAGGGATTTGAGTACGTGCAGATGCGCGTGGCCCGCGCCGGCCAGGATCAGGCGGCTCATGCCTGTGCCTCGCTGTTCAGCACGTAATCGGCCGCTGACGGGAAGAAGGCACACAAACGATCGAAGTCAGCGCCGCGATCGACGTCCCAGAGCGCCGGCAGTTCGGCGACCGACCAGGCCAGTGCGGCGAACCGTTCGCGTGTCTCAGCCATGACCGTCGCCGTGCTCCATGACACATTGGCAAAAATGCCGGCATCGGGCTTACGCATCCCGATCAGCACGTAGCCACCGTCTTCAGCTGGAATGACCACCGCGTCGTGGGTCGTCAGTGAATGTGCTGCCTGGCGCAACAGGGCCGGCGTCAGCACCGCACAGTCGGTGCCGATCACCAGGGTGCCGAGTGGGGTGGTGCTGGTTTGCAGGGCGGTCAGCATCCGCTCGCCAAGGTCGCCTTCGGGCTGGGTTTTCAGTTCGACGGTGCCACCCGCCCGGCAGGCGGCAAAGTCCGGATGCCTTTGATCCGGCGTGCACCACAGGCTGAGCGGGCCGGTACCGGCATCAAGTGCGGTGCTCAGGGTCCGTTGCAACAGCCAGCGTTGCAGCCGGGCCGCCCCTTCGGCGCCAAGACGGGGAATCAGGCGGGTCTTGGTCAACCCCGGGATCGGCGCCTTGGCGAGGATGGCAATACCGACGCGATGCGCACCAAGCTCATTGGGTTTTGGCATAGCCATACTCCCGGGCCAGGCGCTCCGGATCGGCGCCGAAATAGAAGCGCAGACGGAGCAGCCACATCTTGAAGATGGTCCGCCACAGCCCGTGTTTTTCCCAGCGTCGGCCTGAGGTGATCACGCGCTGTGTCAGGCACGCAGGCCTGGCGTGCCGGCGCAGCATCGATGAAAGAACGATATCCTCCATCAGTGCGATGGCGGGAAAGCCGCCAAGCTGCCAGAACAGTTCCCGGCGCACGAATATTCCCTGGTCGCCGGTGGCAATGCCGGTCAGTCTGGAGCGCCAGTTCATCATCGTGGCCACCATGCCCAGGCCAGCCAGGGAGCCGGCAATCGAGACATCGAAGCGCCCCCAGTCGGCACCGTTTTCCAGGGCATTCAGGATGAGCCGGTCGGCGTGCAAGGGCAGGCGGGTATCGGCATGCAGGAACAGCAGGACGGCACCGCTGGCCTGGCTGGCGCCGGCATTCATTTGCCGACCGCGCCCCGCCCCGGATTGCAGCACCAGATCAGCCAGTGGTGCGGCGATGGCCACGGTTTCATCGGTGCTCCCGCCATCGACGACGATCACCTGGACACCGTCAGCCCGCAAGGCCTGGAGGGGCTGCAAGGACGCAGCGATGCCCGCGCACTCGTTGAGCACGGGCACGATGATCGAGAGCTGACGTTCAGCGCTGGTCGGCGGCTGCCCGGATTTCATTGGCGCAATCACTTTTGGTCGGGACAAAGCGGAATTCGGCAAAGCCGGCCCGCGCCTTTTCCCGCGTGTTGTCGGTATCGACGGCAATCGCCAAACCGCTCAGCTGGCCGCGCAGGCTACCGAAAGCGCGTTGAAAATCAGCCTGCACATCGCGTTGCTCCGTGACCCAGCGCCCGGCCTCGCGCTCGCCGGAGCGCACCACGATCATCCTCGCCCGATCCGTGTAGGCATTGTTCATCAGCGTCTCCGGTGGGTGCACATTGTCCCAGACATAATTTATCGCCGCATCCGGCACCTGGTCGCCGTAGATCGAACGCGCCAGCGCCAATTTGGCGCGGGTACCGAAGCCGAGCTGATCGGGTGGGATGCGGAAAGTGAGGTAGACACGGGCAGCGTAATCATCGCCGGCCTTGGTCCGCATGTCCGCCCCTTTCAGGACATGATCGACCCGCCAGCGCCAGCAGAGAATCGGCGTTCTCTCCAGGTCCACCGTAAGCGGGCGACCGAGTAGCGCCATGGAAGCATCGGCATTCGCCTCGACCGCATTGACGCCATCCCAGTGCCGCAGTTGATAGCGCGTTGCCGGGATCTTCTTGTCGATCTGCTCGACCTGCCAGGGCGCCGGAATCTCACCCCGGGCCGGGAAGCGTCCGATCCAGTTTTCTTCGGCAATGGCGCTGGACAGTGCGAGACCGTACGCCAATGCAAAAGCAGCTTTCCCCATGAGCTTACCCCCGGCGCCAGGCATGGAAACGCTCGACCCACACCAGCAGTTGCTGGGGCGCATGGGCCTTCTTCCAGTTGCCGGCCACGTACTTGTTGGCCTCGGCCAGCGTCGGATAAATGTGGATGGTGCCAAGAATCTTGTTCAGCCCGATGCCGTGTTTCATCGCCAGCACGTATTCGGCGATCAGGTCGCCGGCGTGTTCGCCGACGATGGTGACGCCGAGAATCCTGTCCTTGCCCGGCACGGTCAGCACCTTGAGGAAGCCGTGGGCCTCGCTGTCGGCAATCGCCCGGTCGAGGTCGTCGATGCCGTAGGTGGTGACTTCGTAGGGAATGCCTTTCTCCTTCGCTTCCTGCTCATTCAGGCCGACGCGAGCGACTTCCGGTTCGACGAAGGTGGCCCACGGAATCACCGAGTAATCGGCCTTGAATTTCTTCAACGGGTCGAACAGCGCATTGACCGCCGCATACCAGGCCTGGTGGGCCGCCGTGTGCGTGAACTGGAAAGGCCCGGCGACATCGCCGGCGGCGTAGATGTTCGGGTAATTGGTCTGCAGGAACTCGTTCGTCTCCACCGTCCGGCCCGCCGGAATGCCCAGGTCGTCGAGGCCGAAGCCCTTGAGATTGGCGGCGCGGCCAACGGCAACCAGAACCGCATCGAAGGGGATGCGCACATCCTGTCCGGCATGCTCGGCGATGAGGAATTTCTCGCCCCCTTCGACCAGGAACTGTTTCGCCCGGTGATTGACCAGGACGTTGATGCCTTCGGCGCGGAATCGCGCCGTTACCAGTTCGGAAACCTCCGGATCTTCGCGCACCATGATCCGCTCACCCATTTCGACCTGCGTCACCCGGGCGCCAAGCCGGGCGAAGGCTTGGGTCAGTTCCGAGCCAATCGGCCCACCACCAAGCACCACCAGACGCCGGGGCAGTTCACGCAATTCCCAGACGTTGTCGGAAGTCAGGTAACCCACCTCCTCGATGCCCGGAATGGGCGGCACGAACGGACGCGCCCCGGTGGCGATGACGATGCTGCGCGTCGTCAGTCTTTGCCTGCTGCCGTCCTCGCGGGTGATGTCCACTTCCCAGGGCGAAACGATTTTGGCCGAGCCCTGGACCACATCGACCCCCAGCCCGGTATAGCGCTCGACGGAATCATGCGGGGCTATGGTCTTGATGACCGACTGCACCCGCTCCATCACCTCGGCAAATTCAAATTGCGCCTGGGCCGAGCCGATACCAAACTCCTGCGAGCGACCGATGTGCGACATGAACTTCGCTGAACGGATCAGCGCTTTGGACGGTACGCAGCCGGTATTCAGGCAGTCGCCACCCAGCTCGTGTTTCTCGACCAGCGTGACCTTGGCCTTGACCGCTGCGGCGATGTAGGAAGTGACCAAGCCGGCGCTGCCGCCGCCGATGACCACCAGATTGCGGTCGAAGCGCGCCGGCTTCTTCCATCGGGCGAAGACCTTGTTGGCATGAACGAACTCGACCAGTTTTTTGGCGACCAGCGGAAAAATGCCGAGCAGGACGAATGAGCCCAGCAAGGCCGGCGACAGGATGCCAGCGAGCGAATCCAGCTTGGCCAGCTGGGTGCCGGCATTCACATAGACCAGCGTGCCGGCCAGCATCCCGATCTGACTGACCCAGAAGAAGGTCCGCGCCTTCATCGCCGTCAGCCCGAACAGCAGGTTGACCAGGAAAAACGGGAAAACCGGCACCAGGCGCAGGGTGAACAGATAGAAGGCGCCCTCGCGTTTGACGCCGTTGTCGATGGCCTCCAGGCGCTGGCCAAAACGCTGGCTGACCCAGTCGCGCAGCAGGAAGCGGGACATCAGGAAAGCCAGCGTCGCGCCGAGTGTGGAGGCGAAGGAAACGATCACAGTCCCCCACAGCAAACCGAAAATTGCCCCGCCAGCGAGGGTAAGCAGCGCAGCACCCGGAAACGACAGTGCCGTCGTCAGCACATAGACGATGAAATACAGGCCGATGACCTGGAGCGGATGCTGCGCCTGATAGTCGGCGATTGCAGCCTGCTGCGTTTTCAGCGCCTGCAGGTTCAGATACTGGCCGAGATCGAAGGCGAAATAGGCCCAGACAACCCCGACCAGCAAGGCCAGCAGCGTGATTTTCTTGTAATTCATCGTTCTTCTCTGGATAGATCAGAACTTTGCTGCGCTTCGGCCGAGGCCAGCGCACCACCGCAACTGCTGCCCTGGCCGGCGGTGCAGCCATAGCAATGGTCGGCAACCCGGATCGGCCGGCCCGCCATCTCGGCATCGAGCAACTCGGCAATATGCACCGGGCGCGATGCTCCGCCACCGATTGGCAGACCAAGCATCTGGTTGAAGTCGCAGTCGAAAACGTAACCCTCCCAACTGACCGAGAGCAGTGAGCGGCACATCACCCCATCGAGGTTGGCCGGCTGGTACGCGCCTTTCAACAGACGCATGTAGTCATGGAAGGTATTGTCCGACAGCAGCTGACTGCCGAAACGCTTGATCGGCATGTTCGCCAGGGCGAACAAGTGATTGAAGAGGATGCCGTAACGGCTGGCCAGCTGTTCCTTGTAGGCCGCTTCGAGTTTGACCTGGTCCGGCGGCAGGCTGGGGCCGAGCGGGTTGTACACCAGGTTGAGCAGCCGGCCGCTGTCGGGCAGACCATAGCCCAGGCTGTTCAGCTTGCGCAGTCCGGCGATGCTGGCCTCGAAAACACCATCGCCGCGTTGCGCATTGACATTTTCCTCCAGGTAGCAGGGCAGGGAGGCAACGATTTCCACCTCCTGATCCGCCAGGAAATCCGCCAGCGACTCGTAACCCGGTTCGCTCAGGATCGTCAGATTGCAGCGATCGATGACGCGCAGGCCAAGCCCCCGCGCAGCTTCCACCAGGCGACGAAAATGCGGATTCATCTCGGGCGCACCGCCTGTCAGATCCAGCGTCGAAACACCTTGGCGGCTGGCGAAGTCGAGCAAGCTGGCCATCGTTTCCCAGGACATCTCCTCAGTCCGCTTGGGACTCGCCGCGACATGGCAGTGCACGCAGGATTGATTGCAGCGATAGCCGAGATTGGCCTGCAAGGTTTCCAGTTTTCGTCGCTGCAGGACGGGGAAGTCGGTGACTTGCAACAGGTGGAAGGTGTCGCGCATGGGGCCTGCTCCTTGGTTGTCTTACCCTTGGTCGCGCCAATGTCGCGATTTATTACATGGTAGACCGCGCGAAGCCGGATCGATTCCTCCTGTTGCTGTCTCCTTCAGGGTTTTACCAGTAAATCCACCCGCTGCGGATTGATGAAGGTGGCGCCTTCGGGTGTCATGAAGGAATTGAAACGCTCGCGTACCGCCGCATAGAGCTCGGGGGAAAGCTGGTGGTTGGAGTGGGTCACGCGGATCATCCGGCTGTCGAATTGCTCGAAGCTCTCGAAAAAGCTGCGGGTGTTGAAGAACAGTTGCTCCTGCAATCGCAAACCACCAGTACTCACCGCGCGGCTAACCGCAGCGAAAGCCGCTTCGCGCACCGCTTTCTCGTCGTGGAACAAACGGAATACCTCATTCAGGTCGCCGCCATAAACCGGTTCCGAAATCCAGGCCAGCCCACCGGGGCGCAAGACCCGGGCGATTTCGCCCAACGCCTGGTCCATCAATGCGATCGGCACATGGTGGAGTGACTTGAACATCAGCACGATATCCACACTGGCGTCGTCGGCCGGAATCGCCTCGGCACCGCCCTGAGCGAAGCGAACCGTCGGCAGGTCGCTGGCCTGCAGGTTCTTGGCGTGCTGAATCTGATCAACCTCAAGTGCGATGATTTCGTTGGGGCGCCCGGTTTCCGCAAGCAAGCGCGTTTTTTCGGCGCGCCCGCAACCCAGTTCAAGCACGCGTGCGCCGTCAAAAGGGAGTCGGTCAAGCATCAACTTGACCTCGTTGACGGCGGGAGCAGGGGAGGAGTTGGCAATTCTCATGGTGATACGGTGCGGTATTCGAAATACCGAATATTAATCGATGCCGAACAAGCCTGGATAAGTGAAATGCTTATCGCATACTTGCCGAATTATGTTACTCCAAAAGTCATAGTCATCTATCCTGAGTTTATGAAATTTTTTTCATTAATTTGTTGATTTATTGAAAATTGTGCATCGCAGCAAACTGTAGACTGGATTATGTAATCCGGCTATCATGATGGCGGGTGAGTATAAATTCCAGAGCCGCCGGGCCGAATGGAGGTATAAATTGAAAGCTTTCGAATCGCATTCAGCGATCGCGCTGATCCTATCGCTGGGGCTCTGCTCCACCGCCAATGCCACGGAGGTGGCACCGGGCAATGCGCCCGCTCCCGGCAAAGTCGAGGAGCCTGTTGCGGTACCTGCGCTGAATCCACCAGTGACGCGGGCCCCGTTTTTTGGTGGCGATGTTTCCACCGGCGCAGCCCAACGCGCCAGCAGCGCCGGTTACGAACTCACCGGTGCCGGTATCGGCAGTGCATCGGTTCCCGAACAGGGAGCCATCCTGACCCGGAGCGCCCCAGGCCGGCCGGTACGCTTCCAGAATGGGATTTTCGTCTACCCTTCAGCTTCATTGTCGGTTGGGCACAACGACAACGTCGGTGGCGATTCCCGAAACGAAAAGGCTTCAAAAATTGTTGTCCTTCGCCCCGATGTGCTTGCCGAACTCAAAACCCGCGGCGATCGCTACACGCTCAGCTACAGCGGCAACTACGGCCGCTACACCAGTTCGGCCGACGATAACTTCAATCATCACGACATCTGGCTGGCCGGTGACAACTACTTCACCACCCGTGCCCGCATGGGCTGGGGCGTTGGCTATCAGATGCGCACCGACGCCCGCGGCTCGACCGACCGTGGTGCGGCCTCCACCGAGCCGGACAAGTGGCGTGCCCCTCTGGCGCGCGTGATCGCCATGTACGGCGCTCCCGGGGCGCTTGGCCGGATCGAGCTTGAATCGTCGCTGATGCAGAAGCGCTACACCAACAACCGGACCACTACCCGCGGTTCCGATGTCGATATCGCCGTACTGGCCGGGCGCTTCTTCTACCGCATCATGCCCAAGACCTCGCTCATCTTCGAGGCGCGCCATACCTGGAACGACTACACCCTGCGTACCTCGCTCAACGACAACGCCTATACCAAGCTTCTCTTTGGCGCCACTTGGGACATGGCGGCAAAAACCTCCGGCGATATCCGATTGGGTCGTGCCTACAAGAATTTCGATAGCAGCCGCATGCGTGATCCGCGGGGCGGCACCTGGGAAGCCGGCCTGACCTGGGCGCCGCTGACCTATTCGGTGTTCCGTATCGACACCGCACAGGACTTCGCCGACTCCACAGGCGTTGGCAACTTCATCGAAAACCGCAGCTACAACCTGGCCTGGACGCACCAATGGGCCTCGATCATGTCGAGCAGTGTCACTGCTGGTGTGGTCAAGACCGACTACGATGGCGTCGCCCGTAAGGACAACACCAGGAACTTCGGCGTCAGCGTTTACCGCGATCTCAGCTACAACTTCAGAGCCGGTTTGAGCTGGACCCGGACCAAGCGCGATTCCAACCAGGTCAATCTGGATTTCAGGCGTGATGTCTTCATGCTGACCCTGGACGCCATGCTTTGATTAATCTGCGGGGGAGTGTTTCAGTGCTGTGGTTGCGTTGTCTGATTGTCCTGTTTTTGTCCCTGAATCTGGGATATGCCCAGACCAATGACGAGTCGGTGCCTTCGCTGACCAGCGAAGCCAGCATCCCCTTGCCGGTAGCGGTCAGCGGCCTGTCCAATTACCGCTTGTCCTCTGGTGACATACTTACTGTCCGCGTACTTGGCGAGCCGGACCTGAGCAAGGAAAAGGTCCGTCTCACCGACGCCGGTACGGTTTCGTTGCCGGCGCTGGGTGAAGTGAAAGCCTTCGGTCTGACGGTTAGCGAACTGGAGCGTGCTGTCGAAGACGGTTTGCGGGGCCCTTATCTGGTCAATCCCAAGGTATCGGTCAGTATCGAGGAATACCGCCCGTTCTACATCAACGGCATGGTTGAAAAACCAGGTGGTTACCCATTTCAGCCTGGGCTGACGATACGCAAGGCGGCCTCGCTGGCCGGCGGTTTTCGCGAGCGGGCCTCGCTGAGCAAGATCTACATCATTCGCGAAAGCGACCCCAGCCAGCGATCACAGCGTGTTGACCTGAATACCATGGTTTATCCGGGCGACATCATCACGGTTGACGAAAGCTTCTTCTGACTTCCCGACCGGGAAGTGTTTCCGAATTCTTTGACAGGTAATGACGCAAGTGAGCGCCACAACGCAAATTCCAGCCCCGACGCCGGCCGCCGTTGCCGAAAAGCACAAACCCGTATTCCTGCACGACCCGCAAGATCAGGCGGAGAAACTGGAGCTTCTCGAATACTGGCGCAGCATACTCAAGCGCAAGAAGGCGATTATCGGCTTCGGTCTGGTCGTCGCTCTCCTGGCTGCGGTCATCGTCATGGTCATGACCCCGGTTTACCGGTCGACGGCAACGGTTCTGATCGAAGCCAACAAATCCAAGGTGCTCTCCATCGAGGACGTCTACTCCGGCATTTCGCAGAACCGCGAGCACTTCCAGACCCAGGTGGAAATCATCAAGTCGCGTGAAGTCTCGATGCGCGCCATTGAGAAGCTCAAGCTGTGGGAGCGCGAAGAATTCGATCCGCGGCGCAAGGATGACTCCTGGCTCGCGAGCGTTGGTTTTTCCGCCGAGCCCAAGGAGTGGAACGACAAACTGCTCGCTGAAGCGGTATACGGTGGTTTCACTTCACGTCTGAGCGTCGAGCCGATCCGGCTCAGCCAGCTTGCCAAGGTCAGTTTCGAATCCGCCGATCCCGCGCTGGCCGCCAAAGTTGCCAATACCGTAGCTCAGGTCTATATCGACAAGGACCTGGAAGCGCGCTTCAACCTGACCCGTCAGGCCAGTGGCTGGCTGCAGGATCAGTTGAGCGATCTGCGCAAGAAACTCAATGACTCCGAAAAGGCCTTGCAGGAGTTTCGTGATCGCGAGGGCATCGTCGACCTCAAGAGCATCACCCAGAGTGGTGCCGGGCAGCAGATCGAGGAAGTCCAGCGCCGCTTGATCGAGGCCCGCATGAAGCGCGCCGAAGCCGACGGTGCCTACCAGCAGATCCGGTCAGCACCCAAGGGCAGCGACCTCAGCACGCTGCCGGCAGTGCTGCGCAACCCCATCGTTGCTGAAGCCAAACGGGCCGAGGGGGTGGCCGAGCGCCAGTTGTCCGAAGTCAGCCAGCGTTACGGCACCGAACACCCGCGTTTCATCCAGGCCAGGAGCGAGCTCGAATCCGCCCGCGACAACCTGCGTCGCCAGGTTGACTCCGTGGTTGCCAGTGTGATGCGCGAATACGAAGCCGCGCGTGCTACCGAAGCCACTCTGGAAGGCGTGCTGCGCAACGCCCGCGGCTCGGTCCAACAGCTCAACCGCAAGGAAGGCGAGCTGGGCATTTACGAACGTGAAGTCGAGGCCAACCGTCAGCTCTACGACATGTTCATCACCCGCACCAAGGAAACCAACGTCGCCGGCGACCTGCAGACGCCGATTGCCCGCGTCGTCGACGCCGCTGTCGTTTCCGAAGTGCCGGTCAAGCCCAAGAAGAAGCAGATCGTTGCCATCGCCTTTGTCCTCGGCATCTTCCTCGGGGTGCTTGCCGCGCTGCTGCGTGACCGCCTGGACAACACCCTGAAAACCACCGAAGACGTCGAACTGCGCCTGCGCGAACCCATCCTCACTTCGCTGCCCTTGCTCAAGAAGGACGAAGTCGAGCGCACAAAGACGGCGCGCATCTTCATCGAGCAGCCTAAATCGATCTACGCCGAAGCCATCCGCACCGCCAGAACCGGTGTGTTGCTTACCGGCATCGACCTACCCCAGCGTACGCTGCTGGTCACCTCCAGCGTCCCAGGGGAGGGCAAGACGACCTTCTCGATCAACCTGGCCGTGGCCCACGCGCATACCAAGAAAACCCTGCTCATCGATGCTGACATGCGTCGTCCGGCGGTTTCCAAGGGGCTGGACATTCCCGTCGGCGCCAAGGGACTGTCCAATTTCGTCGCCGGCACCGCCACCCTGCAGGAATGCCTGATTCCCATGGAAGGCACCAGCCTGATGCTGATGCCGGCCGGCAACGTACCGCCCAATCCGCTCGAACTACTGCTTTCGCAACGCTTCAAGGACACGCTGGCACATCTGGCCAAGCACTTCGAAGTCATCGTCATCGATTCGCCGCCGGTCGAACTCGTCTCCGATGCCCTGGTCATTGCTTCGATGGCCGATGGCGTCATTTACGTCAGCAAGGCTGAATCGACGCCGTACCAGATTGCCCGCAAGGGTCTGCAACGGATTCGCCGCGCCGACGGCCATATCATCGGCGTGGTGCTCAACCAGTTCGACGTCGCCAAGGCAGAAAAGTACTATGGCGCCTATTCCGGCTACGGTAAATACGGTTATGGCAAGGCCGGTTACCAGGGCGGTTACGGCGTGAGCTACGGCGAAGAAGGTGGCAAGGGCGCCTGATTCAATCCATGATCGACCTGCACTGCCACCTCCTCTGGGGCGTCGATGACGGTGCGCAAACCCTGGACGAAGCCCTGGCGCTGGCGCGCCATGCCGTTGCCGACGGCATTGTCGCCAGCGTCCTGACCCCGCACATCCACCCCGGGCGCTACGAAAACACCCGCAGCCAGCTGGAACCGCGCGTGGAAGCCTTCCGGGCAGCCCTGGCCGATGCCGGTATTCCGCTCGCCGTCAAGCTCGGCGGCGAAGTCCGTCTGAGCATGGAGTCCCTGGAACTCCTGCTCGAAGGCCAGGCCCCGTTTCTCGGCGAAGTCGATGGCTATCGCATCATGCTCGTCGAATTCCCGCACCAAACCATTCCTGTGGGCAGCCTGCAGTTCGTCGACAAGCTGATGCAGATGAAGATCCGGCCTCTGATCGCTCACCCGGAGCGCAACAAGGCGGTGATTGGCGATCCCAACCGGCTTGTGCCCTATTTGGAGCGCGGCTGCTGGCTGCAGCTGACGGCCGCCGCAATCGCCGGGCACTTCGGCGAACCGCCCGAAACAACCGCCAGAACGCTACTTGGCAACGGCTGGGCACACGTCATCGCCAGCGACGCACACAACCTCAAGCACCGTCCGCCGAGCATCAGCGAAGGCTGCCGCCTGGCCGCCGGCATCGTCGGTGCCGCCTCTGCCGAGCGCATGACCTGCGAGCTGCCGGCGCGCATCTACGGATTGCCGGCATGAACGGGCGAGGGCGCGGCGGTTACTTCCTGCTGCTTGGCGTAGTCGCCGTGTTCGGTGCTCTGTCCGTGACCACTGCAGTACGCCACGGCCTCGGCGACATTGCCAGCAAGAAGGCACGCCACCAGATCATCGACTGGCAAACTACGCCGGCTCGCGTTCCCAACCTGGGCGAACTCGCTACCGCACAAGCCGGGCTGTTGCGTGGCCTGTCCTGGGTGCCCGGCGACCCGCTATTGCTGGAAATGCTCGGCTACGGCTACAGCCTGCGCGCCGCCATTGCCTGGCGCGGGACAGTTTTCGAAGACACCATGCAGGAAGCGGCGCTTGAGCAATATCGCCGCTCGCTGGCGCGTCGACCGATGTCGCCCTACACCTGGTCGAGCACGGCGTGGACCCTGCATCGCCTCAACCGCGAGCCGCAAGCAATGTGGCAGGCCATGGATCGCGCCATCCGCTATGGCATCCGGGAAGGTGGCGTACAGCTCACGCTGGCCAGAATTCTGCTGGCGCGGTGGGACGAAGCCGGGCCAGAGCGTCAGGAAAGCCTGCGTCACATCTACCGCGAAAGTCGCGGGCGGGCTGCACGGCAACTCAAACAACTGGCCAGCGAAGCCGGGCGCGACGATCTCCTGCCGCCGCGCTGAAGCCGGCGCCGGTCTACATCCGCTTTTCACGCTCCAGCTTCTCCAGCAGTTCGCGCCACAAGCGCACGCCGCTCGCACCGCCGCGTTGGGTGGGGCCGCTTGGAATCCACAGGTCATCTTCGTTGAAGCTGAACACCGGTTCCAGATCCTTGCGCTGCGAAGCCGGGCGGAACTCCTTGATCAGGTTGTCCATGATCCACGGCTCGCCATCCGGCGTCGGGTAATAGGCCAGCACCATGTGCGACTCGTTGCGCTCGACGGCACGCACATAGGTGATGCGCAGACGCTCGATGGGAACGCCCAGTTCCTTCAGTGAAAGATACTTGGCAATCGAATAGTCCTCGCAGTCACCGGCGAAGGAGGACAGCATCTCGACCGGCGTTGCCCAGTAATCCTCCTTGCCCCAGTGCTGGATATCGGTCTGATAAGGCACCTGATTGAAGAAGGCGTTGATCTTGCGCAGTGCCAGCGTCTCGTTGGTCGCGTCCTGGCGGATGGTGGCCGGTGCATCGCTGTTACGCATGTCGTAGATCAGTCGTTGCCAGACCATCAGACGTTTCGGCGCATCGTTCGAATAACGCTGCGCGATGCTGCGCAACAGATTGTCCGAAAACGCCACCAGGCTTGCCGCGACCGGCGCGGCAAGAACGAACAGCAAAGGGACGATGAACAACGGCTTTTTGAACAACAAGGGCGTCCAGTACGAAAATCCAGGGGCCAATCGAGGACGCAATTGTACAGGCCAGCGCCGCTATCGCAGATGCCTGAAAATAGCCTGGAAAACAGGTCGGGGATGTCTTGTTCCGCATGGTGAAAAGCTATAAAAATAAAGGACTTTCCTGCGGTTTCAATGCCAATGTTGACTTGACGTTCGGGTAAGTCATCGGTAGTCTGTGGGCAAGTGAATCCAGTCAGGAGCCCTCCCATGATTTCCATGAAAAAAATCGCATTTGCTGTCGGTCTTGCCTTCAGCGGCATTGCTGCAGTGGCTGCCTTCGCGCCGAGCATGAACCAGGTGCAGGTCGAGGCTGAAGTGCAGCAGCGCATCGCTGCCGGAGAGTCTCCCGCCGCCGTGGCCGCTGCCGCCCAAGCCGCCGGCATTCAAAGCAACGCACTGGCAACTGCGCTGGTTGCCGCCATTGCTGCCAATCCCGGCAAGGCTGCCGCCATCGTTTCCGCCGCCATCGCTGCTGCACCGGCTCAAGCTGCCGCCATCGCCAGCGCTGCCGTTTCGGCAGCTCCGACCCAGGCTGCTGCGATTACCTCCGCCGCCGTTTCTGCCGTGCCGAGTCAGGCTGCCGCCATCACCAGCGCAGCCGTCAGCGCTGCGCCGTCTCAGGCTTCCGCGATCACCGGTGCCGCCGTTTCCGCCGCACCGAGTCAGGCTGCTGCCATTACCCGCGCTGCCGTGAGCGCGGCGCCTAGCCAATCTGCCTCCATTGTTGCTGCCGCCACCCAGGCAGCACCGAGCCAGGCCTCATCCATTGCCTCGGCCGCGACTTCTGCCAGCACCCCGGGCGCTGGTGATACGGGCTCCACGACGCCGCCGGCTTCGAACAGCACCCCGGTTGCCTCCACCCCGCCGGCCAGCCCGCCGGCTTCCGGTTCCGGCGGTGGTGGCAGCGTCAGCCGCTCCTGAACGACGTTTCGCCAAGCAGCAAACAAAGGCCATCTCCGCATGGCCTTTTTCTTTCCTTCCGCCTTCTCGCTGCCCCGGGCGCCGGGGTCGCTGAACGGTACGCCACGAACACCCGATGAGCCTGCACCGACAACTCCTCCAGGGAATCTCCCTGATTTTCCTGATCGTCATCCTCGGACTCGGTGCACTGGGTGTTTCCGGCACTCGCAACTACCTTGAAGAACAACTGGGTTCGCATGCCCAGGAAGCCGCCACCTCGCTTTCACACCGTCTTGCTGGGGCCGTTGGCAGCGGCGACAAGGTCCTCGCCGAAACCCTGGTCGCAACTCTGTTCGACCGCGGCTATTTCCAGCGGATTGCCGTGCTTGGGCTCGATGGCAAGGTGGTTTTCGAACGGCGCCTGCCGGCCAAGATTGCCGGCGTTCCCCTGTGGTTTTCCAATCTGGTCCCGCTCCAGGCGCCGCCAGGCGAAGCCTTCCTGATTAGTGGCTGGCGGCAATTGGGCAAAGTGGCAGTCGAAAGCCAGCCCACCCACGCTTACCAGTACCTGTGGCAATCGGCGCTGGAAGTTGGCGCCTGGATGCTCTTTGCCTACCTGCTGGCCCTACTGCTCACCCGGCAAACCCTGCGCTGGATACTGCGCCCGTTGTCGGACATCGAACGTACCGCGCAGGCTATCCAGCAAAAGCATTTCAAGCAGATTGAAAGCCAGCCCAAAGCACTTGAGCTGGCGCGGGTGGTCGGCGCCATGAACAACATGTCGCGCAAGATCTCCGAATTTCTCGACGCCGAATCGCGCAAGGCCGAACAGTTCCGGCGCGAAGCCTATCAGGACGAACTCACCGGCCTCGACAACCGACGCAGCTTCGAATTGCGCCTGGAGCAGTGCCTGCAGGGCGAGCTCGCACATGCCGAAATCGCCCTGGTCGGCATCGAACTCGACAACCTCAAGCACTTCAACACCGAAACCAGTTACCGCGAAGGCAATGCGCTGCTGGCCAACCTTGCCGCCGTTGCGCGCGCTGAACTCGGGGACAGCACCTCGATCATGTGCCGGACCGGTGGCGGCGCCTTTGCCTTTGCCGTTTTCGGCAAAGACCTGATGGCCCTGAGCGAACTCGGTCGCAAACTGCGCGACCGCTTGCAGGACCTGTTCGCCGAGTTGCCCGACAGTGCCGATGTCTCCTTCAGCATCGGCATGATCCACATCGAATACGGTGAAAGCCGGGCGCGTGTCATGTCGCGGCTTGACCTGGCCATCGAAAGCGCCCGCCAGTCCGGACGTAACGCCCTGCAATACCTGGTCGACCTGCAATCCGCCGACGCCGCCATCGGCTCGCTCGAATGGCGCGAGGTCATCCGCGAAGCCCTCGCCGAAGGCCGCTGGACGCTGCTCGCGCAGCCGGTCATCGACCTGGCCAGCGGCAAGCCGATGCAACAGGAAGTCATGGCTCGCCTGGTCGATCGCGAAGGCAAGCTCGTACCTGCGTCGATCTTCATGCCCATGGCCATGCGCCATCGGCTCATGGAAGAAATCGACCGCGCCTTGCTCGCGCTCGTCTTCCAGCGCCTGGAGAACCGTAGCGACAGCCGTCCGATCAATCTGGCGCTCAACCTATCCACCCAGAGCCTGAGCAGTCACGATTTCACCACCTGGCTCGGCGGCAAGCTGGCGCGCTTCCGGCAAAACGGTGTCACGCTGGCTTTCGAAATCACCGAATACGGCTGCTCGCTCATGCTCCCGCAGGCTCGGGCTTTTGCCGATATGCTGCGGGCCAGCAAAGTCCGTTTCGGCTTTGATCACTACGGCCTTGCCCCCAACTCCCTGCAACTCCTGCGCGAACTGCCGCCTGATTACGTCAAGCTCGACGCCGGCCTGGTCAGCGAAGCGCCGCACAACGAATCCTCGCGTGCGCTCATCGCCTCCATCGTCAGCCTGGCATCCTCGCTCGAAGTCGAGGTCATCGCCCAGGGCGTCGAAAATCCCGCACAAGTCGAACTGCTCCTGGCCGATGCCGTGAAGGGTGGGCAAGGCTACTACTTCGGCGCGCCGGTCGGCGGCGCACTGGAAGATCCGGTACCCTGATGACCCGGAATGGAAAGAATTAACAGGTATGATCCTGCCCGCCAAGTCGGGCAGTGTTGAAAGCAGAATGAAGCAGGGAGAAAACAAGAAACCATGAAAATCGCCATCGCCGGGACCGGCTACGTCGGTCTCTCCAACGCCATCCTCTTGGCGCAGCACAACGAAGTGGTTGCCCTCGACATCCTTCCCGAGAAGGTGGAGATGCTCAACCGCAAGCAATCACCCATCGTCGATGCCGAAATCGAGGACTACCTCGCCAACAAGCCCCTGAACCTCAAAGCCACGCTGGACAAACAGGCGGCTTACGAAGGGGCGGACTTCGTCATCATTGCCACGCCCACCGACTACGACCCCGAAACCAATTACTTCAACACCGGCTCGGTCGAAGCGGTAATTCGCGACGTGCTGGCCATCAACCCCGATGCGCTGATGGTCATCAAATCCACCGTGCCGGTCGGCTATACCGCCAAGGTGCGTGAAGCCTTCACCATTGCCACCGGCAAGCCGGTCAACCTGATCTTTTCGCCTGAATTCCTGCGCGAGGGCAGGGCGCTGTACGACAACCTCCACCCCTCGCGCATCATTGTCGGTGAAAAGAGCGAACGCGCACGCAGCTTTGCCGGGCTGCTGCAGCAAGGCGCCATCAAGCAGAACATCCCGGTGCTCTACACCGACAGCACCGAAGCTGAAGCCGTCAAGCTCTTCTCCAACACCTACCTGGCCATGCGCGTGGCCTACTTCAACGAGCTCGACACCTACGCCGCCACCAATGGCCTCGATACCCGGCAGATCATCGAAGGCGTCTGCCTCGACCCGCGCATCGGCAACCACTACAACAACCCCAGCTTCGGCTACGGCGGCTACTGCCTGCCCAAGGACACCAAGCAGCTGCTCGCCAACTATCGGCAAGTGCCGCAGAACCTGATCCACGCCATCGTTGAGGCGAACACCACGCGCAAGGACTTCATCGCCTTCGACATCATCAAGAAGAACCCGAAGGTCGTCGGCGTCTATCGCCTGGTCATGAAAGCCGGCTCGGACAACTTCCGCGCCTCCAGCATCCAGGGCATCATGAAGCGGCTCAAGGGGAAGGGCATCGAGGTCATCATCTACGAACCCAACCTCAACGAAACCGAATTCTTCCGCTCGCGGGTGATCAAGGACCTGGACGCCTTCAAGCAGGAAGCCGAGATCATCATTGCCAACCGCAAAACCGACGAGCTCGCCGACGTGGAAACCAAGGTCTACACCCGTGATCTGTTTGGTGGCGATTGAATGTAGACCATGCTTACCCAATAAAAAGCGAATTTATTGGGTAATTCATCACGGGCCCTCGGATTGTTCTTTGAATAGTTCCAGTGCTCGCTCCAGAATGTGCCTATCGGCCACATCCTTGTCTCGCATGGTTTGCTTTGTCCGTAAAAGCCCTTGAAGACTGACGGTTCGGACAGGGATACCCTCCAGGTCTACGGTTACGGCGTACTGTTTGAGTGTGTCGTATGTTTCGCCACAGGCATTCAGCATGACATCAACCAGGAAGGCATCGGCGACCCGAATATTCTCGCCCTCTGCAAACCACTCCGGCTCCAGATCCTTTGCTGCTTGGTCAGGCAACACCATCAACGCGGCCTTAACCTTGGCCCCTGACTCCACGGTGGCGGGAACCAGTACGTCAATGTCCGTTGTGGCTCGGTGGTAACCATGTACGAACAAGGCGTACCCGCCAATCAGCAGGTAATCGACATGCTGTCGATTCATTGAGTCAATCAGCGCCTTCAGGTCATCCAGGGACGCCGGTCGGCAATACTCATCCGTTTCGTCCATTCACTCGTTCCAATGCAACTTTTGCCATCCCTTTGGCCAGGCAATCAAGTTGATGCTGGTTGGCGTCTTCGTGCGTCTTGAATCGATACACGCCTTTGGGGATGAATGTTGTATCTCCTGTGGGCAAGCGATGTATCTCATCATTGAATCGAGCGCCTTCGGCCAGGAGGGTGCCAGACATAAGAAGACCAACCGGGCGCTCCTTGCGTTGACCTACCGTTCGCATGCCATCCTCCTTTCCATAAACGCCCAAATCATACACTGGCCTAGAGTCGATGCGCGCTACAGTGCCGGACGGATGGTCATGCACTTGATGAACACCGATGCTGATTCGATAAATCACCCCGTATGGCAAGAATCAACCTGCCTTGAAAATGCCATTGGCAATATTGCGGAATCCATTTAGCATTCCCGGATGCGCGATTATTCCATCCAACACCACGGTGCCGTCGATGGTGTGACGGGCTCCTGCCATGAGCTCAGGCTGGCCGACGGGCGGGCCTTGCTGGTTGACTGCGGTCTGTTCCAGGGCGCCGAGACAGCCGCCGATGGCGGTTCGGCGCACTCGCCGGCAATCAACTTTCCGATAGCCGGCATCCAGGCGCTGGTTGTCACCCACGTGCACATCGACCACATCGGCCGCATTCCCTACCTGCTGGCAGCCGGCTACCAGGGCCCCATCCTGTGCAGCGAAGCCTCCGCCACGCTGCTCCCGCTGATGCTCGAAGACGCCCTGGCCGTAGGCGCCACCAGCGACAAACAACTCATCGCCCGGGTGCTGGCGCAGATCAAGCGCCAGACCGTCGCCTTGCCCTACAAAACCTGGCACGAACTGGCCCCCGGCTGGCGGCTCAAGCTCCATCCCGCCGGCCATATCCTGGGCTCCGCCTATGTCGAAATCCAGCTGCGCGACCAACTCGCCGCCAGCGCGCCGGATCGCAAATGGCACATCGTGTTCAGCGGCGATCTCGGCGCACCGCACACCGCTTTGCTCCCCGCGCCGAGTGCACCCTGGCGCGCCGACCACCTCATCCTCGAAAGCACCTACGGCGACCGCCGGCACAGCGGCCGGCAAGACCGTCACCGCCAACTGCAAACGCTCATCGAGCGCGCCTTCCGCAACCGCGGCAGCGTGCTCATCCCCGCCTTCAGCATCGGCCGCACCCAGGAACTGCTCTACGACATCGACAGCATCATCGCCGCCAATCCCGCTGGTGGCCTCGACTGGAGCGAGCTTGAAGTCATCGTCGACTCCCCGCTCGCAGCGCGCCTCACCGCCAGCTACGGCCAGTTACGCCAGCACTGGGACGCCGAAGCCCGGCGCCGGGTGGCGCAGGGGCGGCATCCGCTGGCGTTCGAACAAGTGCTCACCATCGACCAGCACAGCAACCACCTCGCTGCGGTCGATTACCTGGCCCGCAGCGGCCGGCCCGCTGTCGTCATCGCCGCCAGCGGCATGTGCACCGGCGGGCGCATCCTCAACTACCTCAAGGCCATGCTCGGCGATCCGCGGCACGACGTGCTCTTCGTCGGCTACCAGGCCAGCGGCACGCCGGGCGCCGCCATCCAGAAATACGGCCCGCGCGGTGGTTATGTCGAACTCGACGGCAAACGCTACGACATCCGCGCCGGCATCCACACTCTCAACGGCTATTCAGCTCACGCCGACCAGGCTGACCTTGTCCGCTTCGTCAAGCGCATGCGCCACCGGCCGGGGAAAATTTCCCTGGTCCATGGCGACCTGGGCGCCAAACAGGCACTTGCCCAAGCCATCCGTCAGGTGGCACCCGAGAGCACTATCAGCATTCACAGCTGAAGTCGGCCCCTGGTCGGGGCTTCGGACCGATTCTCGGTGACAGGGTGAACCCACGAAGCCATCAGCATTAGCTATAAAACATGAAAATGCACACAAACAATGCATTCAAAAGATTTGTATACGCCATAAATTAGGCCAAATGGCATAGCGTGATATGCACATGTGTTGCACTGCAAAATATCTCTTCATCATTGCGCTCAAAGCTGGCAAAATCGGTCTGCCAGCCTTGTAAAATCGACATTCCGGGTGGGGGTGATGTAGGCGTTGGCATATAAGTTGTAGCAGTGCCTGAATCATGAAAAACGCCATTTCAAGGGCCGGCTACCTCGGCCTTTCCAACGCCATACTTCTGGCGCGGATAGACATCTCATTGTCGTCAAATTCAACACCGACGACCTCGCCAACGCGGCAGCCTGGAGCTGCTTGCCCGATCAGTGCGACGGAGACCGAAACGCCATGAACGCATCCCGCAAAATCTACGTTGCAGGTCACCGTGGCATGGTCGGTTCTGCCATCGTCCGCCAGCTCAAGGCTGCCGGGTGCGAGAACATCGTCACCCGCACCCACGCCGAACTCGACCTGACCAACCAGGCCGCCGTCAACGCCTTCTTCGCCGCCGAAAAGCCCGACCAGGTCTACCTCGCCGCCGCCAAGGTCGGCGGCATCCACGCCAACAACACCTACCCGGCGCAGTTCATCTACGAAAACCTGATGATCGAAGCCAACATCATCCAGGCCGCGCACGCCAACAACGTGCAACAACTGCTCTTCCTCGGCTCCAGCTGCATCTACCCCAAGGCCGTACCGCAGCCCATGCGCGAAGATGCCTTGCTCACCGGCGTGCTCGAAGCCACCAACGAACCCTACGCCATCGCCAAGATCGCTGGCATCAAGCTCTGCGAAAGCTACAACCGCCAGTACGGCCGCGACTACCGCAGCGTCATGCCGACCAACCTCTACGGCCCCGGCGACAACTACCACCTCGCCAACAGCCACGTCCTGCCGGCGATGATCCGCAAACTCCACCTGTGCAAACTCGCCCAGGCCGGCGACAGCGCCGGCATTGCCGCCGACGAAGCCAGGTACGGCGAAATCCCCGCCGACATCCGCGCCATGATGCAAAGCGGCAAGGTCACCCTGTGGGGTACCGGTACTCCGTACCGCGAATTCCTGCATGTCGACGACATGGCCGCCGCCAGCATCTTCGTCATGAACCTGGACAAGGCCACCTACGACGCCAACACCCAGCCCATGCTCAGCCACATCAATGTGGGCTACGGCACCGACCTGACGATCAAGGAAGCCGCCTACACCGTAGCCGAAGTTGTCGGCTACCAGGGCGAAATCGAATTCGACACCAGCAAGCCCGACGGCACCTTCCGCAAGCTCATGGACAGCAGTCGCCTGGAAGCGCTCGGCTGGAAAGCCACCATAGACCTCAAGCAAGGCCTGCAGCAGGCCTACAACGACTACCTCAGTAAATAAGCCTCAAGGAAAACAGCAATGCTCGCCAAAACCAAGAAAGTCGCCCTCATCACCGGCGTTACCGGCCAGGACGGCTCCTACCTCGCCGAGTTCCTGCTCGAAAAGGGTTACGAAGTGCACGGCATCAAGCGCCGCGCCTCATTGTTCAATACCCAGCGCGTCGACCACATCTACGAAGACCCGCACATCGAGAACAGCCGGTTCAAGCTCCACTACGGCGACCTGAGCGACACCTCCAACCTCACCCGCATCCTGCAGGAAGTGCAACCGGACGAGGTCTATAACCTTGGCGCCCAATCGCACGTGGCGGTGAGCTTCGAAGCCCCGGAATACACCGCCGATGTCGACGCCATTGGCACCCTGCGCCTGCTCGAAGCCATCCGCTTCCTTGGCCTGGAAAAGAAAACCCGCTTCTACCAGGCCTCCACCTCCGAACTTTACGGCCTGGTGCAGGAAACCCCGCAAAAGGAAACCACACCCTTCTACCCGCGCAGCCCGTATGCCGTAGCCAAGCTCTACGCCTACTGGATCACCGTGAACTACCGTGAAGCCTACGGCCTCTACGCCTGCAACGGCATCCTGTTCAACCACGAAAGCCCGCGCCGTGGCGAAACCTTCGTCACCCGCAAGATCACCCGCGGCCTCGCCAACATCGCCCAGGGCCTGGAAAGCTGCCTGTACATGGGCAACATCGATTCGCTGCGCGACTGGGGCCACGCCAAGGACTACGTGCGCATGCAATGGATGATGCTGCAACAAGACAAGCCGGAAGACTTCGTCATCGCCACCGGCGTGCAATACAGCGTGCGCCAGTTCATCAGCTGGAGCGCCGAACACCTGGGCGTGACACTGCGCTTTGAAGGGCAGGGCGTAGACGAAGTGGGCATCGTGGATGCCATTGAAGGCGACAAGGCGCCCGCGCTCAAGGTCGGCGACATCATCGTCAAGATCGACCCGCGCTACTTCCGCCCGGCCGAAGTGGAAACGCTACTAGGCGACCCTGCCAAAGCCAAGACGAAACTTGGCTGGGTACCGGAAATCACCGTGCAGGAAATGTGCGAGGAAATGGTGGCCACCGATTTGGAATCGGCCAGGCGGCATGCACTGTTGAAGAAGCACGGATTTGATGTGGCGGTGAGTGCGGAGCGCTGAGTGTCATAATCCCCAACGTTCAAAATAGTTAAGAGGCCCCATCATGAACAGCGCCAGCAAGCTTTACGAAGCAATCAAAGATTTTTCTAAGCCAACATTGGCCGAATGTCCTGGATTTTGCGGAGTTTTTTCGCCAGAAACAGTCGCCAATTCAGGCAGAGACTGATGATGCATTACTGACGTCGCTTGCGGGTGGGCTTGAAAACTCAGAAACCTTCAAAGGCGAATCAATCAGCTTGCAAAACACGATAAGTGATGAGTGGAACTAAGTATTTGCGGGATACCAATTTCATCTTGGAATCCTAAAAGGCCAGCCGGAAATAGTGGCTGACACTGCTGCGCGTACGTTGAGTGTTGGGCAATGCGCCTACAGTTCTGTGAAACGGATGGAGCTACTTGGTTTTCCTGGTATTACACGTCAAGAAGAAAAACTGATTCGGTAAAAACTAGAGCGCATTGTCTATTTGCCAATCACACGAGCCGTTGAGGACATGGCCATCAGCCTGCGCCAAGCCGGATAAATTAAACCTCCAGATGCTGTCATTGCATCAACCGCGCTATGTTGCGGCTTGGAGTTGCTCACACAAGACAGTCACCTGAAAGCAGTAATTCAGTTCCAGGCGGGAAACGAACTATGACCACACAACAACCCAAAGTTGCCCTCATCACCGGCGTAACCGGCCAAGACGGTTCCTACTTTGCTGAATTCCTGCTTGAAAAAGGCTACGAAGTGCACTGCATCAAGCGGCATGCCTTGCTCAAGAGGTATGGGTTTGATGTGCCGATGAGTGCTGAAAATAAATTTTTCTTCTGAATTTAAGTGCCTCTAGGCATCACAGCTAAGGGCAGTGTTTGGATTGTATTTAGCCTGATTTTTATAATTTTGATAAATATACAAGTAGATTAACTGGTGATATTTATCGATTTTTTCTAGTCTGAATTGTTCTATATTTGAGCGCAAAAAAACGAGCGGGTGAATTTAAATCGGTAACGTAGGATTGTTTAAAGTGGCTTAATTAATTATGCACTTAGCATTACGGGAGGTGGGGTGATAGTGCAATCCACAAAAGTAAAAAAGCGGATTAGTTATGGAGTGTTGGCAAATTTTTATTCTCAAGGGATTGGGATTATACTTCAGTTAGTAAGTGTTCCACTATTTTTATATGTATTAAATGCCCATGAGTACGGTAAGTGGCTGATGTACTCATCAGTTTCGCAGTTGTTCATGATGGCTGACATTGGCGTAATTGCAGTAATTATGAATAAAATTACGATGAGTGCGGGCGCTGGTGATTGGGTGGCCGTGAATTTATACCGCGCTAAAGGATTATGGTGGTTTTTGTGCTCTTCGTTGTTTTTTTTGTCGATTGCTGTTTTGGCCATGTTTTTACTTATAGGCTTGGATTTAATTGAGAAATACGATGCGTTGGTGGTTGTGGTTCTAATTGGTTATATATTATTTGGTAATATTATCGGAATATTTGACGGTGTGTTTAGATCTTGTGATCAGTACGCTAAAGGTGTGGTGGTAACGCAATCAATAAGATTTATAGAGACAGGTTTGCTTTTACTATTCATTTACTTGTCAAAGTCAATTCTCGTATCGGCAGTTGTAATGCTAAGTGCCAGAGTTCTTAGTACCATATTTCTTGCTATTTGGCTCAATAAAGAGTGCCAATTAGCAGGGTGGTACCCTAAAATGATGAATTTTCAAGAAATAAGGGAGAATGTCAAACTAGGTGTGTCGTGGATTCTTTATAGGCTTGGAGATATGGTTACAATTCAAGGGGTTACTCTTGTGGTTGGTTTGGTGGCTAATCCGGTTTCTGTGGCTGTATATAATACATATCGAACCTTGGCTAGGCTGCCATTGCAAATAACAAATAGCGTAGCAAATCCCTACTGGCCAGAATTTTCTAAATTATGGTCAATCAATGGAGCGGAGGTTGGTGAGATTTTGATCGGGTTAAAAAATAAAATAACATATTTGACGATTGCTCTATATCTTGTTTTAATGGTATTTTCACCTCAGATTATATCAATCTGGACACAGGGCCAGATTGCCTTCGAGTTTAACGTTTTTTTTCTGATGTGTTTGTCGGCTTCCGTAATTGCACTCTCTTATCCCGACAAGATTTTTCTTTCTGCAATTAACCGGGTGGGAAAGGTTTCAATATTTGCTCTCTGTATATATTTTTCATTTCTCTCGGCAGTGGTTTTGTTAGATATATCTTCATTACTCTTTATAGCGTGCGCGCTACTGGCCTCGGAAATTTGCGTTGGATTTTTAAATATTAGGGCGTCCAGAATAATTTTATGGAACAGAAGATAAGGTTTTTATTCATCCTCTCGTTTTTTATGCTGAGTTCGATGGGGCTCGGTAATTATTTTTTTAGCAGCATTGGAATGAGTGGCTGGAAACAATTGCTGATGATATTGCTGTTGCCTATTTCAATATTCAGTGCGTCGAAAGTATTGGAGAAGAGTTTTTTCTCAATGCTGGCCTTGATTTTGGCGGCTATTACCTGCATTTATACATTTATTGTAAACGGTGGGGTTGTTGGCATTGCTTTTAATGTGTGGTTTTATATTGCTTGGGTTCCATATTTCTTGTATTTCTCTAAAAATGATCCTTTGCTGTTTTTTTCGAGATACAAGAATTTTCTATTAGCATTTGTTCTCGTGAGCGCACTAGGTATTTATGTTGATATGTCAACCGGCTATTTTTCCTACCTTAGCGCGAATGAAGAATCTGCCGCGTACGCACAACTTCATGGAATCGCCATGCGGTCTGCTTTTTGGTTCGTTGCGTCAACGATAGTTACACCCGTGGTCTGTGGTATGGCAGTTATTTATTTTATGCTCAATCCAAGTTCGATCAACCAAATTGCTGTTTGCCTAGCAATAATTGTTTGTGGTTACTCAACAGGAAGTCTGAGTGGATTATTTGTTTCGATTGTTTTCTCAATTGCTGTTGTATTTTCTATAAGCAAAGGCAGTTCAGTTAAGATGTTTTCTTTATCGGCTTTGGCTTTGGCTTTTATTTGGCTTGCGATTGGCCTCGTGGTTGATACAAGTCAATTTATTAGAATTTCCGAGAACTTGGACATGAATAGTAGAGCAAACATAGGTCGGATTGAACATTGGAACTATGCGTTATTGCTCATAGGTGATTTTAGCTTGATTGAACATGTCTTCGGTCTAGGTTTAGGTGTAACAAATAGCCAACATAACGTTGGCTATTTTATAGATACGCACGGTGAGTCGTCATTTTTGCAGGCGTATTTAGAAGCAGGGTTGCTTGGGGTTGTTATTAGATTCCTCCCTTTTTTAGTTATCTTTTCAGCTATGCTAAAAGGTTTTTACCCAAATGGAGTTTTGGTGTTTGTTTATACTGTATCGGTTTTATCTGCGGTCGCTCTTGCGCCAACCTTTGGTGCAACATCGCTGCAGGTCATGATCGGGGTAATTGCTGGAATTGGTGTTTTTCGTAGCAAAGTCAAAAATGTTCAGTAATTTAATTTTAAATATTGGCCTGTCTTTTTACCCTAAGACTAAGTTTCACAAATTCAAAGCGTGGCTGATGAATTTCTGTGGGCATAGCGTTTCGTATAGTTCAAAAATAAATGGGGATATTAAGGTGTACGGTAAAGGCAGAATAATTATCGGCGACAATACATGGGTTGGTATTGGTTGTATTTTTTATACGCATCCTAACGCACCAATAACAATTAAAGAGAATTGTGATATTGGACCTGGGGTAAATTTTGTCACAGGCAGCCACGAATTAGGTGGCATTGATAGAAGAGCTGGTTCAGGATTTGTCAAAGCAATTTGCGTTGGCTCTGGTACATGGATAGGTGCTAACAGCTGTCTATTGGCAGGAACAGAGCTGGGTGAGTCAACTGTTGTTGGATCGGGATCGGTAATCAGAGAGGGATTGTACCCATCGTCTATTTTACTAGCTGGAGTCCCGGCTCAAGTTAAGAAGAAATACGAGGAATGAATGAAGCCATCCAGGGTATTTTGGTTTGCACCCATTAACTCGAGTAAATATGCATCATTTGTAGAAGGTGCCACTTTTCTAGGTGCTGCAACTAGGAAGGTTATTAATCTAGCATTGGCCCTCAGGGGGCGTGGGGTGCATACTTTTGTTGTGGCTATGCCGGTAGTTGGCAGTCGAGTGGTTAAATATATTTGCAGAGCTAAAATTTATCGCGATAAAGTTCCAGTTATAAAGCCACCTTCAACGCATTCAACGGCAATTAATAGGTTGCTGGCAGCTTTTTATTATTTTTACATTGCAGCATTTAAAGTTCGCCGAAGCGGCGTTGTGGTTTTGTATAATTTCCATTTGGAGTATTTTTTTGCGTGTTTTTATTTATTAATCATTGGAAACCGCGCCTTTTTGGAGTTAGAGGACTTTCCTGTAAAAGATGGGACTCTAAGGGGGGTGTATAACAGTTTGTCTTATTGCCTCATTCGGCCTATTTGTAATTCTTCTGTAATAGCTGTTTCTGATGAAGTAGCGAGTATTAGTAGTGCCTGCAAGGCGCTTGTCATTCAGGGAATTATCAGTCGGGAAGATGCGTGTGCTGAGGATAATATCTTAAAGCCTAGTGTTCACCAGGGGGTGGTAATACACTACGGTGGGTCTATTGTTCCAGATACCGGACTGGATATTTTTGTTGACGCAGTTAGGTTAATAAGAGAGCAGTGCTCGGATAAGTGTATTGTTTTCGAAGTTACGGGCTTTGGTAATATAAGTCGAATTTTGGATTTGGCTAACGTTAATTCGAATTATAACGCCATAGTTAATTTTCATAGTGGTTTGCCACCTTCAGGTTACTTGCAAGTTCTTCGGGGCGCGCATGCTTCACTCAGTTTGAAAAATCCCAGCAGTGTATATGGCTACACGACTTTCCCGTCAAAAGTTATTGAAATAGCAGCTAATGGAATTCTGCTTATAAGCTCTAGTATTCCTGGTGTTTGTAAGATTTTTGGAGATGCAGCACTCTTCATGAATACTTACTCTGCTTCAGAGCTTGCTAGTAAAATTATTTGGGTGCACGATAATTTAAAAGAAGCGAATGAATTGGCGGTGTTGTCTAAAGTTAAGTGTTTGGCTAAGTTTTCCTTGGATGGTGTTGGAATACAGCTCGAAAATTTTTTGCTTGCGCATAAACAATGAATTTAAAACGACTGGTTTTTTGGGACCCCTGCATATCTCCTCATAAGTCGCAGTTTTTATCTGCGCTTGCTGAGTTGCTAACTAACGTTGAAGTCATTCTTTTGGCAGACAGTGATTTACCTGAAGCCAGGCGTGATCAAGGATGGGTGAGTTATTCTCCGGTGGGCTATAGGCAGTTTGTTGCACCCACAGTTAGCCTGTGTATTGCTATCGCAGAGGAAGCACCGGAGAGTACTCTTCATGTTTTTTCCGGTTTGCGTCATGTTCAGACGATTGTTTTAGGTTTAAAGCTAGTTCGTAGATGCGGTGCTAAATACGCGTTAATGTCGGAACCACGTGTTTTCGAAGGCAAAAAAGGTTATCTAAGGTATTTTCAGTCATTGGTTTCTGAGAGTGGAATTCGGAAGGAAGTACAATTTGTTCTCGCAATTGGAAGAAATGGACCACCATGGTTTCATTCAGTAGGATATTCGCCAGATAAGGTATTTCCGTTCGCTTATTTCGTTGATCCAGGTCAAAGTAGCTCACTTGCACTTCGTACGGTTGGCCCTATACGGGTAGGCTACTTGGGACGACTTGTTCCTATGAAAGGGGTTCATTTTCTTTTGGAGGCTGCAAGAAATTTGCCTTCTGATAAGTTTGAACTTGTTATTGCTGGTAGCGGCGAAAATGAATACGAGCTACGTTACGAAGCTGCTAGTCAATCACTGGCCGTAGAGTTTCGCGGTTCCATTCCTATGCAGGAAGTGTCTACTTTTTTGGCATCTATCGACATATTAGTTTTGCCTTCTATTTCAAGTGATGATGGTTGGGGCGTGGTAGTTAGTGAGGCGTTATTAGCTGGGACGGCAGTTATCGCTAGTTCATGTGTAGGTGCGTCAGTCGTTCTTAATGATTTAGCACGTGGTGTTTGTGTTAGACCCAAATCAGCTGAAGCTATAGCAAACGCAATTAACAAATTGGTAGATAATAAATGTTTCGACCAGCATTTTAGATTATATCGTAAGGTATGGGCGATTAATCATTTGTCAGCTATTGCTGGTGCTCAGTATTTTTCGAGATTGTTAGATCATAAATTCAGAGGGGCAAAGCGTCCCGTTGATTTCTTTGAAGAAGATAATCCATGAGAATACTGCATGTAATTTCGAGCACTAACCCCAAAGGCGGAGGGCCAATCGAAGGCATTCGGCAACTAATGAAACCGCTTGAAGATCTGGGTGTTTCTGCGGATATTCTTTGCTGCGATCCACCTGATGCGCCGTGGTTATCAAATACAGAGTCGTACAAAGTCTATGCCTTAGGTTCTGCAAGCGGGAGGTATAGATATTCGAAAGAACTTCTGCCATGGTTGCGAACTAATAGTAAAAATTATGATGCGGTTATTGTTAATGGGCTCTGGCAGTATCCTAGCTTTGCTGTTTGGAGGGCTTTAGCGGGCATTCCGGTCCCGTACTATGTTTTTCCGCATGGTATGCTTGGGCCATGGTTCAAAAGGAACTTCCCTCTAAAGCATTTAAAGAAATGGTTGTACTGGCCTTGGGCGGAGTATCGAGTTTTGAGGGATGCCCGAGCTGTTATTTTCACTTGTGAAGAAGAACGGGTGTTGGCCAGAGATTCTTTTTGGTTGTATCGGTGCAATGAAGTAGTAACTAAATTTGGTACGGCATCGCCTCCAGAAAACGGTGGCGAATTAAGAGATAAATTTCTTTTGGCTTATCCTTTGCTGGCAGGAAAGCGTTTGTTTTTATTTCTTGGTCGAATACATCAAGTTAAAGGTTGCGATCTGTTGATTGAGGCGTTCTCAAGAATTGCCAATTCGGATTCAAGTTTGCATCTTGTTATGGCCGGACCGGGACATCCAGATTTGGTTGAAAAATTACAGATACAGGCAATGAGGCTCGGTATCGGTGAACGGATTACTTGGACAGGAATGTTACGTGATGACCTGAAGTGGGGTGCTTTTCGTGCCTGCGAAGTCTTCGTTCTCACATCGCATCATGAGAATTTTGGGGTTGTCGTAGCAGAAGCATTGGCCTGCGGTAAGCCTGTTCTAATAAGTAATAAAGTCAATATTTGGCGTGAAATCTCTCTCGAAAAAGCGGGGTTTGTCGCAGACGATACAGTAGAAGGTGCAGAAAAAATTTTGCGCTGCTGGTTAAGTACTAATCAGATGGATCGGTTATTGATGAATCAACGTGCCGCGGAATGTTTCCAGAAAAATTTTCACATTAATCAAGCGGCTGAGCGATTAGTTAAGATTATAAATTGGTATTCATAATGAGAATAGGTTTACTAACCTTCCATTTCAGCGACAACTACGGCGCGGCTTTGCAGGCTTACGCATTGCGCCGCTGGTTTGTTGAACAAGGGCATGAAGTTCACTTCATTGACTACCGTCCTGCACATGTCGAACATGGAGGACGGCTCAGTCTGCCAACATCACCCGCACGTGTTAAAGCTAACTTAAAGGTTGTCTATCTGGGTATTTCTGCATTCGTTAATCGCCATTTTGGCAACCGAGATCAGATGCGAAAATTCATCCGCTTCAGACAGCGATTTTTATGCGTTTCTGACAATATAGCAAGGGCGGAAAATACCGATATCCTTACTGCGGCTAAAAAATTCGATCTAATTGTGGCTGGCAGTGATCAAATCTGGGCACCTTCGCAACATTATGGTTTTGACCGGAATTATTTCTTGGCGTTTGCCAGTGAGTTTTCGGCAAGAAAAATTTCTTATGCTGCCAGTTTCGGTAGGGATACGGTTTCTTATGATGAGGCAAAGCAATTGCCTGCGCTGCTAGCCAACTTTGACGCGATTTCCGTGCGTGAGATCTCAGGTGGGGGGCTTGTGCAGCAGGCTATAGGTCGCGCTCCTGCGTTAGTGCCTGACCCAACGATGCTTCATACCGACTACACTGATTTCATTGCAGATTCAGAGTTGTTTGGGCTAGCAGATTATGTTTTTTGCTATGCCTTGCGCTCACCCGACAACATTCGTCAAACTGCGGATCAGGTTGCGAGTCATTTCACGATTAAGGTCAAATCCCCGCATAACCCACACCGGCGCTGGATTGAGATTGGGGAGACGGTTCACCCTGATCCGGCTGAGTGGGTAGGGCTGCTTAAGAGTGCACGCTTTGTTGTGACTAATTCGTTCCATGGCACAGTTTTTTCGCTGTTATTTCACAAGCCGTTTATTGTTGCAGGCTTAACTGGATCAAAAGCATCTGCAAATGCTCGTGCTCTGAATCTGCTGAGAGCAGTGGGGTTGGAAGATAGATTCACGACGGCCTATACGTCGTCGCAGGTGAATGCCCTGTTAGCACGTGATATCAACTGGGATTTGGTAGACCGAAAACTTGCTGAGTTGCGGCAGTCTGGCACTCAGTTTTTGCATGACCAGATCGAGGCGGTGCAAAGGTGAACGATTTCAAGTCTCTTCGCTACAAAAACCAGTTTACCGCAACCCACAAAATTATGAGGTTGCTCTGGGAGGCTGTTTGGTTGATTGCATTTAGAACAACGCCTCGATGGGCTTTCCATGGGTGGCGAAGGTTTTTATTGAAGCTTTTCGGCGCACGAATTGGGCCGGGCTGTCGAATAGCTCCTTCATGTCGCGTTTGGGCACCTTGGAACTTGACCATGGGCGAGTTATCCGCCTTGGGTGATGGTGTCGATTGCTACAGCATGGACAAGATCACAATTGGTTCAAAAGTTGCAATTAGCCAGCGTTCATTTCTATGCACCGGGACTCATGATTTCAGTTTGCTTACTCGTCCTTTGGTTACACAACCAATCGTCATTGAGGATCATGTTTGGATTTCTGCCGAGACGCTAGTTCACCCTGGCGTAATTGTAAGAGAAGGAGCGGTTGTTGGTGCTCGTTCAGTTGTCTTTCGTGAAGTTCCTGCATGGACTGTTTGTGCAGGAAACCCTTGTAAAAAACTCAAGGATCGTGAATTAAAGGATTGTCATGATTGATAGGCTGATTAAGGTTTTCGGAATATTTAGTGAGGCAATGCGCGACGCGCTTACATTTCTTCGATACAATTCATATTCTCCTTTTGTAGATAAATCAAAACGTTCATTCTATAAAATAATTATTGAAGCACACACGATTGAAAAGGGGCTTTCTCTTCTGGAGCCGAAATATCTGTTTGGGAAGGATAAAATACGTTTTGTTATGTCCGCCTTGACTCGTTACGATATTGGGTATTCTCCGCTGCCTGCGCAGATGTCGTTGGGTGCTTTGCAGGCATATTTAGATTTTCATCGGCAAGCGGGTTTATCTGATATTTTTCTGGACGAGATAGATTCTTTTCTGCATGAGTGGGAAGCGAAAGTTGCGCGGCCATGGAATGGGGGAATACGTGAATATTCATTTAGTGGACCTTCAATTGAGGGTTTAGAGCATCTGATGGCCACCAGATCTAGTATTCGGACCTTAAAAAATCACCCGTTGCCCACAGATCAAATCATGGAGGCTATTGCCCTTGCGCAAATGGCCCCTTCTCAATGTAATCGTCAATCTTCACGTGTTCATGTTTATCAAGATCAGCAGAAAATTCGAGAGCTACTCGAGCTACAAGGTGGTTCACGTGGGTTTTCTGAATGCGTCGGCAATTTGTTTGTTATCAGTTCGGATATATGTGCTTGGGGTGGCCCTGGGCAACGCAACCAGGCGTACGTCGATGGTGCGCTGTTCTCTATGTGTCTGATGTTCGCATGTAGATCGTTGGGTTGGGGCTCTTGTCCGCTTAATCTTGCTGTACCCCATAAAACTGAGGCCTCTATTCGCCAAGTGGGAGATATCCCTGATGGCGAACGGCTGATTATGATGATTGCGTTTGGAGAGCCGGAATCTAGAGAAACTAAGGTGGCTTTTTCACCACGTAGATCAGTAGTTGAAATTGCTACCCTTCATGCCTAAGGTGTGAAAATGAGTATCACGGCCATCATCCTGACCTATAACGAGTCACTCCACATCGAGCGGGCCATACGATCTATTTTGCCGTTTGTCAGTCAGATTTGTGTGGTTGACTCTGGCTCGACGGATTCAACTATTGAAGTCGCACAACTACTCGGTGCCGAGATTTATAAAAATCGATTTATCAATCAAGCAAAGCAATTCCAGTGGGCGCTGGATAACATTGAAATCCGCGGTAATTGGGTACTTCGCTTAGATGCGGATGAAATTATTGAGCCTGATCTTGCATGCGAGATCGAGAAAAAACTACCGGCTTTGTCTAATGAGGTTGCTGGGGTCAACCTGTTGCGAAAGCATATTTTCATGGGCCGCTGGGTACGTTATGGCGGCCGATATCCTTTAGCAATGTTACGGTTGTTCCGCCGTGGTATGGGAAAAATTGAAGACCGTTGGATGGATGAGCACATTACTGTCTCAGAAGGCCGCACAGTCACTTTTTACGGTGGTTTTGCTGACCATAATCTGAATGATTTGAGCTACTTCACCGACAAGCACAACAAGTACGCTACGCGTGAGGCAATTGAAATATTGAATCATGGGCTGAACCTGTTTGGGCGAGATGAAACCCTTAATGCCAATAGTGCATCTCTGCAGGCTTCATTTAAGCGTATTGTTAAGGAACGTATTTATAACCGCATTCCATTCACAGTCAGCAGCACTCTATATTTCGTCTGGCGCTATATTTTCCAACTAGGTTTTCTCGATGGCCGATCTGGTTTGGTTTATCACTTCCTGCAGGGCTGGTGGTATCGCTTTCTGGTTGGTGCCAAGTTGATGGAGTTGGAAAGGGCGATTGCGCATCTGACCGATAAGCAGGAAATTTTGCGCGAGTTAACCCGTTTGACGGGGCATGATCTGGTTGCCGAGGCTCAGAGGAAGCAGGCGGAATAGCACAGATGAAAATCCTCTTCTGTACCCTCAACTACACTCCCGAACTCACTGGCATTGGGAAATACAGCGGCGAGATGGCCGCATGGTTTGCTGCTCAGGGCCATTCGGCGCGGGTGGTGACAACGCCGCCGTATTACCCGGCTTGGGAGGTTGGGGCGGGTTATTCCGGTCGACGCTATCAGAAGGAGATTTCTGCTGGGGTCGAGGTAACGCGTTGCCCGCTTTGGGTGCCGGATCGTCCTTCTGGCTTGAAGCGATTGATCCATTTGGGGTCTTTTGCGCTTTCCTCGTTGCCGGTGATGTTGCGTCAGGTGTTCTGGCGCCCGGATGTGGTGTGGGTGGTAGCCCCAGCGTTCTTTTGTGCGCCCGGTGCGTGGTTGACTGCTCGTTTGAGCGGGGCGCCGGTCTGGTTGCATGTGCAGGATTACGAGGTGGATGCGGCCTTTGATCTCGGCTTGCTCAAGGGGGAGCGGATCAAGCGTTTTGTGCTGGCGGTGGAGCGCTTCATTTTCAAGCGTTTTGATGTGGTGTCGACCATTTCCGGTCGCATGCTGGACCGTGCCTTGAGCAAGGGAGTTCGGGCGGATCGGGCGGTAATGTTTCCCAACTGGGTGGATATTTCTTCCATTCATCCCTGCTTGGCGGGGGGTAGCTACCGGGCAGAGTTGGGCTTTGCCGCAGATGATTTGGTGGCGCTGTATTCCGGCAACATGGGGAACAAGCAGGGGCTGGAGATTCTGGCCGATGCGGCACGCTTGCTACTGAACAAACCGAAGTTGCGCTTCGTCTTTTGCGGCAATGGTGCCGGGCGTGCCGAACTGGAGGCGCGTTGCGCGGGGTTGGCGAACGTGACGTTTCTGGATTTGCAACCGCTGGAGCGCCTGGGCGATTTGTTGACCTGCGCCGACATTCATTTGCTGCCCCAGCGGGCGGATGCGGCTGATCTGGTGATGCCTTCCAAATTGACCGGCATGCTGGCCAGCGGCCGCCCGGTGGTGGTGACGGCGCACGCGGGCACCGAAGTGGCGCGAGTGGTGGATGGCTGCGGCCTGGTGGTACCGCCGGAGCAGGCGGACGTGTTCGCCGATGCGATTGCTGTATTGGCGGGTGATGCTGAGCAGCGTGCGCTTTTTGGTGCTGCAGCGCGGCGCTATGCGGAAGAAAACCTGGACAAGGACGCGGTGTTGCGGCGGTTCGAGGCGGAATTGTTGAAGTTGAGCGGCAAGACGGTTTCGTGAGTGTGAGACCGAATCGAGTTTTCCTGGAGTGGTTTGATGAATGTTCAACCTTTGATCCTGTGCGGTGGTTCCGGCACCCGCATGTGGCCTTTGTCGCGCGAGCAGTTTCCCAAGCAGTTGTTGAATCTGGCTGGTGAGTGGTCGATGTTGCAGGCCACGGTGCGGCGGCTGAATGGTTTGCCGCTGGCGGGGGCCGGGCTGGCGGCGCCGATTCTGATCGGCAACGAGGAATACCGTTTCCTGATGGCCGAGCAGTTGCGCCAGATTGGCGTGGCGCATGGCGGGATGTTGCTGGAACCCTGCGGGCGCAACACGGCGCCGGCTTTGACGCTGGGGGCTTTGCTGGCGCGGGCGGGCGGAGATGATCCGGTGCTGGCGATCATGCCGGCGGATCACGTGATCCAGGACGAAGCGGCTTTCCGGGCGGCGGTGGCGGTGGCTTTGCCGCTGGCGGATGCGGGCAAGCTGGTGACTTTCGGTATCTGCCCGACGGCGCCGGAAACCGGTTATGGCTATATCCGCGTGGGTGAGCCGCTGGGCGAGGGCGCCAGTCTGGTCGAGCAGTTTGTCGAGAAGCCGGATCAGGCCACGGCCCAGGGCTATCTGGATAGCGGCCGGTATTTGTGGAACGGCGGCATTTTCGTGATCAAGGCGTCGGTATGGCTAGCCAGGATGGCGCAGTGCCGGCCGGATATTCTGGCGGCGTGCGAGGTGGCGTTTGCCGGTCGGCAGCAGGACATGGATTTCGTGCGGCCGGACCAGGCGGCGTTTGCGGCTTGCCCGGCGGAGTCGATCGATTACGCGGTGATGGAGCCCTTGACGGCTCCGGGCAGGAATAGCGGCGAGGTGGCGGTGGTGCCGCTGGATGCGCGCTGGTCGGACGTCGGCGCCTGGAGTGCGCTGTGGGAAATCGGCGACAAGGACGCAGCCGGCAATGTCTTCAAGGGCGATGTGCTGGCGGTGGATACGGCGGATTCGCTGGTGCTGACGAGCGGCCGGCTGGTGGCGACAGTGGGCCTGCGCGATGTGGTAGTGGTGGAAACCGACGACGCCATCCTGGTGGCGGACCGCAATCAAATCCAGAAGGTGAAGGACGTGGTCGGCCAGTTGAAGGCCGCGGGACGTCCGGAGACCAATTCGCACCGCAAGGTGCATCGGCCCTGGGGCTGGTACGACAGCATCGATTGCGGTCCGCGCTTTCAGGTCAAACGCATCGTGGTCAAGCCGGGTGGCGTGCTGTCGCTGCAGATGCACCACCATCGCGCCGAACACTGGATCGTGGTGACTGGCACGGCGCGGGTGACCAAGGGCGATGAGACTTTCCTGGTGTCGGAGAACGAATCGACTTTCATCCCGCTGGGCACCACCCACCGCCTGGAAAACCCCGGAAAACTGCCGCTGGAGATGATCGAGGTGCAGAGCGGGGCCTACCTGGGCGAGGATGACATCGTGCGCTTTGAGGATCGTTACGGGCGCTAGCCCAGGTTCCCATGCGCACTTCTGACCGTCTCTGGGCGCTACTGCCTTCGCTGGCGCTGCTGGCTTTTCTGTACTGGGGCTTGAGCCAGGCGGAGTCGCGGGTGATTTACGCAGCCTGGGACAAGCTGCTTCATGCTTCGTTGTTCTTTCTGGCGTGGTGGCTGCTGCGTTGGTCCTTGCCGTGGTCGTGGCTGACGATCAGCGTGTTGCTGGTGCTGGCGGGCGGGGCGGAGGAGCTTTTGCAGTCGGTTAAGCCGGGGCATCAGGCGGATTGGCTGGACTGGGCGGCAGATGTGGTCGGGGTGGTGCTGGCGGCTTCGATTTACGGGGTGGGGCGCTTGTTGTGGCTGCTGCACGACAGCGTGCAGCAGCGCTCGGCGAGCCCGGCCCCGACGGTGAATCCGCTGGCGCCGTCAAGCTGGGCCAGACACCCGCTGGATTGGCGCTGGACCTTGAGCCTGTGGCGCTGGCGGGTGTTCCTGGTGGTACTGGGCGGGCACGAAAGGCGCGAACTGTCGCCGCGCGAGCAGGACGTGGCGCGCTGGAGCGTGTGGTTCCTGATTTTCGTGTTCGCGGTGGTGGCTACTGCCGTCGGGGCGGTGGCGGTGTTGCTGGTTAAGACCGCGCTGGGGTGGTGAGCGGGTTTGGCTGGGTCACTACAGAACGGGCCGGGATTGCTCCCGGCCTGTTCTCACCTTCAGCTGGGCAGGAGGTTCTTGACCAAGCGTTCGGAGAGCTGTTCCGCGGTGAATTGCGGTTCGTTCGGCGGGTAGAGCGAGTCTTCGTCGAATTCGAATCCGTGTTCGCGGGCGAGCGTGCGTAGTTCCTTCAGTTTCTGGCAGGCCTTGAGCGCTTCGCCGAGGGCGGCGTCGGCCCGGGCTTTGTCGGAAAATGCCTTGATGTTGGCAACGGACATCGGGTTTCTCCTGAGAGTTTGCGTTGGTGGTTGAACTGTTGCCCTGTTGGCGTCTGTCGGCTTTCCGACAGAAAACGCTGCTCAGGACAAGCAGAGAACCCCTGTAAGCAAATTCGATGCCGTGTTATTGCGTTGCCTGCCTGACGGTAGCGAGCAGGGCAGCGGCGGCGCCGAACAGGCCGCCGAAGATCCGGTTGAGCAGGCGTTGCTGACCCGGCGCGCGCAGCAGCCGTAACACGCGGGCGGCCAGGCCGGTGTAGCCGGCCATGACGACGAGGTCGACGACGACCATGGTGATCGCCATGGTCAGGTATTGCGGCAGCAGCGGTCGGGTCGAATCGAGGAATTGCGGCAGTACGGCGAGGATGAAGACGATGGCCTTGGGGTTGCTGGCGTTGACGATGAAGCCGCGCAGCATCAGGGCCGCCGGGCGGCCGCGGCGGGGATCGACGTTTTCGGTGGCGAAATCGCCGGTCGGCGCCATCCATTGTTTCCAGCCGAGGTAGAGTAGGTAGGCGACGCCGAACCATTTGATGATGGCGAAGGCGATTTCGGAGGTGGCCAGGATGGCACCGACGCCGGCGGCCACGATGGCAATCTGCAGCAGAAGCGCGATCTGCAGGCCGATGGCGTTCCAGAATCCGCGGCGGAAGCCGAAGCTGAGCCCGGAGGACATCGAGGCGATGGCGCCAGCGCCGGGCGAAAGACTGATGACCCAGCAGGCAATGAAGAAGGCGAACCAGGTGGTTTGTGTCATGTTGCGGAGCGTGGAGAGGAAAGCGCTGAGGATAGCGTTTCCTGGTGCTCTGGGCGAGACTCGAACTCGCACACCTTGCGGCACTACCCCCTCAAGATAGCGTGTCTACCAATTTCACCACCAGAGCATTGGTCCGTATTGCGCGGACACGGAGAAACGAGGCGATTCTCCGATTTTTTCGTTGGTGCCCAGAAAGGGACTCGAACCCCCACGGTGTTACCCGCTAGTACCTGAAACTAGTGCGTCTACCAATTCCGCCACCTGGGCAGGCGTCGAAAGGCGCGGATTCTAATGCCTGATTGGCGTCTTGCCAAGCCCTTTGTGAAAAATCAGTATCCGGGGAAGTTGCGGGTCTCGCCCTGGCGCGGCAGCCAGAAGCGGGCGGCGGGGAGTTTCCGGCGTTCGAGGGCGGCGGCAACATCGCGCGGGGGCTGGTCGAAACTCTCCTGAGATATCGCAAAGCTGCCCCAATGGACGCCGATGGCGTGGCGCGCTTCGGTGTCTTCCAGGATCTGCACGGCTTCGTCCGGGTTGTTGTGCTGCCGGCGCATGAAGTCGCGCGGCTCGTAAGCGCCGATGGGTACGGCCAGCAGGTCGACCGGGCCGAGCTGGCGGCGGATTTCGCGAAAATCGGCGGAATAACCGGTGTCGCCGGTATAGAGGAAGGTGCTGCGCTGCCCGCGATGGGTGATGTCGAGGTGGAAGCCGCCCCACAGGGTGGCGTTGGTGTCGAAGGGCGTGCGTTTGCTCCAGTGCTGGGCCGGGGTGAAATGAATGCGCAGGCCGTCGAATTCGACGACTTGCCACCAGTCCAGTTCGCGGACCCGGCTGCTGCCGAGTTGGTCGAACCAGGCCTTGACGCCCAGCGGGACGATGAATTCGGGCGTGTCGCCGCGATCGAGCAGGGCGCGCAGGGTGGGTTCGTCGAGGTGGTCGTAGTGGTTGTGGGAGATCAGCACCAAGTCGATGCGCGGCAGTTCGGCGACGGTGAGCGGCGGCGCCACCTGGCGCTTTGCCGAGAGCCAGGATACCGGGCCGGCAAAGTCGGACAAGTTGGGGTCGATCAGGATGTTGCGCCCGTCCGCCTGCACCAGCATCGCGGCATGGCCGAGCCAAGTGATGCGCGGTGGGCCGGCCGGGTCGTCGAGCTGGGCGCGGTCCGGGGTTGCCCGCCAGCGTTCGGCAAAGGCAGCGTAGCCGCCGGCCGGCTCGGCGAGCGGGCGGAAATCGCCGCGCCAGCGGCGCAGCATGATTTCGTACCAGGGCGAGCTGCCGCCGCGCACGGCCGGATCGTTGTTCACGAAGCCCTCCGGCCGATGGTGCGGCTTGCTCGGGTCGTAGCCGGTGTTGACCGTGCTGCAGCCGGTGGCAGCCAGGGCGAGCAGCAGTGCGGCGAGCAGCTTGCCCATGGCGTCAGACGCCGGTGCGGACCAGGTTCATGATCTGGGTGGCGTCCAGCGTCTGCGCCCGTTGCTGGATTTGCGGCAGGTACTGGGTCTGCATCTGCTTGGCCGGGCCGAGCAGGCCCTGGAAGCTTTCCTGCAGCAGTTGCGTGCTCATTTGCCTGCCGCCGGCGTAATAGCGTTTGGCGACCTGGCCGAGCGCATAGGTGCTGGCGAAGGAGAAGGCCATGCCGGTGGCGGCGCCGCCGATCCGGCCAGCGGTTTTGCCGGCCATCTTGCCGAGCAGGCCACCGAGCAGCTTGCGGCCGAATTGTTCGAGGTATTGCGAGGTCAGGCCGACGCCGACGGTGGCGAGGAATTCCTTGATGTGACCCTGGTCGAGTTCGACGCCGTAGGCTTTGCCGATGCGATAGACCATCTTCACCTGCAGCGGGATGATCGCCACCGAAGCCCAGGATTGCGGCAGCAGTTCGAGGGCGCCGTTGAGGATGGAGTAGTTGAGGATGGATTTGTCGAGTTCGGCCTCATTGACCGTCGGCATGGCCACGGCAGCCGCGGTTGCGGCTACTGCCGGGGCGGCAGCGGTGGCGGCGAGCGTGTCGGCCTGGCTGGCGAAGGCGGCGACTTCGGCATCGCCTTCAAGGCCGAGGCGGCGCTTGAGGTCGGCCAGGAAAGCCTGTTCGGCGGTGCTCTGGACGCCGTCGGCATCGCAGACGCAGACGGCCATTTCGTAGGCGAACTGGCGTTGCCCGAGTTCGCCCAGGGCGTTCACGGCGCTGTCGAGCGTGACCCGCTTGAACAGGACATCCTGGTAGAGCCGGGGGAGTTCGGGGGCATCGCCGCCCATTGATTCGGCAAAGCGGCGGATGTGTTCGCGTTCGCGATCGTCGTTGCTGCCGTCGGCAAAGGCGGCAAACAGGCTGATGGTGAGGATGGCGTTTTCCGGGGTCATGGCGGCGGTGTCCGAGTTGGGATGCCGCCATTGTGCCGACGCCCCCCGTGTTTTTACAGGGGACGTCTGTAACGATGTGTTGCCGTGGGTTCAGGCCGCGAAGCTGGGCGGCATCTGGGCGGCGACGATTTCGCCGCGGGCAGTGGCAACGCCTTCGGCATAGACGGTGGCTTCGACGATCACCTTGCGCCCGCGGATTTCCTTGATCCGGCCGCGGATTTCGAGTTCCGGGCCGAGTGGGGTGGGCTTCAGGTAATCGACATGCAGCGATGCGGTGACGAAGCGGAACGGCGGTTCGCTGTCCATCGCCCGGTTCTCCGCGCGGTACATGGCGGCGGCAGCCGAGCCGGTACCGTGGCAGTCGATCAGCGAGGCGAGCAGGCCGCCATAGACAAACCCGGGAATGGCGGTGTGTTCAGGCCGCGGGGTGAAACGGGTGACGGTTTCGTCGCCGTCCCAGTGCGTCTTGATCTGGTGCCCGTGTTCGTTGAGCCGGCCGCAGCCGTAGCAGTGGGCGACGTTCTCCGGGTAGAAATCCTGAAATGCTGGCATTTGCTGTCTCCTTGTTAATTGAATATCGTCAAACGATGATAGAGCAGCCCGGGGCGCGCTGGCGATTGCAGGGGTGGACAGCTTGCGTGCAAAAGTCGCCAGCGGTCCCGCGCATCGCTTGCCGACGCTGACGTGGCCGGCCTTCTCGGGCAAAATGGCGGCAAGGAGAGAGGCTGATGAACAATCATGGTTTGGTAGGCAGATTGCGTTCGCTGATGACCCCGGGCGGCAATCCGAGCCGCCTGACCGGTCGCGGTCTGGAGCGTCTGCGCGCCCAGTTGCGCGAGTGCGCGGCCGGGCAGGGGGGTGAAGTGTCGGCGCGGGCCCGCGCCGCCCGGCTGGCCGAAACCTACCTGGGCCTGGACGACGCCGGCCGGCAGCAGTTTCTCAAACTGATCGCGCTGGAGTTCGGGCCCGATCCGGCCAAGGTCGCCGCGGCGCATGCGGCTTACCAGGCGGCGGTAGGCAGCGATGGTCAATGGCGGGCGGAAGCGGCTCTGCGCACGGCGATGCGTTCGTCGCGCATCCGCATCATGACCCAGTTCAACGCCATTCCGCAGGGCGTGAAGTTCCTCGTCGACCTGCGTGCCGACCTGCTGCGCTACCTGGAGAACGACCGCGAACTGGCGGTCCTCGACCGCGAGCTGGAATCCCGGCTGTCGGCGTGGTTCGACGTTGGCTTCCTCGAACTGCAGCGTTTGACCTGGAATTCGCCGGCGGCGCTACTGGAAAAGCTGATCGAATACGAGGCGGTGCACGAGATCCAGTCTTGGACCGACCTGAAGAACCGCCTCGATGCCGACCGCCGGCTGTATGCCTTCTTCCATCCCCGCATGCCGGCCGAGCCGCTGATTTTCGTGGAAGTGGCGCTGACCGACCATCTGGCCGGCAATGTCCAGGAGCTGCTCGACGAGCAGGCGCCGGTATTCGACAACCGCAAGGCCGATACCGCCATCTTCTATTCGATTTCCAATACCCAGGTCGGTTTGCGCGGCGTGTCCTTCGGCAGTTTCCTGCTCAAGCGGGTGATCGACGATCTCAAGCGCGATTTCCCGAAACTCGACAAGTTCGCCACCCTGTCGCCGATCCCGGCGCTGGCCGGGTGGGTCCGGCGCAACCCGCAGGTGCTGGTGGAAGCAGGCATCGGCCTGAGCCTGGATGAACTGACGAGTGGCGCCTGGGCCGGCGAGCGCGATCAGCTGCGCCAGTTGCGCGAGCCGCTGACCCGTCTGGCTGCCCGCTATCTGGCCAATGCCAAGCGCGGTGGGCAGGCGGACGGTCCGCCTTATGATCCGGTATCGCGTTTCCACCTGGGTAACGGTGCGCGGGTCGAGCGCCTCAACTTCCTGGCCGACACCTCGGCCAAGGGCTTTGCCCAGTCTTTCGGGATGATGGTCAATTACTGCTACGACCCGGACGAGCTCGAAAGCAACCTCGAAGCCTTTGCCGGCGCCGGGCGCATCGCCATGTCGCCGGCCCTGCGTCGCCTGGCGCGAACCGTGGCGCCCGCATGAAGCCGGAGCAGGTCACCCGCCACAGCCTGTTCGAGGACGCGCAGGCGCTGTTGGTGGCGCCGATGTTCGTCGCCTTCGCGGTGATGCTGTTCCAGCATGCCGGCTTGCTCACTGGCGGTACCGTCGGCCTGGCCTTCCTGGTGCATTACATCTACGACTGGCCGATGGCCTGGGTGGTGTTCCTGATCAACCTGCCGTTCTACGTCTTTGCCTGGCGGGCGATGGGGACGGTATTCACGCTGAAGACCTTCTTCTGCGTTGGCCTGCTGTCGGTCTATACGGCGGTGTTGCCGACGGTGGTCACGCTGGCGCACGTGGACCGACTGTTCGCGGCGGTCATGGGCGGTTTCCTGGTCGGGGTCGGTTTGCTGATGATCATCCGCCACAAGGCCAGCCTTGGCGGTCTGGGCGTGCTCGCGCTGTACCTGCAGAACACGCGCGGCTGGCCGGCGGGCAAGGTGCAGATGGCGGCAGACGTGCTGATCCTGGTTGCCGGCCTGTACATCCGCGATCCGTTTACCGTGGCGCTGTCCATCGTCGGCGCCCTGGCGCTGAATCTGGTGCTGGCGGCCAACCACAAGGCTGGCCGCTATCTCGGGACCTGAAGTCGGTCAGGCGCTCAGGCGCGCCGCCGCCATGGCGGTGGCCACCAGGCGGCGCATTTTGCCGCCGATGCGGGCCATGGCGCGGGCCAGGCGAATGCTGACGCCGTGCTCGAAACGCACGCTCGCATCGCCGCCGATGCTTTCGATGACGATGCGCCCGGCGCCGCGAATGCGGTAGCTTTCGCCGCTGGCCAGGAGAATGTCGCCGGCGTCGCCGGTGATCGTCATCCATAGCACGCCGCGGGTGCAGCGAACGGTCACGCCGTTGGCTTCGGACAGTCGGAGCGGGCAGTGTTCCCGCAGTTGCAATTCCCTTTCACCTAGATCGATCTTCATCTGCATCTCCTTTCTGAATGCATGCACAGTTTAGGGGCGACGCAATTACTGATACAGTCACACAGAAATAAAATTGTGACCACTACAGTTTGTTAAAAGAACAACTGTACTGGTTGAATTCAATGACAACTGTATCGGTGAGCCATGAGCGTAGAACCGCTTCGTTACGAGAAACTGGCCGGCGAACTGGCCGGCATGATCAGCAACGGCATCCTGACCCACGGTGAGCGCCTCCCTTCGGTGCGCCGCCTGGCGCAGGAGCGACGGCTGTCGGTGTCCACCGTGGTGCAGGCCTTGCGCCAGCTGGAAGAACGCGGCCTGGTCGAGGCCCGCCCGCAATCGGGCTATTTTGTCCGGCCGGCCTCGGCCATGCGCCGCGAGCCGTTGACGCGATCAACGCCGGATGCGCCAATGCCGGTGGATATTTCACAGCGCCTGGTGCACGTCCTGCAGGCCGGCGCGCGCCCCGGCGTGGCGCCTTTGTCGGCGGCCTTGCCGGCCAATTCGCTGTTGCCGATTGCTGCCCTGCATCGCCTCTACGCCGGGGTGGCCAGGCGGCATCCGCATCTGCTTGAGGTGGACAGCCACGTGAACATGGATCAGCCGGCGCTGGTCCGCCAGCTGGTCCGGCGTTCGCTGGCCTGGGGCGGACCCCTGGCGGCGGAGGAGTTCATCATCACCAACTCCTGCACCGAGGCGCTCAACCTCTGCCTGCGGGCAGTGACCAAGCCCGGCGATACGGTGGCGGTCGAATCGCCGGCCTATTACCTGATGCTGCAGCTGCTCGAAACCCTGGGCCTGAAGGCGCTGGAAATTCCCTGCGATCCGCGTACCGGGATGTCGGTCGAAGCCCTCGAACTGGCGTCGCGCAACGGCGCCATCGCCGCCTGCCTGCTGGTTTCCAACGGCAGCAATCCGCTCGGCAGCAGCATGCCCGACGAGAAGAAACGCCGACTGGCGGCGCTGACCGCGGCGCGCGGCATCCCGGTGATCGAGGACGACATCTACGGCGACCTGCATTTCTCCGAGCAGCGCCCGTGGCCGCTGAAGGCTTTCGACACGACTGGCAATGTCATGCTCTGCGCATCCTTCTCCAAGTGCCTGTCGCCATCGCTGCGCATCGGTTTTGTCGCGGCCGGGCGCTATCGGCAGGCGGTGGCCCTGCAGAAGACGATCACCAGCGGCGGCACCAATCCGTTGACCCAGATGGTGCTCGCCGAATATCTTGAATCCGGCGCCATGGACCGCCACCTGCGCGGCTTGCGCCGTGCCTACCGGCATCAGGTGGAGGCGATGCAGGCGGCGGTTGCCCGCTACTTTCCGGCCAGCACCCGCATCGCCCAGCCGCAGGCCGGCTACGTGCTGTGGGTCGAACTGCCAGAGTGGATCGATACCACGCAGCTCCACGCCCGCGCCCTGCGCGAAAACCTTTCCTATGTGCCGGGAGCGCTGTTTTCGCCAAGCGGCATGTACCGCAACTGCCTGCGCCTGAATTGCGGCAACCCGCACACGCCGGAGATTGACGATGCCATCAGGCGGCTCGGCCTGCTTTTCGGTGGTGCCGAAGTGCTCCCGAAAGGGGGCAGGGCGTGAGCAACTACGGTATCATTGCCCCTTTTTGGGCAAGCCTCGTCTTGCCGTTCTGAACGAATTCGAAGGATTCTCTGCTCATGTTCGACGCAGTCCGCAACAACAAGAAGATCGTCCAGGTGTTCCTGGTGCTGATCGCCCTCCCGTTTGCCTTCTTCGGTCTTGAATCCTACGTCAGCGATGGCGGTGGCGGTACCGATGTCGCCAAGGTCGGTGGCGTCGGCGTCTCGCAGCAGGAGTTCCAGCAAGTGATGCGCGAGCAGCAGGAACGGCTGCGCAACCAGCTCGGCCAGGTCGATCCGAAAATGTTCGACAATCCCGAATTCCGCAAGGCGATCCTCGACGACGTCATCGACCGTCGCCTGCTCGCCCTGGAGGCCGGCAAGCGCCGCCTGTTCGTGAGCGACGACGCGGTGCGCAACGCCATCGCCGGCATCGAGGCCTTCCAGCAGGACGGCAAGTTCTCCAGCGAGCGTTACGAGGCTCTGCTCAGCGCCCAGGGCATGAGCCCGGCCGGTTTCGAAGCCCAGGTCCGCCAGGATCTGACCCTGCAGCAGCTGGCGGGCACCATCGGCCAGAGCGGCATGCTGTCGACCTCCGTCGGCGAGCGCATCCTGGCCCTGCAGACCGAACAGCGTGAAGTCCAGGAACTGCTCCTGCCGGTCAAGAATTACCTGGCCCAGGTCAAGCTGGCTGACGATGCAGCACGCAAGTTCTACGACGAGAACAGCCAGCAGTTCCAGACGCCGGACCAGGCACGCGCCGAATACGTGGTCCTGAGCCAGGAAAACATCGCGGTCGAAGTCAGCGATGCCGAAGTCCAGTCCTGGTACGACGGCCACAAGGAACGCTACCAGCAGCCGGAAGAGCGCCGGGCCAGCCACATCCTGATCGGTTTGGAAAAGCTGGGCAAGGACAAGGCGCGGGCCAAGGCCGAGGAAGTGCTCAAGGAAGTGCAGAAGAAGCCGGCCGCTTTTGCCGAACTGGCCCGCCAGAGCTCCGACGATCCGGGTTCGGCCAGCCAGGGCGGCGATCTCGGCTTCTTCGGTCGCGGCATGATGGTCAAGCCCTTCGAGGACGCAGCCTTCGGCTTGAAGGAAGGTGAAATCTCCGGCATCGTCGAATCCGATTTCGGTTTCCACATCATCAAGCTGGTCGCCGTCCGCGCCACCAAGGAAAAGCCGCTCGCCGAGGTGCGTGGCGAAATCGTCGCCGAGCTGAAGGCAGCCGCCGCTGCCCGCAAGTTCGCCGAAGCTGCCGAGTCGTTCAGCAACATGGTCTACGAGCAGTCGGACAGCCTGCAACCGGTGGCCGATCAGTTCAAGCTCAAGATCGAACAGAGCGGCTGGCTGGGTCGCCAGGCCAATCCGGCGAATGGTCCGCTGGCCAACGAAAAGCTGCTGGCAGCCCTGTTCTCGGACGATACGGTGAAGAACAAGCGCAACACCGAGGCGGTCGAAATCGGCCCGAATACCCTGGTCGCCGCCCGGATCGTTGAGTACAAGCCGGCTGCGCTGCAGCCCTTCGAATCGGTCAAGGCGTCGATCGACAACCTGCTCGCCAATCAGGAAGCCCTGAAACTGGCCAAGGCCGACGGCGAAGCCCGCCTGGCCGCGCTCAAGGGCGGCGAAGACAAGCAGGCCTGGGGCACCAGCCATCGCGTGTCGCGCATGGACGCCCGCCAGCTGCCGCCGCAGGCCGCGCAATCGGTGTTCCGCATGCGCACCAGCCCGCTGCCAAGTTACGTTGGCGTCGAACTTCCGGGTGCCGGCTACGCGCTGTATCGCCTGAACAAGGTCGATGCCGGCGAGAAGATCGACGACGTCCGCCGTCAAGGCCTGATCGGTCAACTGCGTTCGCTGGCCGCCCAGGACGACGTGCAGATGTACCTGGATGCCCTGCGCGGCCGCTACAAGGTCGAAATCAACGACAAGGCGCTCAACGGCGCCGAGCGCTGAGATTCATTCCGCACTGGTCCGGGACAGGTTTTCGTAGGCGTCGTTCACCGACAGGAATACCTGCCCCGACAGGCTCTGCCACAAGGGCGTGCCGATCAGCCGGTCCTGCACCGGCCCCTTCACTTCGGCGAAATGCAGGGCGATGCCGCGACCGCCGAGGTCGCGGTTGAGGTCGTTGAGGACCTCCATGGCGGTCGCGTCGACGCGATTGACTGCGTTCATGATCAGGACCACGTGCCGGGTGTCGCCGGCTTTTTCCAGTTCGCTCGCCAGTCGCGATTCGAGCGCGTACAGGTTGCCGAAGAACAGGCTCTCGTCGATACGCAGGAACAGGACGCCGGGCAGGGTTTCAACCGCATGGCGGTCGACATTGCGGAAATGCTCGCTGTCGGGAATTCGCCCGAGAACCGCGATGTGAGGCGTACTGGCACGATAGAGCAGGGTCGCCAGCGAGAACAGGATGCCCAGCCCGATGCCGGCTTCCAGGCCGAGCAGGAAGACACCGACCGCGGTTCCCCAGGCGGCAAGTCCGTCGGCCCGGTCGTACTGCCAGGCCTGACGCAGGGTGCGCAGGTCGATCATGCTGACGGCGGCAACGATGATGCTGGCGGCGAGTACGGCCAGCGGCAGGCGGGCGAACAGGGGCGCGGCGCCGGCGACGACAACGAGCATGGCCGCGGCCGAAACAATGCTGGCCAGGGGCGTTTGTGCGCCCGCGGCGACGTTCACGGCGGTGCGGGATACGCCACCGCCGACCGGCATGCCGCCGGAGAAGGCGGCGACCACGTTGGCGCTGCCCAGGCCGAGCAGTTCGGCATTGGCGTCGAGCCGTTCGCGGCGGCGGATGGCCAGGGCCTGGCCCATGGAAATGTTCTGGACCATGCCGATCAAGGCCACCAGCAGGATGGGTAGGGCGAGTTGCCGTATTTCGGCCGCTGCCGGCATGAACGGTACCAGCCCGGGCAGGCCTTCAGCGATGCGGCCGACGACGGCGACGCCGTGAGTCCGGTCGAGATCCCAGACGATTACCGCCAGGGTGCCGGTCAACACCACCAGCAGCGGAAACAGGCGGACGACGAAGGCGGCGGCCGCCTGTTTCAGGCCGATCCGTCCGAGCAGCCCGGCCAGCCACAGACGGGCGAAAGCGAGAGCGAGGACAGCGAGCAGACCGATCAGGCTGGCCATTTCCAGATGCCCGCCATCGACTAGGGCACGCAGAACCGTGGCAGCGTCGCTACCGGCCGGCTGGATGCCGAAGAAATGCTTCAACTGGCTGAACACGATGAGCACGGCCGAACCGGAGATGAAGCCGGCGATCACCGGGCGGCTCAGCAGATTGGCCAGGAAGCCCAGGCGCAGCAGGCCGCAGGCCACCAGCAGCAAGCCCGAACCCAGCGCCAGCACGGCAGCCAGGCCGATATAGGCTGGCGAACCCGGCGCTGCAATCGGTGTCAGCACCGAGTAGGTCATGATCGCGGTGATCGCCACCGGGCCCACCGCCTGGATCATGCTGCTGCCGAACAACGCGTAGGCGAGCACCGGCAGGATCGAGACGTACAGTCCGGCCTGTGGCGGCAGGCCGGCGAGCAGCGCGTAGGCCAGGCTCTGCGGGATGACCAGGATGGTGACGATGATGCCGGCCAGCACGTCGCTGGCCAGGTGCTGGCGAGGATAGGGGCTGGCCCAGCTGGGCAGCAGGCGCATCAGGAAATCCTTGGGCCAAAGAAAAACGCCGACCGGGACATGCCGGGTCGGCGTTGCATGGCGTGCTTGCGGCTCGACCGCAATCCGGTCAGGCCGGCAGCGGCTCGGCGTTGCCCAGGGCGACGGTGTTCATGCCGCCATCGACGTAGGTGATTTCGCCGGTGATGCCGCTGGCCAGATCGGACAACATGAAGGCGGCGGCATTGCCGACTTCCTCGATGGTCACGTTGCGGCGCAGCGGGGCGTTGTGCGAGTTGTAGGCGAGCAGCTTGCCGAAGTTGCCGATACCGGAAGCGGCCAGGGTCTTGATCGGACCGGCCGAGATGGCGTTGGCGCGGATGCCTTCGGGGCCGAGGCAGAAGGCCAGGTAGCGCGTGGCGGCTTCGAGGCTGGCCTTGGCCAGGCCCATGGTGTTGTAGTTCGGCATGGTCCGTTCGGCGCCCAGGTAGGACAGCGCCAGCGCCGAGCTCTTGCGGCCGCGCATCATCGGCCGGGCGGCCTTGACCAGCGCCGGGTAGCTGTACGAGGAAATCTCGTGGGCGATGCGGAAAGCGTCGCGGGTGATGCCGTCAAGGAAGTCGCCCTCAATGGCTTCAGTCGGCGCGTAGGCGATCGAATGGACGAGACCGTCGAGGCCGTCCCAGCGCTTGCCGAGTTCGACGAAGACATTGTTGATCTGCTCGTCGCTGGTGACGTCGAGAGGAATGGTGATGTCGCTGTCGAATTCGGCAGCGAATTTCTTGATGCGGTCTTCGAAGCGTTCGTTCTGGTAGGTGAACGCCAGCTGGGCGCCTTCGCGGTGGCAGGCCTTGGCAATGCCGTAGGCAATGGAATGCTTGGACAGCAGCCCGGTGATCAGAATCTTCTTGTCGGCGAGAAAGCCCATGTGTTTGTTCTCCCTAAGGGGTTTAGCCGCGAGATTATAAACCGAGAAAAGCCCGGTTATAACGCCTACATGTTCGGGTAGGTCGGTCCTTCGCCGCCTTGCGGTACGACCCACTCGATGTTCTGGGTCGGATCCTTGATGTCGCAGGTCTTGCAGTGCACGCAGTTCTGCGCGTTGATCTGCAGGCGAGGGGCGCCGTTTTCGTCGTTCAGGATCTCGTAGACGCCGGCCGGGCAGTAGCGCTGTTCGGGTGCATCGTAGGTCGCCAGATTGACGGTGATGGGCACGGCGGCGTCCTTCAGCGTCAGGTGGCAGGGCTGATCTTCCTCATGGTTGGTGCTGGAAAGAAAAACCGAGGACAGGCGGTCGAAGGTGATGACGCCATCCGGTTTCGGGTAGACGATTTTCGGGCAGTCGGCGGCCGGTTTCAGCTTGGCGTGGTCGGGCGTGGTGTGGCGCAGGGTCCATGGCGCCTTGCCGCGCAGCAGCAACTGGTCGATGCCGAACATCAGCGAACCCAGCCACAGGCCTTTACTCATCCACGGCTTGAAGTTGCGGGCGCGGTGCAGTTCTTCGTACAGCCAGCTTTGCCGGAAGGCTTCCGGGTAGGCGACCAGTTCGTCGCGCTGACGGTTGCCGGCCAGTGCCTCGAAGCAGGCTTCGGCGGCCAGCGCCCCGGTCTTGATCGCGCAGTGCGAACCCTTGATGCGGGCAGCGTTGAGAAAACCCGCGTCGTCGCCGATCAGGACGCCGCCGGGGAAGGTGGTTTTCGGTAGCGACTGCAGGCCGCCGGCGGTCAGCGCCCGGGCGCCGTAGGCGACGCGCTTGCCACCTTCCAGGAACTTGCGGATTTCCGGATGCGTCTTGAAGCGCTGGAATTCCTCGTAGGGCGACAGGTGCGGGTTTTCGTAGCCGAGGCCGACGACGAAACCGATGGCGATCTGGTTGTTCTCCAGGTGGTAAAGGAAGCCGCCGCCGTAAGTATCGGGCTGCATCGGCCAGCCGCCGCTGTGGATGACCAGGCCGCTCTGGTGTTTGGCCGGGTCGATTTCCCAGAGTTCCTTGAGGCCGATGCCGTAGGTCTGCGGGTCGGCGTCGCGGTCGAGCGCGAAATGGGCGATCAACTGCTTGCCGAGGTGGCCGCGGCAGCCTTCGGCGAAGAAGGTGTATTTGCCGTGCAGCTCCATCCCCGGCTGGAAGTTCGGGCCTTCCGACCCGTCGTGCAGGCGGCCCATGTCGCCGGTGGCCACGCCCTTGACCGCGCCGTTCTCGTCGAACAGCACTTCGCTGCCGGCAAAACCGGGGTAGATTTCGACGCCGAGCGCCTCAGCCTGTTCGCCCAGCCAGCGGCAGAGGTTGCCAAGCGAGATGACGTAATTACCCTCGTTGTGGAAGCAGCCGGGGAGCAGGGCGTTCGGCACTTGCGTCGCGCCTGTTTCCGACAGGATCAGGAAACGATCCTCGCTGACCGGGGCGTTGAGCGGCGCGCCAGTCGTTTTCCAGTCGGGCAGCAGCTCGTCGAGGGCGCGCGGGTCCATGACCGCGCCGGAGAGGATATGGGCACCGATCTCGGCACCTTTCTCGATCAGGCAGACCGAGATTTCCTGATTGTTTGCCGCCGCCAGTTGCTTCAGGCGGATGGCTGCGGCCAGGCCGGCGGGACCTCCGCCGACGACGACCGCGTCGAATTCCATCGCTTCGCGTTCCATCTTTGTCTCCTCGGTTTGTTGTCGGTGTTTTTTCAATACGCTACAGTATGGAAAACCTTTCTTCAACCATTTTTCAAACGATCGTTTCATGGACCATCGCAAAAAACTCATCCACACCACCCGCATGCCCATCCGCTGGGGCGACATGGACGCCTACGGGCACGTCAACAACACCGTCTATTTCCGCTTCATGGAGCAGGCACGGGTCGAATGGATCGAGGACATGAAGGTCATGGTCCGCCCCGGCGGCGATGGTCCGGTGATCGTCAATGCCGCCTGTACCTTCCTCAAGCCGATGAACTATCCGGGCACCGTCGAGGTGCGCACCCATGTCGGCGCAGTCGGCCGCTCCAGTTGCCAGACCTATGTCGACATGCTGATCGACGGCGAGTTGTACGCCGAAGGTGCGGCCAAGGTGGTGTGGATGAATACGCAGACCGGAAAATCCGTGCCCTTGCCCGATCATGTGCGGGCCTTGCTCGAAGCGGAGTAAACTCGGCGCCCATGGTCAATGACGACGGACGCCACATGGGCAAGAAGAAAATCTGGGAAAAACTGCTCTCCAGTGAGCGCCTGGGCGCTGGCAAGGCGCCGGGCACGGCGGAGCGCACCGCCTTCCAGCAGGATTACGACCGCATCGTGTTCACTTCGGCCTTCCGCCGGATGAAGGACAAGACCCAGGTTTTCCCGCTGTCGAAGAGCGATTACGTGCGCACCCGCCTGACGCACAGCCTGGAGGCCAGTTGCGTCGGCCGTTCGCTGGGTGCCGTGGTCGGCCGCGAGATCATTGCCCGGCATGGGCTGAAGGATGTCGAATCGGGGGATTTCGGCGCCATCGTCGCCGCCGCCTGTCTGGCGCACGATATCGGCAACCCGCCGTTCGGCCATGCCGGCGAGGATGCGATCCGCGAGTGGTTCCGTGTTTCCGGCCTGCTCGAACGCCATGATTTCAGCGCCGCGCAGCGTGCGGATTTCGAGCGCTACGAGGGCAACGCTCAGGGTTTCCGCATCGTTTCCCGCCTGCAGAGTCCGGCCAATCCCGGCGGCCTGCAGCTGACCAGCGCGGTGCTGGCCACCTTTACCAAATATCCGCGGCCTTCCGCCGTCGATAGCGAACTGGACGGCAAGAGCGGCAAGAAATTCGGCTTCTTCCAGCAGGACGCCGACAACTTTGCCCGCGTCGCCGCTTCCACCGGCCTGGTCGAACGCATCCCAGGCACCGCCTGGCGCCGCCATCCGCTGGCCTTCCTGGTCGAGGTTGCCGACGACACCTGCTACCTGATCGTCGATCTCGAAGACGCCGCCCGGCTCGGCTTCGTGCCCTACAAGGACGCCGAATGCCTGCTCGCCGACCTGGCCGGATCAACGGTCAACGGCGGCCGGCTCGACCGCCTGCAGGATCCCAAGGAAAGGCTGGAATACCTGCGCGCCAAGGCCATTGGCCGGCTGCTGGAGAGCGCGGCGGCGGTCTTCCTGGAAAACGAGGCGGCCATCCTCGACGGCAGTTTCGACGAGGAACTGCTCGACCAGTCGCCGGTCGGCGTGCCGCTGCAGGCGGTGTTGCGGGTGGCCAAGGAAACCATCTACACGGCGCGGCCGGCGCTGGAAATCGAAACCGCCGGTTTCGAGGTGCTCGGCGCCTTGCTCGCCTTGTTCAGCAACGCCGTCGAGGCGGCCGCCGATGCGCCCGGTACGCGCATGACCCAGCGCGAACGCATGCTGCTCAGGCTGCTGCCGGCGCAATTCCTCGGCCACGACGGCAAGCCAGATGCCGATCCCTACGTGCGCCTGCTGCAGGTGGCCGATTTCGTCGCCGGCATGACCGACTCCTACGCGGTCGACATGTACCGCAAGCTCAAGGGTGTCGACCTGCCGACCTGATCACTCGAATATTTTCAGGAATTCGCTGCGTGCCCGCGCCAGCTCGGCCTGTGCGCCAGTGTCGCAGAGCCGTTCGCTGGTCCGGTAGAAGCGGTCGAAAGCGGCGAGCACCGCCGCCTTGTTTACCCGGTCACGGCCGGCTGTCTTGTTCCCCGACGCCGGCTGGTCGAGCGGCTTGAGCACGGCGTAACGGGGAATGATCTGCTGCCCGCCCTGGTCCGAAGAAGCGGTCAGCGGGCCGGTCTTGACGAAAATTTTCCCGTCGTATTCGAAGCGGTCGCCGATGGCGAGGTGCTGGAGTTTCATGCGTGGTCCTGTGGCGGGGGAAGGCGGGGGGGGGGGGGGGAGGGAGGAGAGAGGGGGGGGGGGAGTTTTTAAAAAAAAAAAAAAAAAAAAAAAAAAAAAGATAAATTAAGTAGAATCCTCGGCAGTGAAACGTACGTATAGAGACCACGTCTCACAGCAC
>DILW01000015.1 GCA_002425245.1 Betaproteobacteria bacterium UBA5582 | reverse complement strand
TCACTGGCGGCGCCGGTTTCATCGGCAGTAATTTCGTTCTTGACTGGTGCGCGCAAAGCGACGAACCGGTCATCAATCTTGATGCCCTGACTTATGCGGGCAACCTGGAAAACCTGGTGGCGCTCGACGGGAATCCGGCGCATGTGTTCGTTCGCGGCGGGATCGGCGATTTCGACCTGGTTGCCAAGCTGCTGGCCGAGCACAAGCCGCGGGCGGTGGTCAATTTTGCTGCCGAATCGCACGTCGATCGCAGCATCCACGGTCCGGAAGATTTCATCCAGACCAATATCGTCGGTACTTTCCGCCTGCTGGAAGCGGTGCGTGCGCATTTCGGCGGATTGAGTGCGGAAGAGAAGGCGGCTTTCCGTTTCCTGCACGTGTCGACCGACGAGGTGTACGGCTCGCTGGCCAAGGACGATCCGGCATTCACCGAGAGCAACCGCTACGAGCCGAACAGCCCGTACTCGGCGAGCAAGGCAGCCTCCGACCACCTGGTGCGCGCCTATCACCACACCTACGGGCTGCCGGTGCTGACCACCAACTGCTCGAACAACTACGGCCCCTATCATTTCCCGGAAAAGCTGATTCCGCTGTGCATTCACAATGCGCTGGCCGGCAAGCCGCTGCCGATCTACGGCGACGGCCAGCAGATTCGCGACTGGCTGTACGTCAAGGATCATTGCAGTGCGATTCGCCGCGTGCTCGAAGCCGGCAGGCTGGGCGAGGTGTACAACGTTGGTGGCTGGAACGAAAAGGCCAATCTGGAGGTTGTGCATACCCTGTGTGCGATCCTCGACGAACTGAGCCCGCGTGCCGACGGCAAGTCATACAAGGAGCAGATCACCTTCGTGACCGACCGGCCGGGGCATGATCGCCGCTACGCCATCGATGCGACGAAGCTGGAACGCGAACTGGGCTGGAAGCCGGCCGAGACCTTCGAGACCGGTATCCGCAAGACGGTGCAATGGTATCTGGACAACCAGGCCTGGGTTAAAAACGTCACCAGCGGCGCTTATCGCGAGTGGCTGGGCAAACACTATGGAGAAGGCGCATGAGTCAGCGTAAAGGCATCATCCTGGCCGGTGGTTCCGGCACCCGTCTGTATCCGGTCACGCTCGCGGTGTCCAAGCAATTGCTGCCGATCCACGACAAGCCGATGATCTACTATCCGCTGAGCACGCTGATGCTGGCGGGGATCCGGGATATCCTGATCATCTCGACGCCGCAGGACACGCCGCGTTTCCAGCAACTGCTCGGCGATGGCAGCCAGTGGGGCGTGAACCTGCAATACGCCATCCAGCCCAGCCCGGACGGTCTGGCCCAGGCTTTCATCATCGGTCGCGAGTTTGTCGGCAATGGCGATTCGGCGCTGGTGCTCGGCGACAACATCTTCTACGGCCATGAGTTCGCCAATGACCTGGCTGCCGCCGACGCCAAAACCGAGGGTGCCACCGTGTTCGCCTATCACGTGCACGATCCCGAGCGCTACGGTGTGGTCGAATTCGATGCCAGCGGGCGCGCGGTAAGCCTCGAGGAAAAGCCGAAGCAGCCGAAGTCGAACTATGCCGTCACCGGCCTCTATTTCTACGACAACCAGGTGCTGGACATGGCCCGCGACCTCAAGCCGTCGCCGCGCGGCGAACTGGAAATCACCGACATCAACCGCCTCTACCTCGACCTCGACCAGCTCAGCGTCCAGGTTATGGGCCGCGGTCATGCCTGGCTCGATACGGGTACCCACGAGAGCCTGCTCGATGCCAGCCAGTTCATTGCCACCATCGAGAAACGTCAGGGGCTGAAGATCGCCTGTCCGGAGGAAATTGCTTACCGCAAGGGCTGGGTCGATGCAGCGCAACTGGAAAAGCTGGCCCAGCCGATGCTGAAGAATCCCTATGGGCAGTATCTGGCAGGCTTGCTCAAGGAACAGGTGTTTTAATGAAGGTCACTTCGACCAAGCTCGGCGGGGTTTTGCTCATTGAGCCCCGCGTATTTGGCGACGATCGTGGGTTTTTCTTCGAGAGTTTCAATCAGCGCGTCTTTGATGAGATGCTGGGCGGGCGCGTTGAATTCGTGCAGGACAATCATTCGAAAAGCGCCCGCAACGTGCTGCGCGGCTTGCACTATCAGGTTTCGCCGAAAGCCCAGGGCAAACTGGTGCGCGTTGTTCGGGGCGAGGTTTTTGACGTGGTCGTCGATCTTCGCGTCGGCTCACCGACCTTCGGTCAGTGGGTCGGCGAGGTGCTGTCGGCAGACAACAAGAAACAGCTCTGGATTCCGCCGGGATTCGCGCATGGCTTCCTTACCCTCAGCGACAGCGCCGAGTTCCTGTACAAGACCACCGACTATTATTCGCCCGAGCATGAGCGCTGCATACGCTGGGACGATCCGGACATCGGCGTCGAGTGGCCCTTGTCGGCGCCGCCGCTAGTTTCCGGCAAGGATGCACTGGGCGTTCCGTTTGCCGGGATGAAGGATGTCTTTCAGGCCGAGCGGGTGTAATTTGCAGGGGCTTGTCGCTTGGCTCAGGTGCCGTCCTGTATTAGTCACATTCGTAATCAGTCTGCTCCTGTCCTTGCTGGCGTGGTCGGGGAGCCTGATAAACCGCGACGGCATTCTGTACGTCGAAGCCGCCCGGATTTTTCTCGAGGGTGGTTTTTCTGCGGCGCTGGCGAATTTTTACTGGCCATTCTTCCCGATTGCCTTCGCCAGCCTGGCGCAATTGACCGGGCTTGGGCTGGAGCAAGCGGGTTATCTGCTCAACGCGCTGTTCATGGGCGGGGTCTGTGCCCTTCTCGTCGATATTGCGCGCCGCCGCTTTCCCGAGGCGGTCTGGTTTGTCGCGCTGGTCGTTCTGGCGCTGCCCGGGCTGAACGAGTACCGGAACGAGTTGTTGCGCGAGTACGGCGCCTGGTTTTTTTCCATGCTGGCCTTGTGGCTGGCGGTCCGTTTCGATGAAAACCCCGGCTGGCTTACGGCTCAGCTGATTCTGCCCAGTCTGCTGCTTGCTGCCCTGTTTCGGCCGGAGGCCATGGCTTTCTACCTGGCCATCGTGCTTTGGCAAGCTTTTGCGTCTCCGGCGGGCGAGCGTCTGCGTCGGGTGTTGATGATTGCGGGTCCGGCCTGCGCCATCGCTGCGGTTTTCCTGGTTTATTTCTTCAACAGTCCGCTTTACGAAAAAAGCCGTCTGTCCAGCGACGTGGTGCGCTTCGGCTGGCGCGAACTGGAGTTGAAGGTTGCGGCTGTATCGGCCGTTCTTCCAGCGTATGCCAGCGAGCAGGTGAGGGGCATCCTGATCTGGGGGTCTGTGGCGATCATTCCAGAGCGTTTCCTGGCGAAGCTGGGCGTATTCCTTCTTCCGTTGTTCTTTTTGGCTTTCGCTGGCCGTCTGGGCGATGCGCTCAAGAGAAACTCGCTCCTGTCCTACGCTTTTGCGGCGCACGTTCTGGTGCTGTCGATTTTTGTCGTGGGAATGCAGTTTCTGGCCGGACGCTATCTCGCTTTGCTGTATCTTTTTGCAGCCCCCGTGATCGGCTACGGCATCTGGCGTTTCGTCAGTGACAGGCCGCGCTGGAAGATTCCACTGCTCGCCTTGCTGACGGTGCTGATGTTCACCAATGTGGTTTCCACCGGGCCGGCCAAGCAGCATTTTGTCGAGGCGGGAAACTGGCTTGCGGCCAATGTTCAGGATACGCCACGGGTTTACATCGACAGCGGGCGTACCTTGTACTACTCCGGTTGGCGCCCAATGCGGCGTTGGTATACCGATGATCGGGAGGAGCTGACCGGCTTGCTCAAGGCCGGGCGTTACGACTTCCTGGTCCTGGAGGTTTCGCGCAAGGACAAGGGGTTTGAACAATGGCTGGCAGACAACGAACTGCAGATTGTGCAGCGTTTCTCCCACCCGAATGGCGACGCTGTCTTCATCGTCCGGACGCCGGGCGCGGAAAGTTCGGCGCAGGCTCGCTGACTGGGGGCGGGTAATTTATAAAGCGCCTGCTGTGTGGCATAATCCGCGCCAAATCCGGGGCTTGCCCCGGCTTTTGCTACGCTCCGGATCGGGTTTGCAGGCTAGCTTGGCGTTGATCGTCATTGATGGGCGAGCGCTTTTCCTGGTGGGTCGTTTCTCGTGCATGGGCTGAATTTCTGACTGGATGAAACGCTTGCCTGCGCTATCTTCGTGTATTTGGATGTCGGAAGCCGCCTCTCGTCGGGCTGGCATCTTCCCGGACTTGCCGTGCCCGTCCCCGGGGGCGGGATGCTTTCTTGACGCCGGGGTAGGCAATAGAACGGATTGGTCTCTATGAAGGTTTTGGTGACAGGTGCCGATGGATTCATCGGTTCGCACTTGACGGAAGCCCTGGTTCGTCAGGGTTATGACGTGCGTGCCTTCGTCCTGTACAACTCGTTCGGCTCCTGGGGCTGGCTGGATCATTCCCCCGCCGAGATCAAGTCGGCCATCGATGTGTTTGCCGGCGATATACGGGATCCGCACGGGGTGCGCACCGCCATGCAAGGCTGCGATGCGGTCCTGCACCTGGCGGCGTTGATCGCCATTCCGTACTCCTATCATTCGCCCGATACCTACGTCGATACCAACATCAAGGGCACCCTGAACGTCCTCCAGGCGGCCAGGGAGCTTGGCGTTTCCCGGGTGATTCATACCTCGACCAGCGAGGTGTACGGCACGGCGCGCTTCGTGCCGATCACCGAAGAGCACCCCTTGCAGGGGCAATCGCCTTACTCGGCGTCGAAGATCGGCGCCGATCAGCTTGCCTATTCCTTCTACGCTTCCTTCGACCTGCCGGTGGTCATCGCCCGCCCCTTCAACACCTATGGGCCGCGCCAGTCGGCCAGGGCGGTGATCCCGACGATCATTACCCAGATTGCCAGCGGCGTGCGCCATCTGAAACTCGGTGCGCTGCATCCGACCCGCGACTTCAACTACGTTGCCGATACGGCCGCGGCCTTCATCGCCGCACTGAAGAGCGAACGCGGTTTGGGTGAAGTGGTGAATTTCGGTTCGAATTTCGAAATCTCGATCGGCGATACCGTCAGGACGATCGCCGAAGTCATGGGCGCCGAGATCGACATCGAGACCGACGCCGTGCGCCTGCGCCCCGGCAAGAGCGAAGTCGAGCGGCTATGGGCGGACAACCGGAAGGCGCATGAGCTGTTCGGCTGGCGTCCCGCCTATGGCGGGCTGGACGGCTTCCGCAAGGGGCTCGGTGAAACCGTTCAATGGTTCCTCGACCAGAACAATCTGGCGGGTTACAAGGCCGGTCGCTACAACATCTGATTTCACCGGAAAAAGGGCTGAGATTGAAAACCCTGATCATCGCCGAGGCAGGCGTCAACCATAACGGCGACATGTCCATGGCATGTGCGCTGATCGACGCTGCGGCGGATGCCGGTGCCGATCTGGTCAAGTTCCAGACTTTCGACGCCGACCGACTGGTCACCGGCAGCGCGCGCAAGGCCGACTATCAGACGAAGACGACGGCGGCAGATGAGTCGCAGCGCGACATGCTGAAGCGCCTCGAACTGAGCGCGGTCATGCACGAGCAACTCATCGCCCATGCAGCCCGGCGCGGCATCGAGTTCTTCTCGACCGCCTTCGACCTGGACAGCCTCGACTACCTGATGGGGCTTGGCATGGCGCGCATCAAGGTGCCCTCGGGGGAAATCACCAACTTGCCCTACCTGCGCAAGGTGGGCAGCTACGGCAAGCCGGTGATCCTGTCGACCGGCATGGCCACTCTGGGCGACATCGAGGCTGCGCTGGCCGTGCTCGAGGCGGCGGGTACCCCGCGCGACCGGATCACCGTGCTCCATTGCAGCACCGAGTACCCGGCACCGATGGCCGAGGTTAACCTGCTGGCCATGCCGGCAGTGGCCCGGGCTTTCGGGGTTCGGGTCGGCTATTCGGACCACACCGAGGGCATCGAGGTCGCCATTGCTGCGGTCGCCCTGGGCGCCTGCGTCATCGAAAAGCACTTCACCCTCGACCGCAGCTTGCCCGGCCCGGATCATCGGGCCAGTATCGAGCCCGACGAACTGGCGCGCATGGTCAGCTCCATCCGCAACATCGAACTTGCGCTCGGGGACGGCGTCAAGCGCCCGTCGGCCAGCGAGGAGAAAAACCGCCTGGTGGCGCGCAAGTCGCTGGTGGCGGCCCGGGCAATTGCCAAGGGCGAGTTGTTCTCGGAGGAGAATCTGGTGGCCAAGCGCCCGGGAACCGGCATTTCGCCGATGCGTCTCGACGAGTGGCTGGGCCGCCCGGCGGCGCGGGACTTCGCGCCCGACGAACAGATCGAGCCGTGATGCGCCGCATCTGTGTCGTTACCGGAACGCGCGCCGAATACGGCCTGCTGCGTTGGTTGATGCGGGACATCGCCGATGATCCCGAGCTGTTGCTGCAAGTCATCGCCACCTGCATGCATCTGGCGCCGGAGTTTGGCGAAACCTACCGCGAAATCGAAGCGGACGGCTTCGTCATCGACCGCAAGGTGGAAATGCTGCTCAGCGGGGATACCCCGTCGGCGATCGGGAAATCGATCGGCCTCGGGGTGATCGGATTCGCCGATGCCTTTCAGTCGCTGTCGCCCGATCTGGTGGTCGTGCTCGGCGACCGTTTCGAGATACTTGCTGCGGTCAGTGCCGCGCTGGTCGCGCGTATTCCGGTGGCCCACCTGCACGGTGGCGAACTCACCGAGGGGGCGGTCGACGATGCCATCCGTCACGCGATCACCAAAATGTCCCAGGTCCACTTTGTCGCCACCGAAGCCTATCGGCAGCGCGTCATCCAGCTTGGCGAGACGCCGGCCCGGGTGCATTGCGTCGGCGGCCTGGGGGTCGACGCGATCATGCGCCAGCCCCGCCTGTCCCGCGAGGCACTTGAGGCCTCGCTGGATTTCCGCTTCCGCGAGCGCAACCTGCTGGTGACCTTTCATCCGGCGACGCTCGATGCCGCCTCACCGGCGGGGCAGATGGCCGAATTGCTGGCGGCGCTGGCGCCGCTGGACGATGTCGGTCTGCTGTTCACCTTGCCCAACGCCGATGCCGGCGGGCGGGAACTCACGCGCCAGGTCCAGGCTTTCGTCGCCGGGCGCAGCAACGCTCGGGCATTCGCCTCGCTGGGCCAGCAGCGCTATCTGTCCTGCATGGCCCTGGTTGACGGTGTGGTCGGCAATTCCTCCAGCGGTTTGCTCGAAGCGCCATCGTTTCACGTCGGCACGGTCAACATCGGCAGCCGCCAGCAGGGGCGGGCCCAGGCCAGCAGCGTGATCAACAGCGAGGTCGACCGCAAGGCCATCGGCGAGGCCCTTGCGACGCTGTTTTCGGCCGAATACCGGGGCAAGCTTTACAATGTGGTCAATCCTTACGGGAACGGCGGCGCGAGTACGCGCATCGTTGCCGAAATCAAGCGACTGGAACTGGATGAACTGGTGAAGAAGACGTTTTATGACCTGCCGACGGTCGCGGGGGGCGAAGTTTCATGAGTCTGCCCGAACACCTCTGGCGCAAGACGCTGCTGTCACCGGACCGGCTCATTCGTGACGTCATCGCCAACCTGAACGAGAGCGGGCTGCAGATCGTGCTCGTGGTCGACGAAGGCGGCAGATTGCTGGGCACGGTCACCGACGGCGACATCCGCCGCGGCCTGCTCCGCGGGGTCCAGATCGATTCTCCGGTCACCACTGTGATGCGGGCCAACTCGCTGGTCGTGCCGCCGGAAATGGGGCGGGATATGGTTGTGCATCTGATGCGTGCCAACAAGCTGCGCCAGCTTCCCGTGGTCGACAATGCCCATTGCGTGGTCGGCCTGCAGTTGTGGGATGACGATACACCGGGCGAACTTCGTCCCAACACCCTGGTGATCATGGCCGGCGGTCTGGGCAAGCGCCTGCGTCCGCACACCGAAACCTGTCCGAAGCCGATGCTGCCGGTCGCCGGCAAGCCGATGCTCGAACACATCATCGAGCGCGCCCGCGCTGAGGGCTTCCGTCACTTCGTGCTGGCCGTGATGTATCTAGGCCACGTCATCGAGGATTACTTCGGCGACGGCTCGCGCTGGCAGGTGCGTATCGACTACCTGCGCGAGAATTCCCCGCTGGGCACGGCCGGCGCGCTGGGCCTGCTCGACCCGCAACCGTCCCTGCCTTTCGTCGTGACCAACGGCGATGTGCTGTCCGACATCCGTTACGGCGAGGTGCTCGATTTTCACGTCCGGCACGGCGCCGCCGCCACCATGGCGGTGCGCCTCTACGAGTGGCAGCATCCCTTCGGCGTGGTCCAGACCAACGGTGTCGACATCGTCGGCTTCGAGGAAAAACCGGTCAATCGCACCCACATCAACGCCGGCATTTACGCGCTGAGCCCGCAGGTGCTGGCCCACGTCAAACCCAATACGCCGCTGGACATGCCCAGCCTGTTCGAACAACTGCACGATGAAGGCCAGCGCACAGTGGCCTTCCCGATGCACGAGCCCTGGCTCGATGTCGGACGGCCGGACGATCTCAGTCGCGCCAACGCCGAAAAAGCAAATTCAACCTAATCGGATCATCATGGACAAGATCAAGTATCCCTCGCCCGTCGACCTGGCGCCTTTCGCCAAGGACAACCCCGAACCGCAGCCCTTGTACGGCCTGCCCAGCGAGGTCGCGTATTGCAAGAAATGTATCATTTCCAATCAGCGCCCCAACTCGGCGGTGGAGTACAAGCACACCAAGGACTCCAAGAAGGCGACCATCCATTTCGATGAGCATGGCGTTTGCGATGCCTGCAATTTTGCCGAGAAGAAAAAGCGCACCATCGATTGGGAAGAGCGCGAACGGATGTTGCGTGAGCTGTGCGACAAGCACCGCAAGCACGATGGCTCCTACGATTGCATCGTGCCCGGATCCGGGGGCAAGGACAGTTTCTACGCCTCGCACATCCTCAAGACCAAGTACGGCATGCACCCGCTGACCGTCACCTGGGCGCCCCATGTCTACACCGATTGGGGATGGAAGAACTTCCAGTCCTGGATTCATGCCGGCCACGACAACTACCTGATGACCCCGAACGGTCGCGTGCACCGTCTGCTCACGCGCCTGTCTACGGAGTTGCTGTTCCATCCCTTCCAGGCCTTCATGTTCGGGCAGAAGTCCCTGGCGCCAAAAATGGCCCTGCTGTTCAACATTCCCCTGGTTTTCTACGGCGAGAACGAGGCGGAATACGGCAATCCGATTGGTGATACCGACTCGGCCAAGCGCGACTGGTCCTACTTCACCACGGACGATCAATCGAAGATTTACCTGGGCGGCGTTTCGGTCAGCGATTTGAAATCGCAGTTCGGTGTCGATCAGAACGATCTGCAGCCCTATCTTCCCGCCGATCCGAACCGGATTGCCGAGCGTAACGTCGAGGTCCACTACCTGGGCTATTACCTGAAGTGGCATCCGCAATCCTGCTATTACTACGCCGTCGAACACGGGGGCTTCCAGGCTTCGCCGGAGCGTACGCCGGGGACCTATTCCAAGTACAACAGTATTGACGACCGTATCGACGACCTCCACTACTACACCACCGGGATCAAGTTCGGCATCGGTCGCGCAACCTATGATGCGGCCCAGGAAATCCGTTCCGGCGACATTCTCCGGGACGAGGGCGTGGCCCTGGTCAAGCGTTTCGACCTTGAGTTTCCGGAGCGTTTTGCCGACGAACTGTTCTCCTATCTGACCCTGTCCGAAAAGGAGTTTCCGATTGCCAGCAAGATGTTCGAGCAACCGCTCATGGATCGTAAGTATTTCGACCGACTGACTGATCATTTCCGGTCGCCGCACCTCTGGTACCACGAGCATGGCGAATGGAAGCTGCGCCATGCGGTCTGGCACGATGCTCCCTGAGGCCGACCGTGCGTAACGTTAGACTGATAGCGCGGCTCGACATCAAGGGCCCCAACCTGATCAAGGGCATCCACCTGGAAGGACTCCGGGTGGTCGGCTCGCCCGGGGAGCACGCCCTGCGCTACTACCAGCAGGGTATCGACGAACTGCTCTACATGGACTGCGTGGCCAGCCTGTACGGCCGGAATCACCTGGCGGATATCGTCAGCACTGCGGCGCGGGACATCTTCGTGCCGATGACGGTCGGCGGCGGGATTCGTTCCGTTGAAGATGCCACCAGCATTCTTCGGGCCGGCGCCGACAAGGTTGCGGTCAACACCGCGGCAGTTGCCAACCCGCAACTGATCACCGACATTGCCCGACGCTTCGGCAGCCAGTGCATGGTCCTGTCGATCGAAGCCAAGTCGGTGGCCAACGGTCGCTGGGAGGTTTATACCGACAACGGTCGGGAACGCACTGGGCTCGATGTCATCGACTGGGTCAAGCGCGGTGTTGCGCTTGGGGCGGGCGAGGTGCTGCTGACTTCCGTGGATCGTGAGGGAACGCGCAAGGGTTTCGACATCGCGCTGGTCCAGGCGGTTAGCGCCGAAGTCTCCGTCCCGGTGATCGCCAGCGGCGGCATGGGAAAGAGCGAAGATCTGATCGACGTCGTTCGCGATGGCGGGGCCGATGCCGTAGCCATCGCCGACGTCCTGCATTACGAGCGGGCTACGGTGGGCGAGATTCGCGCGGCTGCCCAGGCAGCGGGTTTGGGAGTGCGGAACTATGGCTAAGCCAAGAATTGTCGTGATCGACTACGGCGTAGGCAATCTCCTCAGCGTTCAGCGGGGCTTGGAACACTGCGGTGCCGACGTCGTGCTTACCGCCGATCCGGATGTCGTGCTTCAGGCCGAGCGGGTGGTTTTGCCGGGCGTCGGCGCTTTCGGTAACGCCATGCAGGCATTGGCCGAAAGGAACCTGGTCGAGCCGCTGCAGCAGATTGCCGGCCGGGGAACGCCGCTGCTGGGCATCTGCCTGGGCATGCAACTGCTGCTCGACGAAAGCGAGGAATTCGGCATCACCCGTGGCCTGGGCATCATTCCCGGGCGCGTGCTCGCCATTCCGCAACAAACGACGGCGAACCTGCCGCAGAAGATCCCCCACATCGGCTGGAATGCCCTGGTGCCGGCGGACGTTCCCTGGCGGGATACGTTGCTCGCCGATACCGTGCCGGGCGACGCGATTTACTTCGTGCATTCGTTCATGGCGGTTCCCGACGATCCCGCGCATCGTCTTGCCGACTGCGTTTATGGCGGACATCGCATTCCCGCGGTGATCGCCCGGGGGCGGACGACGGGTTGCCAGTTCCATCCGGAAAAAAGCGGCGAAGTCGGCTTGTCGATCCTGAGACGTTTTTGTGCGAGTTGACCGGGAGGCGTCTTGAAAGCCCTGGTCGCTGGCTACGGCTCGATCGGTTCGCGTCATGCGCGCTTGCTGACGGAACTGGGTTGCGACACGGCCGTACTCAGCGCACGCCGCGTCGAGTTTCCGCTCGTCTTTTCGGATGTCGGCCAGGCTTTGAACGATCATTGCCCCGATTACGTGGTGCTCGCCAATCCAACCAGCCAGCACCACGGCATGCTGGCGCGGCTGGCCGAGGCGGGCTACCGCGGACGGGTGCTTGTCGAGAAACCCTTGTTCGACGTGGTGCGGCCGGTTCCGGATAACGAATTTCTCGGCCTGTCGGTTGCCTACAACCTGCGTTTCCATCCCCTGCTGCAAGCGCTGAACGCCTTGCTGGTCGGCGAGGAGATTCTTTCCGTGCAGGCCTACGTCGGGCAGTATCTTCCCGACTGGCGTCCGGGGACCGATTACCGGGAATCTTATTCGGCCAGGGCCGGCGAGGGGGGCGGCGCCTTGCGCGATCTCAGCCACGAACTGGATTACCTGGGCTGGCTGTGTGGCCCCTGGTCGGCCGTGACCGCACTTGGCGGCCATTTCAGCGCTTTGGAGATCGACAGCGACGATCTGTTCGTCCTGTTGATGCGTACCGAGCGCTGTCCTGCGGTTTCCGTACAAGTCAGCTACCTGGATCGGGTGGTGAAAAGACGGGTGACGATCAATACCGGGCGTCTTGCCGTGGAAGCTGACCTGGTTGCCGGGGTGTTGACGGTCAACGGGGTCAGCGAGTCCTTTGTGGTCGAACGCGATCACACCTATCGGGAAATGCATCGTGCAGCCTTGAGCGGTCGTGACGACACGCTGTGCACGCTGGAAGAGGGCCGCGCCACGCTGAAGTTGATTGAAGCTGCGGAGCAGGCCAGCCGACAACTGGAATGGGTCAGGCGATGAGAAGATTGTGTACCATTTGTGCCCGCGGCGGTTCCAAGGGCGTCAAGGGCAAGAACCTGCGGATGCTTGCCGGCAAGCCGTTGATTGCCCACAGCATCGAACAGGCGCGTGCCAGCGGCCTGTTCGATGCGCTGGCCGTCAGCAGCGACTCGGACGCGATACTGGAGGTGGCCCGGGCGCATGGCTGCGACTACCTGATCAAGCGGCCGGATGAACTGGCCACCGATCAGGCGGCGAAACTGCCGGTGATCCGGCATTGTGTGGCGGAGGTCGAGCGCCTTTCCGGGGGTGAGTTCGATACCCTCGTCGATCTCGACGCCACTTCGCCCTTGCGTCTGCCCGCCGATATCGTCGAAGCAGTGGGCTTGCTTGAGACGTCGGGGAGCGGTAATGTCCTGACCGCCATGCCGGCTCGGCGCTCGCCCTACTTCAATCTGGTTGAGGTGGATTCCGCGGGCGTGGTGCATCTGTCCAAACCACTTGCTAGCGCGGTGGTTCGTCGGCAGGATGCCCCGAAATGCTACGACATGAACGCCTCCATTTACGTCTGGCGCAGGCCTGTCCTCTTCGAACGTCCCGGCCTGTTCAATGCCGACACCCGTTTGTACGTGATGCCGGAAGAGCGATCGATTGATATCGACTCGGAGCTGGATTTCCAGTTTGTCGAGTATCTGTTGATGTCGGCCGGTAGGGCACTGCCGGCTTGACGATTAAACACAAGAGTTTGGATGAAAGATGAAGAACGAATTGATACTTGCTGTACATTCCGGGCACAACGCATCGGCAGCCCTGATGCGCGACGGTGTGATCGTCACGGCTGCGCTGGAGGAGCGTTTCTGTCGGAAGAAGAACTATGTCGGTTATCCCTTTCAGGCGATTGATTACTGCCTGAAGAAGGCCGGGGTCAGCGGCAGCGATTTGTCGCGCGTGGCCTACACGACGGTAGCGGTCGGTCCGTCCATCTTCATCAAGTCGAAGACCTCAACCCAGTTCTCGATTCGCGACTACATCAACTATTACGGCGAGGGCTACTACAAGCGGCGCATGCGTGGCGAGAGCATTCTCGATTACCTGCAATGGCTGAACACCGACCCGAAGTTCAACGAGGACGAGCAGTACTATGACTTTTCCTATTTGACCGACGAGGTTTTGCTCGATCCCGCGCGCGACCAGGTCCTGCTGCAGAACGAGCAACGGCGCAGGCTGAGCGTCCAGCTTGGCATTCCCGCGGAAAAGGTCGAGTTCATCGACCACCATACCTGTCACGCCTATTACGCGTATTTCGGTTCCCCGTTCCGCGGCGAGGACTGCATCGCCCTGACCCTGGACGGCGATGGCGATGGCCGCAACCAGACGGTGTGGAAGGTCAGCGACGACAAGTTCACCCTGCTGGCCGAATCGAGCCAGAACGATCTGGGCCGGATCTACAAGATGGCGACGCTGTTGCTGGCGATGCGCCCCGACGAGCATGAGTTCAAGGTCATGGGCCTGGCGCCGTACGCCAAGGCTTCCCATGTGGCGCGCGCCAAGAAGGTGCTCGACGGGCTCTGCGCCGTCGAAGGAATGCGCCTGGTCTCGAAGAATCGCCCCGCCGATCTTTACTCGTATCTCGAGGAGAACTGGAAGGATCATCGCTTCGACAACATCGCCGGGGCCGTGCAGACCTACACGGAAGAGATGGCCTGCGAACTGGTCCGGAGTATCGCCAGAGAAACCGGCATCCGGCGCTTCGTGATCGGCGGCGGGATCGCCATGAACATCAAGATGAACAAGGCCATTTCCGAGCTGGAGGAAGTGGAGTCCCTGTTCGTTTGCGGCTCTTCCGGCGATGAGAGCCTGAGCATCGGTGGTTGCTACTATCTGAACTCCGATGCCAAACGCAATCGGCCCCTGGACAATCTCTACCTCGGTCACGACATCGCCGATGAAATCGGGACCTTCGACGCCGCCTCGTACAAGCAGCGCTTCGACGTCCGCGAGAATGTCAGCCCCGAACAGGTTGCCGAGCTTATCGCCGCCGGTGACATCGTCGCCGTGGTGCGCGGCAAGGCCGAGTTCGGTGCCCGTGCCCTGGGCAATCGCAGCATCCTCGCCAATCCCAGCCAGCGCAGCACGGTGCAGAAGATCAACGAAGCGATCAAGAACCGCGATTTCTGGATGCCCTTTGCCTTGTCCATCCTCGAAGAGCATCAGGCGGAATACATCCTCAATCCGAAGCGCCTGCATTCGCCGTTCATGGCGATCAGCCTCGACGTTCGTCCGGAGATGCACAAGAAGATCGAGGCGGGTACGCATCCCTACGATCAGACCGTGCGTCCGCAGTTCGTCGCCGCCGGCGAAGCCCCTGCTTACCACCGTCTGATCAGCGCTTTCAACCAGCTGACCGGTATTCCCGCTCTTCTGAACACGAGCTTCAACCTGCACGGGGAGCCGATTGTGGACACGATTGCCGACGCCATCCGTACCTTTGAGCTGTCCGGTCTCGATCATCTGCTGATCGAGGACCGTGTCCTGCTTTCCAAGCGGGTTGCGGCTTCTGCTGCGGGAAATTAACTTGAATCGCTTGCTTATGTTGAACGATAAGGTCGTTGTGGTCACGGGCGGTGCCGGCGCACTCGGTCGGGGTTTCGTTGCCGCGATTGCGCGCCAGGGGGGCACCGCCATCGCGGCCGACGTCAACATCGAAGCGGCACGGCAGGTCGCTGACGAATGGCAGGCACAGCCGGGCGGCGGGTCGGTCGTGGCGGCCGAACTCGACATCACCAGCAAGGATTCGGTTTGCGCGCTGATCGGCAGCCTGCAGGCGCGCTTTGGAAGAATCGACGCCGTGGTCAACAACGCCTATCCGCGCAACAAGAACTACGGGCGCCGACTCGAAGAGGTGACCTACGAAGACTTCTGCGCGAACGTCGACAGCCATCTCGGCGGCTACTTCCTGGTTGCCCAGCAGTTCTGCATGGCGTTCAAGGCGCAGGGACATGGCAACCTGATCAACATGTCCTCGATCTACGGTTCGATGGCACCGCGCTTTGAGGTGTACGAGGGTACGCCGATGACGATGCCGGTCGAATACGCGGCGATCAAGTCGGCGGTGGTGCACCTCACCCGCTATTTCGCCCAGTATTTCAAGGGGAACGGGATCCGGGTGAATTGCCTCAGCCCAGGCGGCATCCTGGCCAACCAGCCGGCCGACTTCCTCGCCGCCTACAACGCCCACTGTGCCTCCAAGGGCATGCTGGCGGCCGAGGATGTGGTCGGCACGCTGCTTTTCCTGTTGTCCGACGAATCGCGTTACATGACGGGGCAGAACCTCTTCGTTGACGACGGCTTTTCGATCTAGGCTTCAACCCCGGCGTGAGTTCGATCCGCAAGCGCTTCTTCTTTTCTGCCGGTGCGAACGCAGGTCGGGCGCTGATCAGTCTTGCCGTCGGGATGCTCGTGGCCCGCGGCCTGGGGCCGGCCGATTACGGCAACCTGTCCTACCTGCTGGGCAGCTTCTGGGCCATTCGGGCCTTGCTCGACCTCGGCTCCTCCAGCGCTTTCTACACTTTCATCGCCCAGCGCGGGCGTAGTTACCATTACTACGCGGCCTATTTCGCCTGGCTGGCCTTCCAGTTCCTTTTTTCGCTGGCGCTGGTGGCGCTGATCCTGCCCGCCGAGCTGATCGCGCAATTCTGGCTGGGGCTCGAACGCGAGCTGATCCTGCTGGCGTTGCTGGCCACTTTCCTGCAGAACCAGGTGTGGCTGACCGTGGTGCAGATGCACGAGTCGGTGCGCCAGACCATACGGATCCAGATGGCGGGCGTGCTCATCGTCCTGGTTCATATGGTGCTGGTTGCCGCGATGCTGTTGGGCGATTGGCTCAGCGTGCGCGCGGTGCTCTGGGCCATCGTCGGCGAGTACTTTGTTGCTGCAGCCTGGTTGTCGGTAACCTTGCGCAAATCGTATGCCGCAAGCGAAACTGAACCAGTGGCAGAAGATCACAAGGCCGACGATTTCAGAACGGTGCTCGCGGCCTATGTCCGCTACTGCCGGCCAATGGCGGTGATTGCCGTTTTTTCCTTTGCCTATGAATTTGCCGTTCGCTGGTTGCTGCAGCGTTATGGCGGCGCTTCGCAGCAGGGCTTTTACCAGGTGGCGGCGCAACTGTCGGCGATCAGCCTGCTGGCGAGCGTATCGATACTGAACATCTTCTGGAAGGAAATCGCCGAAGCCAACGAGCGCGGTGCTCGTGAGCGGGTTGCCGGTCTGTACCGGAAAACGACGCAGTCGCTGGTGTTTCTGGCGGCACTGGTTTCCTGCTTTTTCGCGCCATGGGCGGAAATGCTGGTCGATGTGCTGCTCGGGAGTGCGTATCATGCCGCCTGGCCGGTCTTGATGCTGATGCTGTTCTACCCGATCCATCAGGCGGTCGGGCAGATCAACGCGACCTTGTTCATGGCGACCGGGCAAAACTCGGTGTACATGAAAATCACGGTGGCCGGATTGCTGGTCAGCATTCCGGTCTCCTATGCGCTGATTGCGCCGGCGACCGAGTCGGGCGGGATCGGACTGGGGCTGGGGGCCATGGGTTTGGCAGTGAGCACCGTCGGACTCAATTTCCTGTTCGTCAATGTTCAATCCTGGGTGATCTCGCGCTATTACGGAATTGCCGTTCAGTGGATTGAGCAGTTGGGAACCATTCTTCTCCTGTTGTTGATCGCTTATGTGTGCAAGTTTCTGGCGCTGGAGCTGCAGGCCTTGGTTCTGCCATCCTTCGATTTTTCCGGGCGTTTGCCGATGATCATCGGCATGCTGGTAGCCGGGATGGCTTACCTGGCGGCCAGTTTTGCCTTGGTGATACGTCTGCCTAAACTGATGGGAATGCAGCGGGAAGAATTGAATGGCTATCTGGCAAAGTTGGCCGGCGTACTGCGTCGGGGCAGAGCTTGAAATTGGTGCTGAAGAATTTCTTCATTTGCGAGTCGAGCGAAGAATGCGGGAAAAGCAAATTGAAGGAAGGTTGATACGAAAATGACTGGCAAGAAAACACTGCTGTTGCTACTGAAGAATCCGTTCTCGCCCCGGGATTATGAGCGGATGGGGATTGACGCGCTCAAGCAGCGCTTCGAACTGTCTATCCTGGATTGCTCATCCTGGCTGATGCCGCAGACCATGCGCCGGCGCAAGGTGCACCCGCCGATCTGCGATGAAGTGCTCCAGATAAACTCGCTGAAGGCGTTCCGGCAGTTTGTTGCAAAGACACCGGCCGGGGTGGCGATGGATTACGTCGGGCAGTTTTCCGCCCAGGCGATCATCATGTTCCATGTATTGAAACGCGCCGGATTCAAGATTGCCGTCCTCGATAGCGGCTCCGTGGCCTTGCCGCAGGAATGGCGACGGGTCAGCCTGTCTTGGCAGGGCCTCGTCTATGCCTACAAGAGCCGGGTGCTGGCGCGCGCCTTGAGCAAGCTGGGACGCAATCTGCTGCTGCGGGCCTTGCCGGATCAGTCTCCCGACATCGCGTTGGTGGCGGGAACCTCCTGGCAATCGAACCCGCGCTTCGTCAGTGCCGGGACGAAGATTCCGGCCCATTCGTTCGATTACGAGAGGTATCGCCGGGTCAATGCCGAGTTCGTCAGCTCGGACGAGCCCGGCTGGGCGCTGTACATCGACGAAAACCTGCCGTCGCACGAGGATAACGGCGAGCTCGGATACGACATCCCGGTGAGCTTCGAGCGTTTCTCCGTCTCGCTCAAACGCTTTTTCGATCAGTTCGAGCGAGAGAGTGGCCTGCGCGTGCGCATTGCGGCTTACCCGGCGTCCCGGAGTGAAGAGTATTACCGAAAGCTGTTCGGCGAGCGCGATGTGGTGTTCGGGCAAACGGCGGAACTGATCAAGGGCGCGGCCGTGGTGTTCGCCCATGCATCGACCGCGATATCGTTTGCCGTTCTCTGGCGTCGTCCCCTGGTCTTTCTGGCCAGCGAAGAGCTGCGCAACAGTTGGTACATGCCCTGGGTGCTGGCGCCGCAGCGGGTATTGCGGGCGCCTCTGGTCGATATCGACGAAGAGGCAGCCGGTTGTGTTGTTGGGAAAGAGGGGGTGGTCGTGGATGCGCTGAGCTATGAAGCGTACGAGAACACCTACTTGCGTTCTCCAGATGCGGATGAAGCAAGTTTGTGGGATATTCTCGCGAAGGCTGTTTTGGAGCACGGCCCTCGGTGATTTTCTTGTCTGTACATTAATCGATTGTTTTTTGATCGATGGCCTTTAATTATCATGTTTTACGGCATACCGTTGGGGGTGTAAATGAGTTTGATTAAATCCGCCCTCAAAGGCCTGGTGATGCCGCTGCTGTTCAGATTCAGGTATCCAACTTGCATCGTTCATTATGGCGCTATTGTCGGGGCTGGATCGAAACTGGGGCGTTTCAACGTGATTTTCAAGGATGCAATTATTATTGAGTCGACACTTGGCGATCATACCTATGTGCAGCAACGCACAACGGTCAGTAATGCTGATATCGGTAAATTCGGCTCAATTGCAGCAGGGGTTACCATTGGTTTGTCTCAGCATGCAATGCAAGGTGTCAGTACGCATCCGTCGTTTTATCTGAAGAATACGCCTTTGGCCAAAACCTATTCTGATAGGGATTGTTTTGTTACTACCCAGAGAACGCTTGTTGGTCATGATGTCTGGATTGGGCAAAATGCAGTCATTATGTCCGGAGTAAAGCTTGGTACGGGCTGCGTGATTGCCGCCTGTGCCGTGGTGACGCGCGATGTCCCGGATTATGCTGTCGTCGCCGGGGTGCCGGCAAAAATTATCAAATATCGTTTTGATGAGAGCTTGCGTAGAGCGCTGCTTGAAAGTCAGTGGTGGTGCATGCCGGAACCGTGGTTGGAGGAAAATCATGCCTTGTTCAGCGAGCCGGAACGGCTGTTGGAGGCATTGGAAAGGCATCGCAATGATTCAAGGTTTGCTGATCAGGAAATCTGTGCATGACGGAAAAAGCAATAACGAACGAACAGTGGCATGAAGATGAAAAAGTCTGGTGGAATAAGTATGGCCACTACATGACCTTTCAGTGGACACTCACTCCCGCACTCAATGAAGCCTTGCGCTCGGACATGAGGGGTGACTACACCGATTTCCTGCATAAACCCTCGGGTTCCCTGCTGGACATTGGTTGTGGTGGCGGGTGGTTGTCGATGCATTTCGCGATGAAGGGAATGAACGTTCACGGTGTCGATCTATCCCAGGAACAGATCAACGATGCCAATGCATTGAAGGAAAAACACTCACTGCAGAACGTTTCGTTCGAATGCTGCGACCTTGTCCAATGGGACTGCCAGAAATTCGAACAAGGTTTTGATAGTGTTTTTGTCAGCGCCTTTCTGCATCACGTTCCCGAGGATGAACTCCAGATCATTTTCGACAAGATCGCGTCGGTTCTCAAGCCGGGCGGCAGGGTTTATCTGTACGAGCCACTTTGTGAATCCGCGCCGGGGCAGGGAAGCCCGGTTTCTCGTGGGGTTGATTTTCTTTACAAGGCTTTTGTGTACGTTTTTTCGACGCTCCTGCCCAAGCATCTCGGCTTATATAACGAGGAGTACATCCAGAATGTGGAGCGCGGTTACCAGATGTGCAGTCCGCACGAGCGCCCGGTTGAACTCGATGTCCTCAAGAAATGCTGTCGCGACTCGTTCGATATAATCGAAGTCAAGGGTCGCCACTTGTTCAGTCTCGGCTTTGCAATGCATTCCATGGGTTTGAAAGAGACAGCCCGTGCCATTTACTCGAAGATTGCTGTCGTTCTTTATTGGGCTGACAAATGCGTTTTTCGACTATTTCGCTGGTCGGATTTTTCGCAACCCAAGAGATTCATCTTGTGCAGTGTCAAATTGAAGCGGAGATGATGATTTGTTGACGAAGATCATCTCCTTTTTGCGCGGCGCTTTGGGTGGGGCCATTAGGCACAGGGAAATGCAGAAGATTGCCGCTCAGGTCAAGATCGGGAAATGTACCTATGGTATTAATCCAAAGACGTTCCTGATTTTCAAAGATTCTGACAGGGTTCAAGTTGGAAATTTCTGCAGTTTTGCGTACGGCGTCAAGGTGATCGCCAGCGGTGAGCATGACTACGGAGCGGTTTCCAGCTTTCCGTTCTACGCCCATTTGATGAATCGAGGGGGGGAGAAGGATACTTTCAGTAAAGGGGAGGTTCGCATTGGCAATGACGTATGGATTGGTGCCAGGGCGACTATCCTTTCCGGGGTTACCATTGGCGATGGTGCCGTTGTGGCGGCCGGGGCAGTGGTCGCAAAGGATGTTCCTCCTTATGCCATCGTCGCTGGAGTTCCCGCGCGTGTGATCAAATACCGGTTTTCCGAAGAAACAATCAGCCGGTTATTGGCCATCAAATGGTGGGATTGGGAGATTGATCATATAAAAGCCAATGTGGATGATTTCTACATGGGCGTTGATGAATTTGTTGAAAAATTTTCCAGACATGATCCTGATCTTCCGGTGATGTCTGGCAAGACGGAAAATCCATAATTTCATGAAAAAAGTTCTAATCACCGGGGGGAGCGGTTTCATCGGATCGCGTCTGGCCTTGCGCCTGCTGGCAGCAGGACATGAGGTCAGGGTGCTGGACGCCCTGATTCCGCAGATTCATGGCGACGATCCCGAAGCTTCGCCCTTGTACCAGTCGATCCAGGGCAAGGTCGATTTTCACCGCGGCTGCATCACGGACCGTTCCCTGCTGGCGCGTTGCCTGCAGGGGGTCGATGCGGTCGTGCATCTGGCAGCGGAAACCGGGACCGGGCAGTCGATGTACGAAATCCAGCGCTATGTTGACGTCAATGTCGGCGGCACCGGGATATTGCTCGACTTGCTGGCCAATACCCAGCACCAGGTGCGCAAGCTCGTGGTGGCTTCTTCGCGGGCCATCTATGGCGAGGGCAAGTACCGTTGCCCCACGCATGGCGTGGTTTATCCCGAGCAGCGCACGGCCGAGGACATGGAGCAGGGCCTGTTTTCCCCGCGCTGCCCGGTTTGCGGCGCCTTCGTCGAGGTCGAGGCGACTGACGAGAGCACGCCGGCCAAGCCGTCTTCGATCTATGGCATCACCAAGCTGAATCAGGAGCAAATGGTGCTCACCGTTGGCCGCGCGCTCGGCATCCCGTCGCTGGCCTTTCGCTACCAAAACGTCTATGGCCCGGGGCAGTCGCTGTCGAATCCGTACACGGGCATCCTGTCGATCTTCTCGACCCGGATCAGGAATGGCAAGTCGATCAACATCTTCGAGGACGGCCGGGAGAGCCGGGACTTCGTCTTCGTCGACGACGTCGTCGCGGCGACGATGCTCGGTGTCGAGCATGAGGCCTGGGTGAATGACGTGTTCAACGTCGGGTCCGGGGTGCCGACCGACGTCAATGCGATCGTCCGCATGTTGCAGGCGGCGTTTGGAAAAGAGGTACCAACGGCTGTTTCCGGGCAGTTCAGGCTGGGTGACATCCGCCACAATTTTGCCGATCTGGGCAAGATCGAGCGGGTGCTCGGCTTTGTCCCGCGCGTCGGCATCGAGCAGGGGATTTCGCGCTTCGTCGACTGGGTTAGGGAACAGCAGGGCGGCAAGGATGCCTACGAGGAAAGCCTGCGCGAACTCGCGGAAAAGGGGCTGTTCAAGGGGAACGCATCGTGACCCCGGGCCTGGTCAGCATCGTCGTTGCCAGCTACAACCACGCGGAGTACCTGGTCGAGCGCATGCAATCCCTGCTGGCGCAGACCTATCCGGCAATCGAAATCCTGGTCATCGACGACTGTTCTCCCGATAACAGCGTCGAGATCCTCAAAACCTTCGAGACCGATCCGCGGGTGCGCCTGATTGTCCGGGAGGTCAACGGCGGCTGGGTTGCGGTCAGCAATCAGGGCTCCGAGCTGGCCAGCGGCGAATACCTGTTGTACGCCAATTGCGACGATGCCTGCGAGCCGGAGATGGTGAGCAAGCTGGTCGAAGCCATGCAGAAACATCCGTCGGCCGGCGTGGCCTTTTGTCGCAGCCTGATGGTCGACGCCTCGGGCAAGGTTCTGGGCGACGACTATGCCGGCCGGGAGCCCGCGTTCAAGGCGCGTTGTGCCGGCGATACCCTGATTTCCGGGCGGGAAATGTCGCGTTTCCTGCTGCACTCCTGTGTCATGCCCAATCTAAGCTCGGTGCTCATGCGCAAGTCCGACTTCCTCGCGGCCGGCGGTTTCTCCGGGCAGTACAAGGCAAACAGCGACTGGGACCTGTTCTTCCGTCTGGCCGAGCGCTGCGACGTGGCCTATGTCGCAGCGCCGCTGAATCATTTCCGTCAGCACGAGACCACCGTTCGCAGCCAGACGAAATCGCAGGTCACCTACGAGGAGTTTTTCCGCTTGCTGCTCGGCGAAATACGCCGTCTCGATCTGAGCTTTTTCGAGCGCTGCAAGTACCGGACGCGGGTCATGGCCCTGTGGGGGCATCACCTGCTGACCCAGCCCATGCATGGCTTGCGCAATTTCCCCTACCACCTGGGGCGGGTGCTGGCGCTCGATCCGCCGGCTGTCCTGTTCTTCCCCGTGGCGGTTGTCGAGCACGCGCTGAGCAAGGTCGCCGGGGTGTTGGGCCGAGCTTTCCGCTCGTCGAATCGTTGACCGGCGGGACCATGGGTGCGCCTTCCCGCTCGATCGGCAAGATCAGAAAAACGCTCGCCGACTATTCGCTGCGGCGCTTTCTGCGCTATGCCGTTCAGCCGTGGCACTGGCCCTTGCTGGCCGAAATGCGACGTCGGAAAGCCCGGGAAATCGCCTTGTTCGGAGAGCAGTTGGCGAGCGCGATTGACGGCCTGACCAACGAGGAGGTGGTGGCACGCCATGTTTTCCGTCCCTGGCTGGCCAGCGCGCCCCTTGTCTGCCCAACGCCGGCCGCTGCGCCGCCGATATCGATGCCGTCCGATCCCGAACTGCGGATGCGTGTCGATCGTCTCGGCTGGGTCCTGGAGCAGGCCGTTGACAGTCTTCCTCAGGCCTGGGGCGGCGTCGCCGAATGGCTCAAGTCCCGGGAAACGGCGCCGGATGTCTGTAGCGATGCCTATACGCGTGCCGAGCGCATCGCCAACCTGGTCATGCTGTGCAGCCTGGGTGACCCGCCGGGCGAGCTGGGCGAGCGTGTCAGGCAAGTGATCCGTCGCGATGCCGGGGGTTTGCTCGGGCAGATCGAGTACCACGGCGAACTGAATACCAACAACCATGTGCTGAACGATGCCCGGGCCCTGCTGATCGCCGGCGTGTTCCTGGGCGAGGGGCGTTTTTACCGCGGCGGACGCTTCATCTTCGAGCACCAGCTGTTCCGGCATGTCGGCCCCGACGGCCTGCTGCGCGAGGCCTCGTCGCATTACCAGCTGGTGATTACCCGCTGGCTGCTCGAAGTCGCCTGCGTTTTCCGGCTGCAGGACCGGACCTTGTTCGAGCGCTTCCGTCCGGTGTTCGAGCAATCGCTGGCGGTCTGCCAGGCGATGTTCGAACTCGGCCGCGGGCAAGGGCATATGGCGCTGATCGGCGACATCTCGCCGGACTTTCCGCCGGATTTCTATCGCGGCCTGCCGGCGCTGGGACAGCGCCTGTTCGCCGGTGACCACCCGCCAGAGTCCGGGGCGCAACCGGGGGCTTCGTTCTGGCAGAAATATTTCGGCGCCACCGCCGGTTCGCCGACGGGCGACTGGCTGGCCGGGAACGGGAGCTGGGCCAGTCTGAACCGCGATGGCTGGCGCCTGTTGCTGCATGCGGATACCGCGGTGACCGATCCGCGGGCGACGCACGGTCATCATGACCTGTTCTCCTTCGACCTGTCCTGCGACGGCCTGCCGCTGATCGTCGATCCGGGGCGGCGCAACTACGCCCTGGCGCGCGACGCGCAAGGCGCCGGCATTCTGGAGGAGTGGCATAACACCTTCATGGTCGACGGCGTTCGCACCGGGTTTTACCCGCGCGGTTACATGCCCGCAGCCTGGCTGGAGAGTTTTCGCCCCTGTCCGGCGCTCGTTCGCGACGGCGATGCCCTCCGCGTTGCCCTGCGCGACAAGCTGCCCGCAGGCGTCGCCCTGATCGAGCGCAGCTTCGCTTCAGAACCTGAAGGCGGCATGCGCATCGTGTCGACCCTGGTCGCGTCCGATGCGCAGCCGCGTTCGCTGCGACTGGTCCTGCATCTCGCCGGCGAGGTCGAGGTCGGGCCGCAAGGCGCGCGCATCGCCCACGGCAGCGCGCGTTTCCTCCTCGCCTGGCACAATCTTCCCGAACCGACGGTACAGGCGGCCGAGCGCTATGTCGCCTACGAACAGGCCGAACCCTGCCGGCGCCTTGAGTGGCTGGTGCCGGTTGTCGCCCCCCGTTGGGAAGCGGTGTTCTCCATTTCCAGAGAAGAATGTCTGCAATGATTGCTGTGATTACGACGGTCAGGAATGGTCTGCCATTCCTCGAGGAAAACCTGGTTTCGGTAGCCGCGCAGGGCGCCAGCGAGCGCATCCACGTGGTGGTGGACGACGGCTCGACCGACGGCACGGCGGCCTGGCTCACGGCCAACTGGCAGACGCGTGTCGAACTGATCCTGTCGGCGCCGGTCGGCCGCGGCCGGGCCTTGAACATCGGCTGGCGGGCGGTGGATGCGGAGTTCGTCGCCATCCTGGACGCCGACGATGCCGCCTCGCCGGTATGGCTGCAGGAAATGCTCAAGGTCATGCGCGCGCATCCGCAGATCGACGTGCTCGGCTGTCGCGGGGTGATGGCCAGGGAGCACGTCGAGGACACGCCCAGCGACGACGCCGTGCCGGAGATTCTGCCGGCCGACCGCTTCCTGATGATGAACCCGGTTCATCACTCGGGCGTGCTGATCCGGCGGCAGGCGCTGGCCAAGGTGAATGGCTACGATGAATCGCGCAAGAGCCTGTTCGATTATGCCCTGTGGGTGGCGCTCCTGGAGTCGGGGGCGTGCATCGCCAACCTCGACCGGGGCTATATTTTCCGGCGTATCCACGACCGTCAGCATTTCGAAAGCCGCAAACGCATCGCTTACCTGAAGGGCTGTTTCGGCCTGCGGCGGCGGGTTTCCGCCAGCCTGCTCGGCGGGCGCGGGCGGTTGATTCCCTATCTGACCTTCGTCTATGGCTTGCTGCCGCAGGACCTCAGGCATTGGGTCCGCTACTGGCGGCGTTACGGCAACACGGCCCGGGGGGAATGACAGATGTGCGGTATCGCAGGCTGGCTCGGTCAGTCGATTGACCTCGCCGCCGCCCGGCAGATGAGCCAGGCGGTGGCGCATCGCGGTCCCGACGGTGCGGGGGAGTGGACCGCGGACGGGGTGTGGCTGGCGCAGCGCCGCCTGGCCATCGTCGATCTTTCTCCCGCCGGACGGCAGCCGATGATCTCGCCCTCGGGGCGTTACGTGATCACCTTCAACGGCGAGGTGTACAACGCGCCGGAACTGGCTTCGGAACTGGCGGGCAAGGGCTTTAGCTTTCGCGGGCATTCCGACACCGAAGTCATGCTGGCGGCCATTGAAGCCTGGGGCGTCGACGGCGCGCTGCAGCGTTTCAACGGGATGTTCGCCTTCGGCCTGTGGGATTGTGCGGAGCGGACGCTTTACCTGGCCCGGGATCGCCTGGGCGAGAAGCCGCTGTATTTCGCCGAGAACGGCCGGGAGATCGCCTTTGCCTCGGAACTGGGGGCGCTGTGGCAGGTGCCCTGGCTCGACAAGCGCGTCGATCCGGCGGCACTGACCGGTTATTTCCGGTCGCTGTGCGTGCCGGGAACGGCTTCCATCGTCCGCGGCGCCCGCAAGCTGGCGGCCGGAACCTTGCTCAAGTGGACCGGCGGTCACGCCGACATCAGTGCCTACTGGTCGGTCGCGGTGGCGGCCAGGAACGGTCTGGCGAGCCGGCTGCCGGCGGACATGGAAGCGGCGGCCGACGAACTGGAAGCGTTGCTCGTCGATGCGGTCAAGATCCGCCTGCGGGCCGACGTTCCCTACGGCGCCTTCCTTTCCGGCGGCCTCGATTCGTCGCTGGTGGTCGCCCTGATGCAGAAGAACGGCGGCGATCCGGCGCGCACCTTCACCATCGGCTTTGCCGAGCGCTCGCACGATGAGTCGCCGCACGCCCGCGCGGTCGCCGCGCATCTCGGCACCAACCACCAGGAGCGCATCCTCAGCCCCGGCGAAGTGATCGACCTGGTGCCCGAGATCGCCCGCATCCACGACGAACCCTTTGCCGACAGCAGCAGCATTCCGACCACCTTGCTGGCCCGTTTCGCTCGGGAGCAGGTGACCGTTGCCCTCTCGGGCGACGGTGGCGACGAACTGTTTGGCGGCTATCCCCGCTATTTCTGGGCCGAGCGCATCCAGCGCACGCGGCGGCGGCTGGGCACTCCCGGTAGCCGAATGGCGGCGGGCCTGCTGCGCTCCCTGCCGGCCGCATGGCTCGATGGCCTGGATTCGCTGGTTCTCGGAAAACGCTTCGGCGGTGCCAACGGGCTGTCCGACCGGGTTTACCGTTTTGCCGATTACCTGCGCTGCTCGCCGGGCGACGTTTACCGGGAGATCATCTCGGCTTGGAAGAATCCCGCCGAGGTGATGGCCGCCGGCAGTTCGGACGCCTTGCTGGCCGATCCGGCGCGCCACGCGCCGCTCGGTTGGGCGGAAAGCATGATGGCCATCGACCAGGAAAGATTTCTGCCCGACGATGTGCTGACCAAGATGGACCGGGCCACCATGGCGGTCGCGCTTGAAGGCCGGGCGCCCCTGCTTGACCACCGTCTGGTCGAGTGGGCATGGCGGGTGCCGCCGGAATTGAAGTTGAGTCCCCAGGGCGATCTGGGCAAGCTGGTCATGCGCAAGGTGCTTTACCGGCATGTGCCGCAAGTCCTGATGGAGCGTCCGAAAATGGGCTTCGGCATGCCGATCGGCGTCTGGCTGCGCGGGCCACTGAAGCCTTGGGCCGAGGAGATGCTGCAAGCCCGGCGTCTGGCCGAACTGGGCCTGCAGGCCGAGCGCGTGCAACGCGCCTGGCAGGCGCATCTGGCCGGTGAAAACCGCCTGGCGGAAATCTGGACGGTATTGATGTGGGTGCAATGGCAGGAAAAATGGCAGGCGACACTGTGAATCCCGGTCGATCCGTTACCCGCTTCGGGAAGGGGGCGCGATGAAGGTGGCGATTACCGGCGGCTCGGGCTTTCTCGGGCGACGCCTGGCTGCGGCGCACCTGCAACGCGGTGACGAAGTCCGGCTGCTTTCCCGCAGCAGGAAGGACGGGCCGGGCGACGGCGGACGCTGGTTCCAGGGCGATCTCAGCGCGGACGGCAATTTGCGCGCCTTTGTTGACGGCGTCGATGTCCTCTATCACTGCGCTGGCGAGCTGCGCGACGAGTCGCGCATGCAAGCGCTGCATGTCGATGGCACCCGGCGGCTGATCGAGGCGGCGAGCGGCCGCATCGGGCGCTGGGTCCAGCTGAGCAGCGTCGGCGTCTATGGCGCCCGCGGCGCGGTGAGCGTGACCGAGGAGACGCCGCTGAATCCGGCCAATCATTACGAAAGGACCAAAGCCGATTCGGATCGCCTGGTCCTGGCCGCAGCCGCGAGCCAGGCCTTGCCGCTGGTCATTCTCAGGCCCTCCATCGTCTTCGGACCCGGCATGCCGAATCGTTCGTTGCACCAGCTGGCCGGCATGATCCGGCGCCGGCTGTTCTTCTTCATCGGGCCGCCCGGGGCTTCCGCCAACTACGTTCCGGTCGACAACGTGATCGACGCCCTGCTGGCCTGCGGCGAGCATCCCGCCGCGCCCGGGAAGGTCTACAACCTGTCGGCGTGGACGACGATGGAGAACTTCGTGGCGGCCTTGGCCGGCGCCATGGCGGTTCCCGTTCCCGCGCTCCGTCTGCCCTTGCTGCCGATGAAGCTGCTGGCGGCCGTCGCCGAGCGTGTGCCCGGCAGTCCGCTGTCCCGGGCCCGGGTCGAGGCCTTGAGTTCGCGAACCCGTTTCCCCGATGACAAGATCCGCCGCGAGCTCGGCTTCCAGCACCGCCTGGGTCTGGAGGAAGCCCTCGGGCAGATGTTCTCTGCAGGAAAAACCCCGTGATCCATTCTCTGACCATGTCGCAGCCCCGGCGCCCAAGTATCTGCTATGTCGTTTCCAGCGAAATGACGGTCCGCGCATTCCTGCCCGGGCACATCGCCGCGGCTTCGGAGCGCTACGAGGTCGCCGTCGTGGCCAACTCGGCGAGCCGCGATTTTCTCGATCAACTGGGTTTGCAGGCGGCCTTCCATTCGGTGGCAATCGCCCGTCAGATTGCGCCGTGGGCCGATCTGAAGGCCCTCCTCAAGCTTGTCCGGCTGTTCCGGGCGCAGCACTTCGACATGATCCATTCGGTTTCGCCCAAAGCCGGTCTGCTCGCCATGCTGGCTGGCTGGCTGGCGGGGACGGAATGCCGGATCCACATCTTTACCGGCCAGGTCTGGGCCAACAAAAAGGGCTGGAAGCGCTGGTTGTTGAAACAGCTCGACCGTTTGCTGGCCGGGCTGGCCACGCATGTGCTGGTCGACAGCCCCTCGCAGCGTGATTTCCTGGTCGCCGAAGGCGTGGTTTCGTCGGCCAAGGCGAGCGTGATCGGCGTCGGCTCGATTTGCGGCGTGGATGCCGAAAAGTTCAAACCCGATGCCGAGGCGCGCCGGTGCATCCGCGAGGATTTCGGGATTCCCGAGAGCGCGCCGGTGCTGCTGTTTCTCGGGCGTTTGCATCGCGACAAGGGGATCGCCGACCTGATCGCCGCTTTCGCCAGCCTGTCGCAGCAGTTTCCCGATGCCCACCTGCTTCTGGTCGGGCCGGACGAGGGCGGCCTGCTGGCCCTTGCGTCAGCTCAGGATGCCTGGGGCAAGCGCTTGCACCACGCGCCCTATACCGATCAACCGGCACGTTTCATGGCCGCCGCCGACGTGTTTTGCCTGCCCAGCTACCGTGAGGGTTTCGGGATGGTGGTCATCGAGGCCGCGGCCGCCGGCGTGCCTGCGGTGGCTTCGCGCATCTACGGGGTGACCGACGCCATCGAGGCGGGTGAGACCGGTCTCTTGCACGAGCCCGGCGATGCGGCGGGGATTGCCGCTGCCGTCGCCCAGTTGATTGAAAACCCCGATTTGCGCCACGCCATGGGGGAAAAGGCCAGAAAGCGGGCGCTTTCCCTGTTTTCCCGCGAGGCGTCGATCAGCGGTCTGATGGCCTACTATGAGAAAATCCGCCCGGGTCGATCTACCGGGGGAACGCCTTGAAGCGCCTGTTTGACGTCGTTGTTGCCTTGTCGCTGCTGTTGCTGCTGTCACCGGTGATGCTGGTGGTCGGCCTGCTGGTGTGGGCGTTTCTCGGGCGCCCGCTGCTGCTGCGCCAGGTGCGACCGGGTCTGCATGGCCAAGCTTTCCGCTTCCTGAAATTCCGGACCATGTCCGATGAACGCGACGAGCACGGCGAGTTGCTGCCGGACGAACTGCGCCTGTCGGCGTTCGGCAAGCGCCTGCGCGCATCGAGTCTCGACGAGTTGCCGCAGTTGATCAACGTGCTCAAGGGCGAAATGAGCCTGGTCGGCCCGCGGCCGTTGCTGATGGAGTACCTGCCGCTGTATTCGCCGGAGCAATCCAGGCGGCATCTGGTGCGCCCGGGGATTACCGGCTGGGCTCAGGTGAATGGGCGCAATGCCATTTCCTGGGAGGAGAAGTTTGCGCTTGACGTCTGGTACGTGGAAAATCAGAGCTTTTTCCTCGATCTACGCATTCTTTTCATGACTGTCATGCGCGTGCTCAAACGCAGCGGCATCTCCCAGCAAGGTGAGGTTACCGCGAAAAAATTTACCGGCAATGCCGGTGAAGGAAATCCATGACCGGTGGACAGGTGGTCGTATTCGGTGCCGGCGGGCACGCCAAGGTGGTTGTCGATTGCCTCCGGGACGAAGGGAAATACGCGGTCTCCGCGCTGGCCGATGCCGACCCGGCCAAGGCCGGGCGCAGCATCCACGGTTGTGCGGTGGTCGACGAACAGCAGGGAATGGCGACTGCCCGGGCGCAGGCCGGTGCCATCGTGGCCATCGGCAACAACGAAGCCCGGGCCAGGATCGCCCAGGCCCTGCTCGATGCCGGCGTGGCGCTGGTGAGTGCGGTACACCGCTCGGCGGTGATTGCCACCACCGCCCGCATCGGCCGCGGAACGGTGGTCATGCCCGGGGCCGTGATCAATGCCGACACTGCGGTCGGCGACAACGTCATCGTCAATACCCGGGCCAGCATCGATCACGACTGCGTGATCGGCAATGGCGTGCACGTGGCGCCGGGGACGACGATCTGCGGCGGCGTGCAGGTCGGCGACCGGGTTCTGCTCGGGGCCGGCTGCGTCGTCCTGCCCGGAGTCGCCATCGGGGATGGGGCAAGAATTGCAGCGGGGGCGATCGTCACCAGCGACGTGCCCGCACATGAAACTTATGCCGGTAATCCGGCGCGGAAACTGGAGCGAAGGAATGAGTAATCTCGCATCCCTCGGGGGGGAGCCCTTGCGCAAGAAGGCCTGGCCGACCTGGCCATGCTTCGAGCAGGACGAAATCGACGCCGCGTCGTCGGTGCTGGCCTCGGGGAAAGTCAATTACTGGACCGGTAACGAATGTCGGCGTTTCGAGCAGGAGTTTGCCGAATTCGTCGGGCGCAAGCATGCGATTGCCCTGGCCAACGGCACGCTGGCCCTGGAGCTGGCCCTGATGGCCTACGACATCGGCGCCGGGGATGAGGTCGTCGTTCCGGCCAGAACCTTCATCGCTTCGGCGAGCTGCGCGGTGATGCGCGGCGCCGTGCCGGTGGTCGCCGATATCGATCCGCTGACCCAGGGACTTTCGGCTGAGACCATCGCCGCGGTTCTGAGCGAACGGACGAAGGCGATCGTGGTGGTGCATCTGGCCGGCATTCCGTGCGACATGGATCCGATCATGGCGCTCGCCGAGGCCCGCGGTCTCATCGTCATCGAGGACTGCGCGCAGGCGCATGGCGGCAGCTACAAGGGGCGCCCGCTGGGCTCCATCGGTCATTGTTCGGCATTTTCCTTCTGCCAGGACAAGATCATGACCACCGGCGGCGAAGGCGGCATCTTCCTGCTCGACGACGAGGCCCGCTGGAAGAAAGCCTGGTCGTACAAGGATCACGGCAAATCCTGGTCGGCGGTGCACGACACGGTGCATCCTCCGGGTTTCCGCTGGCTGCACGAGAGCTTTGGCACGAACTGGCGGATGACCGAAATGCAGGCGGCGATCGGACGCCGGCAACTGGAGAAGCTTCCCGCATGGAACGCGCAACGGCAGCGGAATGCCGAGCGACTGGCCGCCGGCCTCGCCGCCATCCCGGGGATACGCGTGGCGTCTTTTCCGGCATGGGGAAAATCGGCCTGCTACAAGTACTACGCTTTCATCGACCTCGCCAGCCTGGCGCCTGACTGGAGCCGCACCCGGGTCGTCGACGCAATTGCGGCGGAAGGCATTCCCTGCATGGTCGGAACCTGCAGCGAGATCTACCGCGAGAAGGCCTTCGTCAATGCCGGTCTCGGGCCGCGCACGCCGCATCCGGTGGCGGTGGAACTGGGCGAGACCAGCGTGATGTTCCAGGTGCACCACACGCTGACCGATGCCGAGATCGACGACAGTTGTGCGGCAGTGGCCAAGGTCATGGCAGTGGCAACGGCGGGGAGCTTTTGATGCGTTCACTGCTGGTCATCCTGCATGACATCTGTTCTGCGATGGCGGCCTGGATGCTGGCTTACTGGTTGCGCTTCAATTTCGACGTGCCGCCAGCCTACTGGGCGGGCATGCTGGCGACCCTGCCTTTCGTCGTCGTGGTTCAGGCGGCGTCCTTCCACCTGTTCGGCCTGTACCGCGGCATCTGGCGTTTTGCCAGTTTGCCCGATCTGAAGCGGATCATTTTCGCCATCGCCCTGGCTGCCGTGCTGGTGCCGGTGGTGATCGCGCTGGCCAATCGCATGGCCAGCGTTCCGCGTTCCATCCTGGTCCTGCAACCCCTGATCCTGCTTCTGATGATGGGGGCGGGGCGCTTCTTCTATCGCGCCTGGCGCGACGGTCTGCTGTCGATCTGGAACAACACGGAGCGGACCAACGTCCTGGTCATCGGCGCCGGGCAGGAGGGGGCGAGCCTGGCCCGGGAGCTGGCATCGCGTCCGGAGTGGCGGGTGGTCGGTTTTGTCGATGAGGACGTGTCGAGAAAGGGCAAGCGCCTCGCCGGTTTGCCCATCCTGGGGAGCGTCGAGGAATTGCCCGAGTTGGCGGAGAGCCTGAGTTTCAGCCACGCCATCGTGGCCATGCCTTCTTCCTCCATCGCCCAGCGCCGCCGGGCCACCGAGGCGGCGATCAATGCCGGGCTGCAGGTGCTGACGGTGCCGGTGCTGGACGATGTGCTGAGCGGACGGATTTCGATTTCCCATGTGCGTCCGGTCGAACTGGAGGACATTCTCGGCCGCGAACCGGTCCAGCTGGACGGCAGCGGATTGCGCGGCTGGTTGGGGGAGCACGTGGTGCTGGTGACCGGGGCCGGCGGTTCGATCGGTTCCGAGCTGGCCCGTCAGGTGGCGAATTTCAAGCCGCGTCTGCTGGTTCTGTTCGAACTCTCCGAGTTCGCCCTCTATCTGCTTGACCAGGAATTCCAGGAAAAGTACCCCGGGGTGGCGACGGCGTGCATCGTCGGCGACATCAAGGACAAGGCGCTGCTCGATCGTGTCTTTTCGAAGTACGCGCCGTCCGTCGTCTTCCATGCGGCAGCCTACAAGCATGTGCCCTTGATGGAAGGGGAGAATGCCTGGCAGGCGATCCGCAACAACGTGATCGGTTCCCGCTGCGTGGCCGAGGCGGCGATACGCCACGGGATCGAAAAACTGGTCCTGATTTCGACCGACAAGGCAGTCAATCCCACCAATGTGATGGGTGCCAGCAAGCGTCTGGCCGAACGTCTGATCGGCAGTATCCGGGACAAGGGCAGAACGCGCTTCATCACCGTTCGTTTCGGCAATGTCCTGGGCAGCAACGGTTCGGTGATCCCCAAGTTCCGCGAGCAGATTGCGCGCGGCGGTCCGGTGACCGTGACCCACCCCGACATCATCCGTTATTTCATGTTGATACCCGAAGCCGCCCAGCTGGTGCTGCAAGCAGGACTGATGGGCAACGGCGGCGAGATTTTCGTCCTCGAAATGGGCGAGCCGATCAAGATCGCCGATCTGGCCCGCGACATGATTCGACTGTCCGGCTTCTCCGACGAAGAGGTGAAAATCGTCTTCACCGGTTTGCGTCCCGGGGAGAAGCTCTACGAGGAACTGCTGACCGACAACGAACAGACCCTGGCAACACCGCATCCGAAACTGCGCGTGGCCCGGGCCGAGGCCGCGCCGGACAGCGCCTGGGAAGAGGGCGTGAATGCCTGGCTGGCAACGGAAGCGGTGATGGACTCGGCGCAGGTCAAGGAAAATCTGCGGCGCTTCGTTCCCGAATATGCCCCCTTTCCCTGATCAGCCGTTTGATTGACAAACCTGCAGGCTTCACCTAGCTTGCGCCCCCTCCTCATTGCCGCCTACGCCCCATGGAATTCCTCGATCTCCCCCAGTTGTTGTCTGCCGCCGGCACTGTCCGCCTGCCTGGCTCAAAGAGCATTTCCAACCGCGTCCTGCTGCTGGCGGCGCTTGCCGAGGGCGAGACCGAGGTGCGCGACCTGCTCGCTTCCGACGACACCGAGCGCATGCTGGAAGCCCTGCAGACGCTCGGCGTCGGCGTCACGCACCTGGGCGGCGAAGCCTGGAAAATCGCCGGTTGCGGCGGTCGCTTCCCGGTCCGCCAGGCGGAACTCTTTCTTGGTAACGCCGGCACTGCCTTCCGCCCACTCACCGCGGCGCTGGCGCTGGCCGGCGGCGATTACGTGCTGAAGGGCGTCGCCCGCATGCATGAGCGGCCGATCGGCGACCTGGTCGACGGCCTGCGCCAGCTCGGCGCCGACGTCACTTACCTCGGCAACGACGGCTACCCGCCGCTGCAACTGAAGCCGGCGACGATCCGTCCGGGCGGCGCGGTCAAGGTGCGCGGCGACGTCTCCAGCCAGTTCCTGACCGGCCTCTTGATGGCCTTGCCGCTGACCGGCGAGACCGTCACGGTCGAGGTCGTCGGCGAGCTGATTTCCAAGCCCTACATCGAGATCACGCTGGCCACCATGGCCCGCTTCGGCGTTGTCGTCGAGCGCGACGGCTGGCAGCGCTTCACGGTCAAGGCTGGTAGCCGCTACCTGTCGCCGGGTACGGTGTATGTCGAGGGCGATGCCTCGTCGGCGTCCTATTTCCTGGCCCTCGGCGCCATTGGCGGCGGGCCGCTGCGCGTCGAGGGCGTGGGTGCCGACTCGATTCAGGGCGATGTCAAATTCGCCGAAGCACTGGCGCAGATGGGCGCCATCATCGAAACCGGGCCGAACTGGATGTCCGCCCGCGCGCCGCAGGGCGGCCTGGTCGCGGTCGACCTCGACTGCAACCACATCCCCGACGCGGCGATGACGCTGGCCACCGCCGCGCTGTTTGCCCGGGGAACAACGACGCTGCGCAATATCGCTAGCTGGCGGGTCAAGGAAACCGACCGCATTGCGGCAATGGCGACCGAGTTGAGGAAGCTCGGCGCCGAGGTCGAGGAGGGCGCCGATTACATCAAGGTCACCCCCGCGGCGATCCGTCCCGCGGCGATCGATACCTACGACGATCACCGCATGGCGATGTGCTTCTCGCTCGCCGCTTTTGCGACGCCGCTGCGGATCAACGATCCGAAGTGCGTGGCCAAGACCTTCCCCGATTATTTCGAGCGTTTCGCCGCAGTCACCCGGGCCGCACCGGTGATCGCCATCGATGGCCCGTCGGCTTCCGGCAAGGGGACGGTGGCGGGGCGCGTCGCCGCTGCACTCGGCTTCGCTTATCTTGATTCCGGTGCGCTCTACCGGCTGACCGCGCTCGCCGCGCAACGGGCGAACGTTGCCTGGGACGACGAAGCCGGTGTGGCGGCGATTGCCGCCGGGCTCGACGTCGTCTTCACCGGTGAGGATATTCGCCTGGCCGGCGCGTTGGTTGGCGACGCCATCCGCACCGAAGACATTTCGGCCGGCGCCTCGAAAGTCGCGGCCCTGCCGGCGGTGCGCGCGGCGCTGCTGTTCCGCCAGCGTGCCTTCAACACGGCGCCCGGCCTGGTCGGCGACGGGCGCGACATGGGTTCGGTGGTCTTCCCGCAGGCGCCGCTCAAGGTCTTCCTGACAGCGACTGCCGAAGCGCGTGCCGAGCGCCGCCATAAGCAGTTGATCGAAAAAGGTTTCTCTGCTAATCTCCCGGACCTTCTGGCTGACCTGCAGCAACGTGACGCGCGTGATTCTCAGCGGAGCGTGGCGCCGCTCAGACAGGAAGCGGATGCCCGGCTGCTGGAAACCACGCATCTCACCATCGAACAGGCGGTGAAACAGGTGCTGGACTGGTATGCGGAAGCGTCATTTCATTAACCTTCAACCCGCTGCGGGTCGTCTGATTCGTGGCAAGGAACTCACTCCGTAATGGAATCTTTTGCTCAACTTTTTGAAGAATCCCTGGCCCGCCAGGAAATGCGTCAAGGCGAAGTCATCACTGCTGAAGTGGTGGGCATCGACCACAATTTCGTCGTGGTCAACGCTGGCCTGAAATCCGAATCCTACGTTCCCGTAGAAGAATTCCTCAACGACCAGGGTGAAGTTGAAGTCGCCATCGGCGATTTCGTCCAGGTCGCCATTGAAATGCTGGAAGACGGCTACGGTTCGACCCGTCTTTCCCGCGATCGCGCCAAGCGCATCGCCTCCTGGAACTTCCTCGAGCAAGCCCTCAACGACGGTGCCCTGGTTTCCGGCACCATCACCGGCAAGGTCAAGGGTGGTCTCACCGTCATGTCCAACGGCGTCCGTGCCTTCCTCCCGGGCTCGCTGGTCGACATGCGTCCGGTCAAGGACACCACGCCGTACGAAGGCAAGACCATGGAGTTCAAGGTCATCAAGCTTGACCGCAAGCGCAACAACGTCGTCCTGTCCCGTCGTGCCGTCCTCGAAGCGACCGCCGACAAGGATCGCGAAAAGCTGATGGAAAACCTCAAGGAAGGTGCCACCGTCAAGGGTATCGTCAAGAACATCACCGACTACGGCGCATTCGTCGACCTGGGCGGCATCGATGGCCTGCTGCACATCACCGACCTGGCCTGGCGCCGTGTCCGTCACCCGAGCGAAGTGCTCAACGTCGGTGACGAAGTTACCGCCAAGATCCTCAAGTTCGACGCCGAGAAGAACCGCGTCTCGCTGGGCATGAAGCAGCTGGGCGACGATCCGTGGGTTGGTATTGCCCGCCGTTACCCGGCCGGCACCCGCCTGTTCGGCAAGGTCACCAACCTGACCGATTACGGCGGCTTCGTCGAAATCGAACAGGGTATCGAAGGCCTGGTGCACGTCTCCGAAATGGACTGGACCAACAAGAACGTCCACCCGTCCAAGGTTGTCTCGCTCGGCGACGAAGTCGAAGTCATGATCCTGGAAATCGACGAAGAGCGTCGCCGCATCTCGCTGGGCATGAAGCAGTGCCAGGCGAATCCGTGGGACGAGTTCGCCATGAACCAGAAGAAGGGCGACAAGGTCAAGGGTGCCATCAAGTCGATCACCGACTTCGGTATCTTCATCGGCCTGCCCGGCGGCATCGATGGTCTGGTGCACCTGTCCGACCTGTCCTGGTCGGCGACCGGCGAAGAAGCCATCCGCAACTTCAAGAAGGGTGACGAAGTCGAAGCCGTGGTTCTCGGCATCGACGTCGAGAAGGAACGCATCTCCCTGGGCATTAAGCAGCTCGACGGTGATCCGTACGCCAACTTCATCGCCACGCACGAGAAGAACAGCATCGTCCGCGGCACCGTCAAGTCGGTCGACGCCCGTGGCGCCGTGGTTACCCTGGACGGCGACAACGAAGCCTACCTGCGTGCCTCCGAGTTCTCCCGCGAGCGTACCGAAGACCTGTCGCAACACCTGAAGGTGGGTGACGAGATCGAAGCGATGATTATCAACGTGGATCGCAAGACCCGCGGCATCAACCTGTCGATCAAGGCCAAGGACCAAGCCGAACAGCACGAAGCGATGCAGAAGTTCTCTGCCGACACTTCCGCCGCTACCGGTACGACCAACCTTGGTGCCCTGCTCAAGGCCAAGCTGAACCAGCAAGGCTGATAGGCAGGCGACATGACCAAATCCGAGCTCATCGCCCGGCTGGCGGAACGCTTTCCCCAACTGGTGGCGAAGGATGCCGATTTCGCAGTCAAGATGATTCTCGATGCGATGTCCGAAGCGCTGGTGCGCGGGGACCGCATCGAGATCCGCGGATTTGGCAGCTTTGCGCTCAATTACCGGCCGCCGCGCGTTGGACGTAACCCGAAATCCGGGGACAAGGTCAGCGTGCCGGCGAAGTGGGTTCCCCATTTCAAGGCTGGCAAGGAACTGCGCGAGCGGGTCGATCAGTCGATCTGAAGCCGGGCTTGGCCCAATGTGGTAGATTCGGGGCAGTGAGTTTCACTGCCCCTTTTCATTGAATGTCATGACAGCGCTTACCTGGTTTCTGCGGTTCATCATCTTTGCCTTTCTGGTCGTCTTTGCCATCCAGAACACGGCGCCGGTCACCCTGAATCTGGTGCTCGAATACCAATGGCAGGCTCCGCTGGTCATCCTGCTGCTGGTCTTCTTCGCCGCCGGAGCGGTGCTGGGCGTGCTGTCGCTGGTCGGCGTCGTTTTCCGCCAGCGGCGCGAGTTGTCCCGTCTGCGCCGTGCCGCGGACAAGGCTGAACACGCCGTTCTGCCCGTGCCCGACGCACCGCCGCCGCATCCATGAACGATATTTTCGAATACTGGCAGTTGCTGCTGGTCCCGGTGTTTTTCGCCGTCGGCTGGCTGGCTGCGCGCGTCGACATGCGCCAGGTGGTGCACGAATCGCGCGCCCTGCCGCGCTCTTACTTCAAGGGCCTCAATTTCCTGCTCAACGAGCAGCCGGACAAGGCCATCGACTCCTTCCTCGAAGTCGCCAAGGTCGATTCGCAGACCGTTGAACTGCATTTCGCCCTCGGCAACCTGTTCCGTCGCCGCGGCGAGACCGAGCGGGCGATCCGCATGCACCAGAACCTGCTGGGGCTCACCGACATCGAGGAAAAGCACCGTCTGCAGGCGATGGTCGAACTCGGCCAGGACTTTCTCAAGGCCGGCCTGCTCGACCGTGCCGAGGAGATTTTCAACAAACTGCTCGGCAGCGCCCGTGAGGCCGACGCCAAGCGTTCGCTGCTGGAAATCTACCAGCTGGGCAAGGAGTGGCAGAAGGCGATCGAGATCGCCCGCGAATTGCCCGATGTGGCCACCCACAAGGAAATTGCCGAGTACTACTGCGAACTCGCTGCCGGCGAAATCATGCGTTCGCGTACCGACTCGGCGCGGGCCTACCTCGATGTGGCGATGCAGGAGAACCGCAAGTGCGTGCGCGCCAGCATGCTGCTCGGCGACCTGCTCGCCCAGGAAGGCAAGACCGAAGAAGCGATTGCCGTCTGGCAGGGCATCGAGCAGCAGGATCCCGCCTACCTGTCGCTGGTCGCCCAGCGTCTGCTGGAAGCCTATCGCAAGCTGTCGCGCCGCGACGAAGGTATTGCACTGCTCAGTGGCTACCTCGAACACTACCCTTCGCTCGATCTGCTCGATGTGGTCTATCAACTGGTGCTCGAAAGCCAGGGCAACGAGGCGGCCTACCGCCTGGTGCGGGCCGAGCTGCAGCGCAATCCGACCTTGCTCGGCCTGGAAAAACTGATGAGCGCCCGGCTGCCGCTGGCCTCGCCGGAAGTGCGCGGCGATGTCGAGTTGGCCAAGACCATCGTCCAGGCCTATACCCGCCGCCTGTCGCGTTATCGGTGCAATAATTGCGGCTTCAAGGCGCGCCAGTTCTACTGGCGTTGTCCGGCCTGCGGCGGCTGGGAAACCAACCCGCCGCGCCGCGGCGAAGAATTCGATCAATCCCTGTAGGACTTCGATGCTCGAAAAACTCTCGCAGGTGCGCCTGCTTGTCGTCGGCGACGTGATGCTGGACCGCTACTGGTTCGGCGAGGTCAGCCGGATTTCGCCGGAAGCGCCGGTGCCGGTGGTCAAGGTCGAGCGCATGGAAGAGCGCCTCGGCGGTGCCGCCAACGTCGCCCGCAATGCCGCTTCGCTGGGCGCGCAGACCACCTTGTTGTCGGTGGTCGGCGACGACGATGCCGGCAGTTCGCTGCGTCGCCTGCTGGCCGCCGAGGGAATCGCCGCCGACCTGCAGGTCGACCGCCAGATCGACACCACGGTCAAGCTGCGCGTCATCGGCCGCCAGCAGCAGTTGCTGCGCATCGATTTCGAAACCACGCCCTCGCATGAAATCCTGCAGGCCAAGCTGGCCGAGTTCGAGCGCCGGCTGGCCGACTGCGACATCGTCATCCTGTCCGATTACGGCAAGGGCGGTCTCACCCACATCGCCGAGATGATCGAGCTCGCCCGGGCTGCCGCCAAGCCGGTGCTGGTCGACCCGAAGGGCGACGAATGGGGCAAGTACGCCGGGGCGACGGTGATCACGCCGAACCGCTCGGAGTTGCGCGACGTCGTCGGCCGCTGGGCTTCGGAAGAGGTGCTGTTCGCCAAGGCCGACAAGCTGCGCGGCGAACTCGGCCTGGAAGCCCTGCTGGTCACCCGCAGCGAGGAGGGGATGACCCTTTTTGCCGACGGCCAGACTTTCCACCAGGCGGCGCAGGCGCGCGAAGTCTTCGACGTTTCCGGTGCCGGCGATACCGTCATCGCCACTCTGGCCGTCATGCTTGCCGCCGGTGCCGACTGGGCCGAAGCCATCCGCATCGCCAACATCGCTGCCGGCATCGTCGTCGGCAAGCTGGGTACCGCTGTCGTCACCCGTGACGAAATCGCGGGCGCCTTCTAAGGAGAAGAGATGAAGACCATCGTCACCGGCGCCGCCGGGTTTATCGGTTCCAACATCGTCAAGGCTTTGAACGAACGCGGCGTGACCAAGATCATCGCCGTCGACAACCTGAGCAAGGCCGAGAAGTTCAAGAACCTGATCGACTGCGAGATCGTCGATTACATCGACAAGCAGGACTTCATCGACCGCATCCAGGCCGGCCATTTCGACGGTGACGTCGAAGCCATCTTCCACGAGGGCGCCTGCTCCGACACCATGGAGACCGACGGCCGCTACATGATGGAGAACAACTTCCGTTACTCCAGCATCCTGCTCGACTGGTGCCTCGATCAGGACGTCCAGTTCCTCTACGCCTCGTCGGCGGCGACCTACGGCGCCTCCAGCGTCTTCCGCGAGGAACGCGAGTTCGAGGGGCCGCTGAACGTCTATGGCTACTCGAAGTTCCTGTTCGACCAGATCGTCCGCCAGCGTCTCGCCAAGGATCCGTCGTCGCAGATCGTCGGTTTCCGCTACTTCAACGTCTATGGCCCGCGCGAGAGCCACAAGGGGCGGATGGCCTCGGTCGCCTTCCACAACTTCAACCAGTTCCGCGCCGACGGCAAGGTCAAGCTGTTCGAGGGCTCGCACGGCTACGAGAACGGTGGCCAGATGCGCGATTTCGTCTTCGTCGGCGACGTCGCCAAGGTGAATCTGTTCTTCCTCGACCACCCGGAAAAGTCCGGCATCTTCAACCTCGGTTCCGGCCGCGCGCAGAGCTTCAACGATGTCGCCGTGGCCGCGGTCAACGGCTGCCGCAAGGCCAGGGGCGAAGAATCTCTCGGTCTGGCGGAACTGCGGGCACAGGGTTTGCTCGAATACATCGCCTTCCCCGAGGCCTTGAAGGGCAAGTACCAGGCGTTCACGCAGGCGGATCTCACCAAGCTGCGCGAGGCCGGCTACGACGCGCCGATGGCGACGGTCGAGGAGGGCGTTTCCCAATATATCGACTGGTTGCACGCCCATGTATAAAACCCTGCAGGATTTTGTCGGAAACACGCCGCTGGTTCGCCTGCAGCGCATTCCCGGTGCCATCAACGACGCGCGCGGCAATGTCATCCTGGCCAAGCTCGAAGGCAACAACCCGGCCGGTTCGGTCAAGGATCGGCCGGCGCTGTCGATGATCCAGCGCGCCGAAGCGCGCGGCGACATCAAGCCGGGCGACACGTTGATCGAGGCGACTTCCGGCAACACCGGCATCGCGCTGGCCATGGCGGCGGCGATCAAGGGCTACAAGATGATCCTGGTGATGCCCGAGAACCAGAGCATCGAGCGCCGCCAGAGCATGCGCGCCTACGGCGCCGAACTGGTGCTGACGCCCAAGGACGGCGGCATGGAACTGTGCCGCGACGTCGCCGAACGCATGCGCGACGAAGGCAAGGGCATCATCCTCGACCAGTTCGCCAACCCGGACAACCCGGTTGCCCACTACGAAGGCACCGGCCCGGAAATCTGGCGCGACACCGGCGGGCGCATCACCCATTTCGTTTCCAGCATGGGCACCACCGGCACCATCATGGGTACCAGCCGCTACCTCAAGGAAATGAACCCGGCGATCACCATCGTCGGCTGCCAGCCGGAAGAGGGCAGCCAGATTCCCGGCATCCGCAAGTGGCCGGAAGCCTACCTGCCGAAGATCTATGCGCCGACCAACGTCGACCGCATCGAATACGTCAGCCAGGCTGACGCCGAGGCGATGACCCGGCGGCTCGCCGTCGAGGAAGGCATCTTCGCCGGCATCTCGTCCGGCGGCGCGCTCGCCGTGGCGCTGCGCATCGCCGCCCAGGTCGAGAATGCGACTATCGTCTCGATCGTCTGCGATCGCGGCGACCGCTACCTGTCGACTGGCGTCTTTCCTGCATGAAGCCGGTCCTTGTCTTCGACATCGAGACCATTCCCGACGTTGCCGGCCTGCGCCGGATCAACGAGCTGCCGGCCGAATTGTCCGACGCCGAAGTCGCCGAACTCGCCTTCCAGCAGCGTCGGGCGAAGAACGGCAGCGATTTCCTGCCGCTGCACCTGCAGCGCATCGTCGCCATCTCCTGCGTACTGCGCACGCTCGACGGTTTCCGCGTGTGGTCGCTGGCCGAGCCCGATCTCGACGAAGGCGCGATCATCCAGCGCTTCTTTGACGGCATCGAGAAATTCACGCCGCAGATTGTCTCCTGGAACGGCGGCGGCTTCGACCTGCCGGTGCTGCACTACCGCGGCATGCTGCACGGCGTCACGGCGCCGCGCTACTGGGACATGGGCGACGGCGACTACGCCGATTCGCGCGACTTCAAGTGGAACAACTACATCAGCCGCTACCACACCCGTCACCTCGACCTGATGGACCTGCTGGCGATGTACAACGGCCGCGCCAACGCGCCGCTCGACGAACTGGCCAAGCTGTTCGGCTTTCCCGGCAAGCTCGGCATGGACGGGAGCAAGGTCTGGGACGCCTGGCAGGCCGGCCAGGCTGCCGACATCCGCGATTACTGCGAGACCGACGTGGTCAATACCTACCTGGTCTACAATCGTTTCCGGCGGATGCGCGGTGAGTTGGACGCCGATGAGGAGCTTGCCGAACAGGCTTTCATCAAGGCCCAGCTGGCGAAAATCGATGCGCCGCACTGGCGCGAGTTTCTTGCTGCCTGGCAATGATCCCGTAGTCTGGCAAGTTATAATCTGAAGGCTTCTTTTTCAAACCTAATCGCAGAGATAATAATGGCTCTTAACAACGTTCCTTCCGGCAAGTCCCTCCCCGACGATTTCAACGTGATCATCGAGATCACCGCCCATTCCGACCCGGTCAAGTACGAAGTCGACAAGGATAGCGGCGCCATCTTCGTCGACCGCTTCATGTCTACCGCCATGCACTATCCGTGCAACTACGGCTACATTCCGCACACCATCGCCGGCGACGGCGATCCGGTCGACGTGCTGGTGATGAGCCCCTTCCCGCTGCCGCCGGGCGTCGTCGTCCGTTGCCGTCCGCTCGGCCAGCTGTCGATGACCGACGAAGGTGGCGAAGATGCCAAGCTGCTCGCCGTGCCGGTGTCCAAGCTGACCCCGCTGTACAACGATGTCAAGACCTTCGAAGACACGCCGGAACTGCTGCGTCAGCAGATCGCGCACTTCTTCGAACACTACAAGGACCTGGAACCGGGCAAGTGGGTCAAGGTCAATGGTTGGCAGGGCATTGACGCCGCCCGCGAAGAAGTCATGGCCGGCGTTCAGCGTTACAACGACGCGAAAGACAAGCCGAACTACTAAGATGCTGCGTGTCGCCGTTGCCCAGTTCAATGCCGTTGTCGGTGACCTGACCGGCAACGTCGACCGTATCGTCGCCAGTGCTGCCGCGGCCAAGGCCCGCGGCGCGCAGGTACTGCTGACGCCGGAACTGGCGTTGAGCGGCTATCCCCCCGAAGACCTGCTGCTGCGCCCGGATTTCTACCGTGCCTGCCAGCGGGCGCTTGACGATCTGGCCGCCCGTGTCGACGGGATTGCCCTCGTGGTCGGTCATCCGGAAGAATTCAACGGTGCTTGCCACAACGCTGCCACGGTCGTCGAAAACGGCCGCAAGACGGCGGTGTACCGCAAGATGCGCCTGCCCAATTACGACGTTTTCGACGAGAAACGCTATTTCGAGCCGGGGCAGGAAGCCTGCGTCGTCACCCTGGGCGGCGTCAATGTCGGCATCAACATCTGCGCCGACATCTGGGAAGAGGGCGCCTATGAACAGGCCTGCGCGGCCGGTGCCGAACTGGTGCTGGTGCTCAACGCCTCGCCCTGTCATCTCGAAAAACACCACGAGCGCGCCCGCGTGCTTGGCGAGCGGGTCGAAGCCACCGGCATTCCCGCCATCTACTGCAACCTGGTCGGTGGCCAGGATGAACTGGTCTTCGATGGCGGCTCCTTCGCCATCGACGAGCGCGAGCAGATCTGCATGCGCCTGCCGCAGTTCGAGGAAGCGCTCGGCATCGTCGATTTCGACCGCGGTCGCCTGCAGTCCGACGATCACGCCGAACCGCTGTCGCTCGAAGCCGAGGCTTATACGGCGCTGGTCATGGGGGTGCGTGACTACATCGGCAAGAGCGGTTTCAAGGGCGCGATCATCGGCCTCTCCGGCGGCATCGACTCGGCGCTGACACTGTGCGTCGCCGTCGACGCGCTCGGCGCCGACAAGGTGCACGCGGTCATGATGCCGTCGCCCTACACCGCGCAGATGAGCCTCGACGATTCGCGCGAGATGATCCGCCAGCTCGGCTGCGCTTACGACGAAATCGCCATCGCCCCGGCCATGGCGACCTATGAATCCATGCTGGCGCCGCTGTTCGCCGGCCTGCCCAGCGACACCACCGAAGAGAACATCCAGGCGCGCATCCGCGGCAACATCCTGATGGCGCTCTCGAACAAGACCGGCAAGCTGGTCCTGACTACCGGCAACAAGTCGGAAATGGCTGTCGGCTACTGCACCCTGTACGGCGACATGGCCGGTGGTTTCGCGGTGATCAAGGACGTCTACAAGACCCTGGTCTATCGCCTGGCGCGCTACCGCAACACGCTGTGCAGCGGCGCACCGGTGATCCCCGAGAACATCATCGTCCGCCCGCCCTCGGCTGAACTGAAGCCGGATCAGAAGGACCAGGATTCGCTGCCAGAGTACGAGGTGCTCGACGCCATTGTCCGCGCCTACATGGAAGAGGACCGTAGCCCGCGCGAGATCATCGCCGCCGGCCTGCCCGAAGCCGACGTGCGCCGCGTCGTGCGCCTGCTGCGCATCGCCGAGTACAAGCGCCGTCAGGCGCCGGTCGGCATCCGCATCACGCCACGCGGATTCGGCAAGGACTGGCGCTATCCGATCACCAATCGATACGCCGACGAATATTGAGATTACACAGAGAGAAGGGGTATTCAACATGAAAAAAATCGAAGCCATCATCAAGCCGTTCAAGCTCGACGAAGTCCGTGAAGCCCTGTCCGAAGTCGGGATCACCGGCCTGACGGTTACCGAAGTCAAGGGGTTCGGCCGCCAGAAAGGCCATACCGAGCTCTATCGCGGTGCCGAGTACGTTGTCGATTTTCTGCCCAAGATCAAGATCGAAATCGTCGTCACCACCGAGCAGGTCGATCCGGCCATCGATGCCATTGTCAAGGCGGCGCGCACCGGCAAGATCGGTGACGGCAAGATCTTCGTCACTGCAGTAGAGCAGGTCGTTCGCATCCGTACCGGCGAAACCAACGAAGCGGCGATCTGAGCGCCTGCGCCCATCCCGAAAATTCCCGCTTGGCATTTATTTGCGCAAAACCTGAGCAAACCGTTTGACCGTCCCGGTAAAACCGGGTAATTTCCTCAGCCAGAGGGGGTTTCCCCCTCGTCCGTCGGTCAGGTATCTCCAATGATTCAGTGGCAAGCGGGATTTCATGAGCACCATTCAGGTAGAGAGAAGATTTGACGGCAACTGCCGGCAATCATCCCCAGTCTTCACCGCACACTTCAGGGTGTGCGACGACGGCAGGGTCGGCATGTCCGGCCGTGTCGTCTCCCTGATGAATTAAGGGGCAGCACATGACGACGCGTTCAGCCTTCCAGCAGCAAACGGGAAGTGCGGGCGCGGCCGGTGCGGTTTTCCAGACAGGCCCCCGTTCGGCAAAGACCGAAAAACACCCGTTTTCCTGCGCTTCCGCCAACGCCCCGCTTCTTTCCCGGGCGTTTTTTGCTGTCCGGAAGCATTTTCGGAGAAGTCGCCTGCCCACTTGTTTGTCAGTCCATGAGAGGGAGAAATGATGTCTGCTGCATTGTGGTTGGCGTTGTTATGTGCGGGGTTGGCAGTAATCTATGGTTGGCTGTCCAGTCGATCGATTCTCGCGTTGTCGGCGGGGAACGAGCGCATGCAGGAGATCGCCAAGGCGATCCAGGAAGGTGCGGCGGCGTATCTGAGCCGCCAGTACAAGACCATTGCGATGGTCGGGGTGGTGATGGCAGTACTGATTGCCATGTTCCTGGGGTTGGCGACGGCGATCGGTTTCGTGATCGGCGCCACGCTCTCCGGTGCCGCCGGCTTCATCGGCATGAACGTTTCCGTCCGCGCCAATGTGCGTACCGCCGAAGCGGCACGCGGGGGCATTGCGCCGGCGCTTGACGTGGCCTTCAAGGGCGGTGCCATTACCGGCATGCTGGTGGTCGGCCTCGGCCTGCTCGGCGTCGCCGGTTATTACGGGGGCTTGCTGGCCTTCGGGATGGCGCAGGACACGGCGCTGCACGCACTGATCGGCCTGGCTTTCGGCTCCTCGCTGATTTCCATCTTCGCCCGTCTCGGTGGCGGCATCTTCACCAAGGGCGCTGACGTCGGCGCTGACCTGGTCGGCAAGGTCGAGGCCGGCATTCCCGAGGACGACCCGCGCAACCCGGCGGTGATCGCCGACAACGTTGGCGACAACGTCGGCGACTGCGCCGGCATGGCTGCCGACCTGTTCGAGACCTACGTGGTGACCGTGGTCGCCACCATGGTGCTCGGCGCACTCACGCTCAAGGCCTTTCCCGGTCTCGGCGACGCGCTGATCCTCTATCCGCTGGCGCTCGGTGCCGTCTCCATCATCGCCTCCATCGTCGGTTGTTACTTCGTCAAGACTTCCGACGGCGGCAAGATCATGGGGGCGCTGTACAAGGGGCTGATCGTCGCCGGCGTGCTGGCGCTGGCCTTCTATTACCCGGTGACTTCGTGGCTGATCGGCGCCGGCGACCCGGCGGCGGGGATCACCACCGGCAGCATGTTCACCTGCGCGATCATTGGCTTGTTGCTGACTGCCGCCATGGTCTGGATCACCGAGTACTACACCGGTACCGAATACGCCCCGGTCAAGCATGTTGCAGCGGCCTGTCAGACCGGGCATGCGACCAACATCATTGCCGGGATCGGTATTTCGATGAAGGCCACCGCCTTGCCGGTGCTTTCCGTGTGTGCCTCGATCTGGGCGGCCTACTCGGTCGGCGGCCTGTACGGCCTGGCGATTGCCGCCACCTCGATGCTGTCAATGGCTGGTATCGTCGTTGCGCTCGACGCCTATGGGCCGATCACCGACAACGCCGGTGGCATTGCCGAAATGGCTGAACTGCCGCCGGAGGTGCGCAACGTGACCGATCCCCTGGATGCCGTCGGCAACACCACCAAAGCGGTGACCAAGGGCTACGCCATCGGTTCTGCGGGTCTCGCCGCCCTGGTACTGTTCGCCGACTACACCCACGGCCTTGAAGCTGCCGGTCTGGGCGGCATCACCTTCGATTTGTCGAATCACATGGTGATCATCGGCCTCTTCATCGGCGGCCTGATTCCTTACCTGTTCGGCGCCATGGCCATGGAGGCGGTCGGTCGTTCGGCCGGTGCCGTGGTCGTCGAAGTTCGGCGCCAGTTCAAGGAAATTCCGGGGATCATGGAAGGCACGGCCAAGCCCGATTACTCACGGGCCGTGGACATGCTGACCGTCGCCGCGATCAAGGAAATGATGATTCCGTCGATCCTGCCGGTCGCCGTGCCGATCGTCGTCGGTCTGCTGCTCGGCCCGCAGGCGCTGGGCGGTCTGCTCGTCGGTACCATCGTCACCGGCCTGTTCGTGGCGATTTCGATGACTACCGGCGGCGGTGCCTGGGACAACGCCAAGAAGTACATCGAGGACGGCCACTACGGCGGCAAGGGCTCGGACGCCCACAAGGCCGCGGTGACCGGCGACACCGTCGGCGATCCCTACAAGGATACTGCCGGCCCGGCGGTCAACCCGCTGATCAAGATCATCAACCTGGTTGCGCTCCTGATCGTGCCGCTGATTGTCTGAGATAAATCCGGGATTACAGAATGCGCCCTGCGGGGCGCATTTTTTTTCTGGAATCAGCGCACTGGTTCAAATAAATGGATTCACCAGACGAGCACCGGTGTGTGCGAAATCGACGGTGTTGCGCGTGACTATGGTCAAGTCGTAGATCAAACCAATGGCGGCGATTTGCTTGTCGATGGGATGCTGCGGGCTGGGTGACATGAGCTTACCCCAGACCTGGGCGCATTCCGCGTCAAAAGCCAGAATCCGGGCGGCGTGGTCGGCAAGGATGTCGGTTAGCCAGATTTCGAGCCGATCAGCTTGTTCAAGATCACCTCGTCCTCGAATGTTTTCTACGCCACGTCGCAGTTCGCCGATAGTTTGCGAGCTCAGGTAGATGTCTTCCGGCTTGAGTTGGGAATAGAAGTCAAGTACGCCCCGATTGGCACGGGCGCCCTTTCTGAGTTCGCTGATGACGTTGGTGTCAAGCAGATACATTAGCCTTGCCGGCAGTTGAAGTCTTCATCCTCACCGACATCCGGCATGCTGGCCAAGACCTCCTTGAAGCTGCGGCGAGGTGGGCGAAAGAGTGCATTGCGCAGAATTTCCCGATGCTCGGCTTCTGCGCTGCGGCCATGGGCCGCAGCGGCCTGCTTGAGAGCTTGGGTAACGGCGGGTTCGATATTGCGAACAACCAGATTGGTAGTCATGCTAACTCCCACGGTGTGATTGCACTGATTGCAGTTTAGCAGGTCGTGCTGGCATTGCAATCATTTCTGAGGGGTCAAGCTTTGGGCGCGCGCAGCAGCACTAGCAGGGCGCCCTCGCCGCCGTCATGCGGCTTGGCCTGGCAGTAGGCGAGTACCTCGTGGCGCTGGGCCAGCCAGCCGCGTACCAGCTGGCGCAGGATCGACAGCTTGTGCGGCGAGCCGTGGCCCTTGCCGTGCACGATACGTACGCAGCGTTTGCCCTGGTGCAGGCAGGTATGCAGGAAGCCGGCAACCAGATGGCGAGCCTGTTCGCGGTTCAGCCCGTGCAGGTCGACTTCGTCCTGGATCACCCAGCGGCCGCGGCGCAGGTCGCGCAGGATGGTCTGCGCCAGGCCGTTGCGCAGGTAGGCCGGCTCGTCGCCGCCTTCGAGCCGGTCCTGCAGTGCAATCGGGGCGTGCAGGCTTTCGTGCAGCACGGCCTGGCGGTCGGCCTGCGCTTGCTGGGCTGCCGGCCGCGGCACCGGTTTGTTCAACTCGGCCAGATTCTTGTCGGGCAAGGGCGCGACACCAGTCATCGCCAGCACGAAAGCAGCCTGTTCCGGATCGTCGGGCAGGCGCTGCGGGCGGGTGTCGTCCTGCCAACGGCTGGGCAGGGCATGGTCGCCGGTGGCTCGCGGTCTCGAGGGCTGGTCGTCGGCCGGGGAGGGGGCGACGATACGCCGTGACGGCGGCTTGGCCAGGATCACACGGTTGCTGTCGGGCAGTGCCTGGGCACCGGCCATGGCCTTGCGGAACAGGGCCTGTTCGTCGTTGTCGTCGGCTGGTTTGGCCGGCGGTTTGGCGGGGGGCACAGCGACCGGCGCCGCCGCACGTCGCTTCCAGACGGCCCGCAGGCCGTCTTTCAGCGCGTTTTGTTCAGCCTTGGTGGCCAAGGTTGTCGAGGTAGCGCTCGGCGTCGAGTGCGGCCATGCAACCGCTGGCAGCCGAAGTGCAGGCCTGCTTGTAGATCTGATCCTGCACGTCGCCGGCGGCGAAGACGCCGGGGATGCTGGTCTGCGTTGCGTTGCCGGTGCGACCCGACTGGGTGACGAGGTAGCCGTGGTCCATTTCCAGCTGGCCGGCGAAGATGTCGGTGTTCGGCTTGTGGCCGATGGCGATGAACACGCCATGCACGTCGACCTTCTTCACTTCGCCGGTCTGTACGTGCTTGACCGCCAGGCCGGTGACGCCGGAGGCGTCGCCGAGCACTTCGTCGAGGGTGCTGTTCCACAGGATGGTGACCTTGCCTTCCTTTTCCTTCTGGAACAGCTTGTCCTGCATGATCTTCTCGGCCTTGAACTTGTCGCGGCGGTGGATCAGCGTGACATGGCTGGCGATGTTGGCCAGGTAGAGCGCTTCCTCGACCGCGGTGTTGCCGCCGCCGACGACGGCGACCGGCTTGTTGCGGTAGAAGAAACCGTCGCAGGTGGCGCAGGCGGAGACGCCCTTGCCCATGAATTCCTGTTCGGACGGCAGGCCGAGGTACATTGCCGAGGCGCCGGTGGCGATGATCAGTGCGTCGCAGGTGTAGGTGCCGCTGTCGCCGATCAGGGTGAAGGGCTTTTCGGTCAGTTTGGTGGTGTGGATGTGATCGAAGATGATTTCGGTGTCGAAGCGGGTGGCGTGCTTCTCGAAACGCTGCATCAGCTCCGGACCCTGGACGCCGTCGGCGTCGGCCGGCCAGTTGTCGACTTCGGTGGTGGTCATCAACTGGCCGCCCTGGGCCATGCCGGTGATCAGCACCGGCTTGAGGTTGGCGCGCGCGGCGTAAACAGCGGCGGTGTAGCCGGCGGGGCCGGAACCGAGAATGATCAGCGGGGTGTGGCGAGTGCTCATGGTCTTTTTTCTGCCTCTGGATTGAATCGGCGAAAATTATAGCCGGCTAATGGACCATCGTTTTGTTGAGCTTCGTAACCAATCTACTAAAGCGGTTTATAATTGCATGCTAACTGTATGACGCAAAATGATTTAGCCCGTTTCCGGCTCGGCCGAAAGCGGTAGAGGAAAAGCCGATGGCGAAAAGAAACGACCCCAGTCCGATGCCCGACAAGATCGGCAGCCTGCTTCAGGAATCACGCTGGCTCGGGGTGGGGGCGCTGGCCGTATTCCTGATCATGGCCCTGTGGGGCTTCCAGCGCAGCGACCCGGGCTGGTCGCACGCAGCCGGTCCTGCCGGCCTGCAGAACCCGGCCGGACGTGCTGGCGCCTGGGTGGCCGATTTGATGCTCTACGTCTTCGGCCTGTCCGCCTGGTGGTGGGTGGTCCTGCTCGGCATGACCGTGTGGTGGGGCTTTCGCCGCCTGCATGGACAACCGGAAAAATCGCCGCCTTCGCCCTATTTGTCCCTGCCCGGTTTCGTCGTCCTGCTGCTCGCCAGCGCTGCCCTCGAAGCCCTGCGTTTCCACAGCCTGCAGGCCGAATTGCCGCTGGCGCCGGGCGGCATGCTCGGGCTGGAACTCAGCCGCTGGCTGGCCGACACGCTCGGCTTCACCGGTGCCACCTTGTTCCTGCTGGCGCTCATGGCCGCCGCCTGGAGCGCTTTCGCCGGCATGTCCTGGCTGTGGGCGTTCGAGAAACTCGGCCTGATTCTCGAAGCACTGCTCCTGTTTGCGCACGGCCGCATCGATGCCTGGCGCGACCGCCAGATCGGCAAGGAGGTTGCCCAGCAGCGCGAAGTGGTGATCAAGGAAGAAAAACTGCGCGTCGAACTGCACGAGCCGATCTTCATCGAACCGGCAGCACCGGTCGAAGTGCCGGTCTCGAAGAAGGCAGAGAAGCGCGTCGAACGGGAAAAGCAGGCGATGCTCTTCCCCGAGGCCATCGTCGGCGGCACGCTGCCGCCGCTGCACCTGCTCGATCCGGCGCCGCCGGCGACCGAGACGGTCAGCTCGGAAACCCTTGAATACACCTCGCGCCTGATCGAAAGAAAGCTCGCCGACTTCGGTGTTCAGGTCAAGGTGCTGGCGGCGATGCCGGGGCCGGTCATCACCCGTTACGAAATCGAGCCGGCGGTCGGCGTCAAGGGCGCCCAGATCGTCAACCTGGCGCGCGATCTGGCGCGGGCACTGGCCATGGTCTCGATCCGCGTCGTCGAAACCGTGCCCGGCAAGTCGTGCATGGCGCTCGAATTGCCCAATCCCAAGCGGCAGACGGTCAAGCTCTCCGAGATCATTTCCAGCAAGCCGTACAACGATATGAGCAGCCCGCTCACCGTTTGCCTGGGCAAGGACATCGGCGGTCAGCCGGTGGTCGCCGACCTGGCGCGGACGCCCCACCTGCTGGTCGCCGGCACCACCGGTTCGGGCAAGTCGGTCGGGGTCAATGCGATGATCCTGTCGATGCTCTACAAGTCCGAGCCGGAAAACGTCCGCCTCATCATGGTCGACCCCAAGATGCTCGAACTCTCCATCTACGAGGGAATTCCGCACCTGCTGGCGCCGGTCGTCACCGACATGAAGCAGGCGGCCAACGCGCTGCACTGGTGCGTCACCGAGATGGAAAAGCGCTACAAACTGATGTCGGCGATGGGCGTGCGCAACATCGCCGGCCTCAACGGCAAGATCAAGGACGCCGAGAAGCGCGGCGAGCACATCCCGAACCCGCTCAGCCTGACCCCGGAAGCGCCGGAGCCGCTCAAGCACATGCCTTACATCGTCGTCATCATCGACGAACTGGCCGACCTGATGATGGTCGTCGGCAAAAAGGTCGAGGAACAGATCGCCCGCCTGGCGCAAAAGGCTCGCGCTGCCGGCATCCACCTGGTGCTGGCAACCCAGCGCCCGTCGGTCGATGTGATCACCGGTCTGATCAAGGCCAACATTCCTACCCGGCTTTCGTTCCAGGTTTCGAGCAAGATCGACTCGCGCACCATCCTTGACCAGATGGGCGCCGAAGCGCTGCTTGGCCAGGGCGACATGCTCTACCTCGCACCCGGCACTGGTTACCCGACCCGCGTTCACGGTGCCTTCGTTTCCGACGATGAAGTGCACCGCATCGTCGAACACCTCAAGGCTACCGGTGCGCCGGAATACGTCGAGGACATCCTCAACGGTGCCGCCGGCGACGAAGAGGGCGGCGGCGAGGCCGGCGAGGGCGGTGGCGACGCCGAAAGCGACCCGCTCTACGACCAGGCCGTCGATATCGTGCTCAAGAACCAGCGCGCCTCGATCTCGCTCGTCCAGCGCCACCTGCGCATCGGCTACAACCGTTCGGCCCGTCTCATCGAAGCCATGGAAAACGCCGGCCTGGTGTCGGCGATGGACGGTCGCGGCGGTCGCGAAGTGCTGATGAAGAAACCGGCCGAATGAGCCCGGCCGACAGCAACAATGACTTACACACTGACACAGCGCCGGCCCGCGAGCCGGCGTAAGCTGCGCCCATGAAATCCATCCGCCAACTCATCGTCATCGCCGCCGGCGCACTGCTGCCCGTTCTCGCCCATGCCGGCGCCATCGAGCAACTGCGCGGTTTCCTCAACGACACGCGCAGCTACAAGGCCGACTTCGAGCAGGCGGTGATCGCCCGCAACGGCCGAAAGCCGCAGGAATCCTCGGGCACCCTGGCGATCCTGCGGCCAGGCAAGCTGCGCTGGGAAATCCTCAAACCCTATCCGCAACTGGTCGTCGGCGACGGCGAGCGGATCTGGATCCACGATCCCGAGCTGCAGCAGGTGACCATCCGCAAAGTCGGGCAGGCCATGGGCAGCTCGCCGGCGGCATTGCTCGCCGGCAACAACGAACTGGAAAAGAACTTCACGCTCAGGGAAGCCGGCGAAGCCGACGGGCTGGTCTGGGTCGAAGCGACCCCGAAAAATGCCGAAAGCGGCTTCGAGAAAGTCCGCCTCGGCATGGCTGGCCGCGAACTGAAGGCGATGGCCCTGTACGACAACTTCGGTCAGACCACTCACATCCGCCTGCTGCGCGCCGAACGCAACCCGAGCCTGGCAGCCGGGCTGTTCCGCTTCACGCCGCCGGCGGGCAGCGACGTCATCGGCGACTGAGGCCTAAACCAGTTTCAGGGCTGCGCCAACGGCATCGGCCAAAACCTCGATGGCCGCGTTGGCCGCTTTCTGCGCCGCCAGCTTGCCTTTCACCTTGCACGCCAGCAGGGCAACCTTCAATGCTTCCTTCTCGTCGGCCAGTTGCGACTGCATCTCGGCGTCGTCGATCTCGCCGTCCAGGCGGGCGGTGGCGATTGCCTCCAGTGCCGCCAGTTCGTCACGGTAGGCCGCCTTGACGCAGGCCTGCACGCCCGGCCATTCCGCCGACAGGACATCGCCGGAAGCGGCGAGCATCCCCTCGAACACCTTGCCGATGTCAAAACTCATGGAAATCGCTCCCCGGTTCGCCGATCATTCGCTGTCCTTGGTCGCATCCCGCTCGTCCGGCTTCAGCTTCTTCGCCTGCTCGGCGCTTGCCGCCGCCGCGAACAGGCGGTTGAAACGGTGCCGGTCCAGCTTGGCACCGCCATCGGCATAAGTGTTCCGCGACTTGTGCGCTTCCTTGTATTTCACCCAGAGCTTGAGGATCGATTCGGCAATCTGCGTCGACTCCTCGTTCAGGGCGCGGGCCCGGTTGCGGGTGAGCATCGACTGGATGTCGCTCTCGATGATCACGTACTGGACGACGAAATGACGATAGGCGCGCTCATCCGCAGGCGTTTCCAGCAGATTGCCGTAGAACCGGTCCACCGCCTTGCCCACCGTCAGGATTTCCTCGAAAGCCACGGCGTCGTAGGTATCCACCCACTTGACCGCGCAACCGCCTAGCGCGAGGCCGAACAGCGCGATCCAGAAGAAGTGCAGCAGGCGGCTTGAAACAGCTCGGGTCATCGGCATGGTCGCTCCAGTCGGGTGTTGGGAATACCCAGAATGCATGGAGTGGGCAGATTACACCAATTCACCCGCCGGGACATCAACCAGGCTGCTTACCCTCCGTTATTTCCACGGCCAGTTTCACAGAACGCGTTGGCAACGGATCTCCTACAGAATCATCCCGGCGCCGACCGTATTGTTGTTGCTCTCGTCGATGACGATGAAGGCGCCGGTCGCCCGGTTCTCGGTGTAGGGGTCGACGAACAGCGGTTGCGCCAGCTTGAACGTGACCTCGGCGATGTCGTTCATCGCCAGTTTCTCGGCGGGCAGGTTTTCCAGGGTGTTGACGTCGAGACGGTGGTCGATGCCGGTCAGCTTGGCCTTGGAGTCGCGCGTGGTGTGGCGGATCAGGTAGGTGCGGGCGCGATCGAGCGGGGCTTCGGCCAGCCAGCAGACGGTGGCGCGGATTTCCTTGACGGCAGCCGGGGCTTCGGCGGTCTTGACGATCATGTCGCCGCGCGAGCAGTCGATTTCGTCGGCGAGCAGGATCGTCACCGATTGTTCGGTGAAGGCTGCGCCGATATCGACGCCGCCAATCTGCACCGCCTTGACCGTCGATTCGAGACCATTGGGCAGCACGGTGACGGCGTCACCGACCTTGATGCTGCCGGATTCGACGCGGCCCATGAAGCCGCGGTAGTCGTGCAGGTCGGGGTTGGCGGAATCCTGCGGGCGGCAGACGTACTGGACCGGGAAGCGGAAGGGCTCGTCGTGCTCGGTGTGGGCAGCGGGCACGGCTTCGAGGATTTCCATCAGGGTCGGGCCGTCGTACCAGTTCAGCGCCTCGCCGCGCTCGACGATCATGTCACCGTTGAGCGCCGACAGCGGGATGAAGCGGATGTCCTCGATGCCTACCTTGGCGGCGAATTCGAGGTAATCGGCCTTGATCTTCTCGTAGGTGTCCTGCGAATAGTCGACCAGGTCCATCTTGTTGATGGCGACGACCAGGTGCGGGATGCCGACCAGCGACGCCAATTTCGAGTGACGCCGGGTCTGCGTCAGCACGCCCTTGCGCGCATCGATCAGGATGATGGCGAGGTTGGCGGTCGAGGCGGCGGTGACCATGTTGCGGGTGTACTGCTCGTGCCCCGGCGCGTCGGCGATGATGTACTTGCGCGTGCCGGTGCTGAAGTAGCGGTAGGCGACGTCGATGGTGATGCCTTGCTCGCGCTCGGCTTGCAGGCCGTCGGTGAGCAAGGAGAGGTCGACCGCGCCGAGGCCGCGCTTCTGCGAGGTCTTCTCGATGGCGTTCAGGGTGTCGGCAAGGATGGTCTTGGTGTCGAACAAGAGGCGCCCGATCAGGGTGCTCTTGCCGTCGTCGACGCTGCCGCAGGTGAGGAAGCGGAGGAGGCCGTGGTCTTCGATTTGAGTAGTCATATTCGGTGATTCCTGGTTGGGTGCGCGACAGCGGACGGGATATTCACTCTGCTGGCTGCGGAACTCGCTCCCGATGGTCGCTCAGACAGTCCTCGCCAGCGCCGCGAACATCCCGTCCGCTGCCGGTGACCGCCGAAGTGGCATCAGAAGTAGCCTTCCTTCTTGCGTTGTTCCATGGAGGCTTCGCTGGTCTGGTCGTCCAGACGCGTGGCGCCGCGCTCGGTGATTGTGGTGGTGGCGGTTTCGAGCACGATCTTCTCGACCGTGTCGGCATCCGACTCGACCGGCGCCGTACAGGAGATGTCGCCAACGGTGCGGAAACGCACCAGTTTTTCGACGATTTCCTCGCCGGCCTTCGGCAGGTTGGTCAGTTCGCCGGAAGCGAGCGGCACATTGACCGGTACGATGGCGCCCTGGCGGATGACCACCGGGCGGGTGTGGGCGAAGTAGATGCTGGGCAGTTCCAGCTTCTCGCGCTCGATGTATTGCCAGACGTCCATTTCCGTCCAGTTCGAGATCGGGAAGGCGCGGATGTTCTCGCCCTTGTGGCTGCGGGCGTTGTAGAGGCTCCACAGTTCCGGGCGCTGGTTTTTCGGGTCCCACTGGCCGAACTCGTCGCGGAAACTGAAGATGCGTTCCTTGGCACGCGCCTTTTCCTCATCACGGCGGGCGCCGCCGATGCAGGCATCGAAGCCGAATTCCTCGATGGCTTCGAGCAGGGTCACCGACTGATGCTTGTTGCGCGATTCGCCTTCGTGCTTGAGGACGACCGTCCCGCGCTTCATCGAATCCTCGACCGAACGGACGATCAGCCGCTCGCCCAGTTCGGCGGCGCGCTTGTCGCGGAAGGCAACGACTTCCTGGTAGTTATGGCCGGTGTCGATGTGCATCAGCGGGAAGGGGAACTTGCCGGGGCGGAAGGCTTTCTCAGCGATGCGCAGCATGCAGATCGAGTCCTTGCCACCTGAGAAGAGCAGTACCGGGTTGGCGCACTGGCCGGCGACCTCGCGCATGATGTGGATGGCTTCGGCTTCGAGCCAGTCGAGGTGGGAGAGTGTGTTGCGTTGGGTCATTGCTGGGTAATCCGCAGGGATTGTTGAATGGAGCGGATTGTAGCAAGGGCTTAATATTCAATTAAGAACATGAGTGCATCTTGTTATGCGATTTTTGAATAAAACGTCAGTCAACAAATCGCGACGAAATCGGTCATTTCCTTGTGATAAATTCAGGCCATGACAACGATCAGCACCCTGTTCCTGCTGGCCGGACTGCTGCTCTTCATCAGCGTCCTGGCCAGTACCATTTCCGCGCGTCTCGGTTTGCCGCTGCTGCTGCTGTTTCTCGGCGTCGGCATGCTGGCGGGAGAAGACGGCATTGGCGGCATAGTCTTTGACGATTTCAAGACGGCCAATCTGGTCGCCCAGCTGGCGCTGGCGGTGATCCTGCTCGACGGTGGCTTGCGTACCGATTCCGGCAGCTTCCGCGTTGCGCTGAAACCGGCGGCCGTGCTCGCCACCTGGGGGGTCATCGGAACCGTCGGGCTGCTCGGCGTTTTTGCCACCTGGTTGCTTGACGTCGATTGGCGGCTGGGTGTGCTGCTCGCTGCCATCGTCGGTTCGACCGATGCGGCGGCGGTGTTCGCGCTGCTGCGCAACAGCGGGGTGCGGCTCAACGAGCGGGTCAAGAGCACGCTGGAAATCGAGTCCGGTTCGAACGACCCGATGGCCATCCTGCTGGTCGTGGTGATGATCGAGGTCCTGCTGCATCCCGAGCGCTCCGGAGCGGCCGGGTTTGCCTGGATGTTGCTCAAGCAGGCGGGGATCGGCCTGCTGTTCGGCTTTGTCGGCGGCAAGGTGATGGCCTGGCTGCTGCGTCGCCTGAATCTGGCCGAAGGCCTGTACGCGCTATTGATCCTGTCCGGAGGTCTGCTCATCGTCGGTGCCGCCAACCTGATCGACGGCAGCGGCCTGCTGGCCGTGTATGTGGCTGGGGTCATCGTCGGCAACCGGAAGAGTCACGCCACCGAACACGTTTTGCGGGTCATGGACGGCCTGGCCTGGCTCGCCCAGGCCGGCATGTTCGTCGTGCTCGGTCTGCTGGTGACCCCCACCCACCTGGCCGAATACACCTGGCATGCCCTGCTGCTGGCCCTGTTCCTGATGTTCATTGCCCGGCCGCTGGCAGTGGCCATCGGCCTCTTTCCCTTCCGCTACACGCGCAATGAAATCGCCTTCGTCAGCTGGGTCGGACTGCGCGGTGCGGTACCGGTTGTCCTGGCGATCATGCCGGTGGTGATGGGGGTGCCGGATTCCCGGTTGCTGTTCGATGTGGCATTTTCCGTGGTCCTGCTGTCGCTGCTGGTCCAGGGGGCGACCATTCCGGCGGCGGCGCGTCTGCTCAAGGTCGAACTGCCACCGGCTGACGAGCCGCGCGACCGGGTCGAAGTCTGGCTGGGCGAGGAGGCGGCGTTGCCGATGTTCGAGTTCCGCGCCAGCCAGGGGTCGGCGGCCGAGGGGCGGCATCCGGACGAGCTGGCGGCCGAGTTCATCCATGACGAAGTGCGCTGCATCGCGGTAGTGCGCAAGGGGCGGCTGGTCGACATGAAGGTCGACTTCCGCTTGCGCCCGGGCGATTCGGCCTGGTTCATCGCGCCCGAAGCGCTGGCCGAGCGCCTGGCGCGCATATTTGGCGTGGCGATGCACGATATCGGCCGCAATACCCGTTACTTCGGCGAGTTTGCCGTGGCACCCGATTGCACCGCCGGTGATCTGGCGCTGGCCTACGGCTTCGCGTTTGAAGCAGAGGAAAACTCCCGCCGTCTCGACGACGTGTTCATCGCCCGTCTCGGCCACCCGGCGGTCGTCGGTGACCGGGTCCAGGTCGGCAACTTCGTGCTGATCGTTCGCGAAATGGGCGCTGCCGGCAAGATCGCCAGCATCGGCCTGAAGTGCCCGCTGGCGACGCCGGGCAGCTAGCCGTCACTTGCCACCGACGTCGTTGCGGCTCATCCACGCGAACAGTGAGGAGCGCATCACTTCCTCGACGCTCATGTCGATCGGCGTGACCCATTCACGCGGTACGAAAACCGTGTAGCCGCCGATCATGTAGCCCATCGGCAGATAGACGGCCACCCGGTCGCCGGGCAGGAAACCCTGCGGCAGGCTGGACAGGTTCTGGCGGGTGACCAGCCCGACCATCTCCAGCGCCTGGCCCGGCATGCGCAGGATGACGACCTGCTGTGCGACCTGGCCGCTGTTCGGTGTGAAGTAGTCGGCGAAATTCTTCAGCGACGAATAGATGCTCTTGACCACCGGCAGATTGGTGAAGGGCAATTCGATGAAGTTGAGCAGGCGGCGGGCGAGCGGCTGCGAAATCAGGAAACCGAGCAGGACGATGATGCCGATGCCGATCGCCAGCCCCAGGCCGGGCAGGTAGAAATCGCCGAGCAGCGGGCGCAGCCACCACATGGCGAACTCCTCGGTCCCGGTCAGGAACAGGTAGAGCAGGTAGATGGTCAGCCCCAGTGGCAGGGCAGCGAGCAGACCGCGGAGGAAGTACTGGGAAAGGTGCTTCATCGCTTCGCTCACCGGCTGATCAGGACGTCACGCCCCGATTCGCGCAACACGTTGAAAGTGGTGCTGCCAAGCAGGAAATCCTCGACCGGTCCGAGACCATGCTTGCCGACGACAATCAGGTCGCAATCCAGCGCTTCGGCTTGATCGACGATCAGGCGGGCGATGTCGCCATGCCGGGCAATCTGCTCGGTGTTCGCTGGCAGGGCTTCACGGTCGACCAGTTCGCGCAGCCTGGTCCGCGCCTCGCGCTGGGCGTCGATGCGGTAGCGCGCAATCAGTTCGGCGCCAATGCCGGCGTGCTCCATCTTGCTCTCGAAAGGGGTTTCGATGGCGTGCACCAGGACGATTGCAGCATCCGGCAGTAGTCTCCGTGTCAGGCGCAGGGCGGCAAGCGAGGGTGGGAAGAAGTCGGTGGCGATCAGCGCGCGGCGGTAACTGCCGACTGGCGCCTGCTTGACCACCAGCACCGGGCAGGGGGTCCTTCGGATCAGGCGGCTGGCGGTGCTGCCCAGGCGCAGACTGTCAAGGAAGCCTTCGCCGTGGGCTCCGATGACCAGCAGTTCGGCGGCAACTTCGCCTGCCAATCGTGCCAGCGCCTCGGCCGGTTGCCCATCCAGGACCAGGTCCTGGCCGGTTGGCAGGGGCGTCGCCCGCATCGCCGTCAGTTGCTGGCGGACCGCTGCCGCGTGCCGTTCGTCCAGTTCCTGAGGGGCCATGCCGAGCAAGGCCTGCAGGCTTTCCAGCAAACCAGGATGAGCGATATGGGCGAGATGCAGCGGCCAGCTATGGGCGGTGGCCAGCTCGCCGGCGCGGGCGACAGCGGCGGCGGACTGTACGGAAAAATCGGTGGCGGCAAGGATGCTCTGGGTCATCAGCGATTGTCTCCGGGGCGGATCAAGGCGGCGAAGTGCTCGACGGTGTAATCGACCGCGTCGCGCATCGGGTAGAGCACGGTCGGCGCGCCGGCCTGCTTCATGCGCATGCCGTGTTCGTCGTCGCGGGCGACGAAGGCGACTTCGCCGCGGAAACGACGTTCCTTCAGTGCATTCAGGAAGGCGACGTTGGAATCGACATCAGGTAGCGTGCTGACGATCCACTTGGCGCTTTCCAGTGGCAATTCCTCAAGGAAACCCGATTCCTGGCCGTCGCCGTAATGGACCGGGATGCCGCTGGCCCGCATTTCGGCGACGCGTTCCGGGTCGAAGTCGATCCCCAGCACCCGGATTTCCTCCTCGTGCAGCAGCCGTGCCAGACGCCCGCCGTAGCGGCCGAGGCCGAAAACGATGATCTCCGGCTTGTCGTCAGCGTGGGCGTCGGTTTCCACCGCCTGCTCGCGGAAGGGGTTCCGGCGTTCGAACCAGCCAAGGAAGGGGGCGAGCTTCTGGTAGAGCTGGTGCGAGTAAAGGATCATGTAGGTGGACATGGCGATGGTCACCAGGCCGACCAGGGTGGTCAGGCCGAGCGCATCGACGCCGACGTGGCCGAGCGAGATGCCCATGGCGACGAAGACGATGGAGAATTCGCTGATCTGGGCGACGGTCAGGCCGGCGAGGAAACCGGTGCGCTTGCGGTAGCCCATGAAGCCCATGATCGCCATGACGATCAGCGGGTTGCCGATGAGCACGAACAGCGAGAGCACGACCGCCGGCATCAGTTCGCCACCGAGCGTGGAAAAGTCGAGTTTCGAGCCGAGGTCGATGAAGAAGAACAGCAGCAGGAAATCGCGGATGCCCGACAGGCGGGCGTTGATGGCGTCGCGGTAGGCGGTCGAGGCAAGCGAGAAGCCGGCCAGGAAGGCGCCCGCTTCCTTGGAAAAACCGGCCCATTCGCCGAGCGCGGCCAAGCCGGTGCCCCAGGCGATGGCGAAGATCAGCAGCAATTCCTGCGAATGCGCCATGGCTTTGACCACGCCGGGCAGGATCCAGCGCATCAGTACATACAATGCGGCGCCGGCGAGCAGGATGCGCCAGGACAGCGAGACGATGACCTCGACCAGACCGGCTTCGCCGCTGCCGCGCAGGGCGCTCATGGCCATCATCGCCAGGACCACGGCCAGATCCTGGACGATCAGGAAACCGACGGCGATGCGGCCGTGCAGCGAATCGAGTTCGCGCTTGTCGGAGAGCAGCTTGACGATGATGATGGTGCTGGAAAAGGTCAGCGCGATGGCGACATAGAGCGCCTCCATCGGGCTCTTGCCGAGCAGCAGGATGAGCGCGAAACCACCGACAATGGTGAACGCCAGCTGACCAAGACCGGTGGCCAGCGCGACCGGGCCGATGTGGCGGACGTGGTGCAGGTCGAGCTTGAGGCCGACCAGGAAAAGCAGAACGGTGATGCCGACGTGGGCAAGCAGGTCGATCTGCTCGTGCGCGGCGACCAGGCCGAAGACGGCCGGGCTGGCGATGATGCCGACGACGATGTAGGCAATGATCACCGGCTGGCGCAGGCGCACCGAGATAGCCCCGGCAATCGCCGAGATGATCAGAAGCAGAGAAAATTCGCTGAAGGCACTCATGTCGTTTTCCCGAAATCCGCCGCAACCCCGCTGGCACAAGGCAGGAGCGAGGAGGGCATGGGTGTGAGCTTACCAGAGAAAGCCTGGCGCTAATTTTTTACGACATTTTTACGTGCAAGTTGCCAGAATGCGCGCACAGCTCCTGCCGGAGCCCCCAGAGATGCGCGGATGTCCCTTGTCAGATCGCCTGTCGAACGCTTTTCACCCAGCCAGAAAATGGTCCTGAGCGCGCTCGCCTGCGTGCTCGTGGCGATCGTCGCCGCACCGTTGCGCGAAGTGCTCGACCTAGCCAACATGGTGATGCTGTTCCTGCTCACGGTATTGGTCGTCGCCGTCAGCCTGGGGCGCAATCCGGCGATTCTGGCTTCCGTGCTTGGTGTGCTGCTGTTCGACATCTTCTTCGTGCCGCCGCACTTCTCGCTGGCGGTCAGCAACCTGCAGTACCTGATCACTTTTGCCGTCATGCTCGCCACCGCGCTGATCACCGGCCACCTGACGGCGACGTTGAGGGAGCAGGCAGCGCAGGCCGAGCGTCGGGAACGGCGGACGCACGCGCTTTACGAAATCGCCAGCAAGTTGGCGGGGGCACTCAGTCAGGCGCAGGTCGAGGAAATCGTCCTCCCTTTCGTGGCCGAGGAATTCTCCGGGAAATGTCGCCTGCTGCTGGCCGAGCAGGAGGTGCCGGGCGATCTCCCCGGTGAAGGTTTGGCGCCCGATCATGTCGCCCGGGTCATCGAAACCGGGGTGCGCCACCTCGACCGTCAATCCGCTTGCACCCTCTATCTGCCGCTCAAGGCGCCAATGCGGGTGCGCGGGGTGTTGGTCGTGCGCACCGACGAGGCACCGGACGAGGCCGACCTGGCGTTTTTCGAGGCACTGGCGTCACTGGCGGCGATTGCCGTCGAGCGCCTCCACTACGTCGAAGTCGCCCAGCGCAGCGAGGTCGATATGGCGACCGAGCGTTTGCGCAGCTCCATCCTCTCCGCCCTGTCGCACGACCTGCGCACGCCGCTGACCGTGCTGATCGGGCTGGCCGACTCGATCTCCCTGGCCGTGCCCGAGCTGCCCGCGCCGGCCGAGGCGCGGATCGCCGCCGTCGGCGATCAGGCACGCAGGCTGGCCGGCCTGGTTGGCAACCTGCTCGAAATGGCCCGCCTGAACGCCGGTTCGGTCAAATTGCGTCAGGAGTGGCAGTCGCTGGAGGAGGTCGTCGGCAGCAGCCTCAAACTGGTCGGCGACGCCTTCGGCCGGCACCGGCTGCGGGTCGAACTGCCACGCGAGCTGCCCCTGCTGCGCTTTGACGCGGTGCTGATCGAGCGGGTGCTCTGCAACCTGCTGGAGAATGCCGCCAAGTACTCGCCGGCCGACGGTGAGATCCTGATCGCCGCCCGGCCGGTCGATGATTTCGTCGAACTCTCGGTCAGCGACGAGGGGGGCGGCTTCCCCGAACCGATGATCGGCGAAGCCGGCGACATGTTCGTACGCGGTCACGGCGAGTCGTCCATTCCCGGCACCGGCCTCGGGCTGGCCATCTGCCGGGCGATCGTCGACGCCCACGGTGGCCGCCTGCGGATTGCCCGTGCGCCTTCGGGCGGTGCCTGCGTGGTCGTCTGCCTGCCACGCGGCGAGCCGCCACAGATAGAACCGGAGCCGGCATGAGCGGTACGCCCCGGGTCCTGATCGTCGAAGACGAAGCGGCTATCCGCCAGTTCGTTCGCCTGGCACTGGAGGCGGATGCTTGCCAGGTGATCGAGGCGGCTACCCTGGCCGACGGTCTGGCGCGGGCAGGCGAGGGCGGTCTCGACCTGGTGGTGCTCGATCTGGGGCTGCCGGATGGCGATGGCATCGACTTTGTCCGTGCCTACCGTGCCTGGTCGGAGGGGCCCGTCTTGATCCTGTCCGCGCGGGTCGAGGAAAACCGCAAGATCGACGCGCTTGATGCCGGTGCCGACGACTATCTGACCAAGCCCTTCGGCGTCGGCGAACTGCGGGCGCGGGCGCGGGCCCTGATGCGGCGGCGCCCGCGCGGCGAAGAGTTGCCACCGGTGATCGAGTTCGGCGAGGTCGTCGTCGACCTGTCGCGGCGCCAGGTGCTGCGACGCGGCGAGCCGGTCCACCTGACGCCCATCGAATACCGGCTGCTGGCGATGATGCTGGCGCATCCGGGCCAGGTGCTCACCCAGCGCAAGCTGCTGGCCGACATCTGGGGGCCGTCCTATGTCGAAAGCAGCCATTACCTGCGCGTCTACGTCGGTCACCTGCGCCAGAAGCTGGAGGATGATCCGGCCCAGCCCCGTCATTTCCTGACCGAAACCGGCATCGGTTACCGCTTCCAGGTGACCCCATGAACCGTTACGCCGCCGTCCTCCGGGCGCTGGGCATGATCGTCATGCTCTTTGCGCTGACCATGCTGGCTCCCCTGCTGCTTTCCTGGGCAGTCGACGACGGCGCCCAGGCGGTGTACGACGAGTGTTTCGCGCTGACCCTGCTCTGCGGCCTCTTCCTGTGGTACCGCTACCGCAACTGCCGGCGCGAGATGAACGTGCGCGACGGCTTCCTGATGGTCGTCCTGGTGTGGACCGTGCTGCCGGCCTTTGCTGCCCTGCCGCTGATGCTGCAACTGGGCATCAGTCATACCGACGCCTACTTCGAAGCGATGTCCGGCCTGACCACCACCGGTGCCACCATCCTCTCCGGCATCGACCAGCTGCCGATGTCGATCAACCTGTGGCGGCATCAACTGGTCTGGGTCGGCGGCATGGGCCTGATCGTGCTGGCGATCGCCATCCTGCCGCTGCTCGGCATCGGCGGCCGGCAGATGTTCAAGGCCGAGACGCCGGGGCCGATGAAGGACGCCAAGCTGACGCCGCGCATTGCTTCGACGGCCAAAGGCCTGTGGGGCGTTTATGTCGGCGTCAGCCTGCTCTGCATCCTGGGCTACCGGCTGGCCGGGATGAGCTGGTTCGACGCCGTCTGCCACGCTTTCTCGACCATGGGCCTGGGTGGCTTCTCGACCCACGATGCCAGTTTCGGCTTTTTCGATTCGCCGGCCATCGAAGCCGTCGCCATCTTCTTCATGCTCATTGCGGGAATGAATTTCGGCACGCTCTTCCTCGCCGTCAGCCGGGTTTCGCTGCGGCCTTACCTGTACGATCCGGAAGCCGGCTGGTTCCTCGTGGTCTGCCTGTTGTCGGTGCTGGGCCTGGCCGTCTTCCTGGTTGCCCAGGAGGTTTATCCGGCTTTCCCGACGGCGCTGCGGCACTCGGCATTCAACGTCATCTCGATTGCCACCACCACCGGCTATGCCAGCGTCGATTACGCGCAGTGGCCGATGTTCGCCGCGCTGTGGATGCTTTTCCTGTGCAGTTTTGCCACCAGCGCCGGCTCGACCGGTGGCGGCATCAAGATGGCGCGGGCGCTCCTGCTCTACAAGCAGGTCTATCGCGAAATCGTCCGTGCCATGCATCCGAACGCAATCTACAGCGTGCGCATCGGTGGCCAGGTGGCGCCGCAGTCCATCCTCTTTGCCGTACTCGCCTTCGGTTTCATGTACATGGTCAGCATCGTCGCCCTGACGCTGCTCCTGGCGTTTACCGGAATGGATGTGATCACCGCCTTTACCGCGGTGGTGGCGACGGTCAACAATACCGGTCCCGGGCTGGGCGAAGTCGGACCCTCGACCACCTACGCAGTGCTCAGCGACTTCCAGACCTGGGTTTGTTCGTTCGCCATGCTGCTCGGGCGACTGGAGATTTTCACCCTGCTGGTGGTCCTGACCCCGGCATTCTGGCGACGTTGAGCGTGGAGAAAAGACGATGAACATCCTGATACTGGGGGCCGGCCAGGTCGGCGCCAGTCTGGCCGAAGCCCTGGTCTCGGAAGCCAACGACATCACCCTGGTCGACCTTGATCCGGAGCCGCTGGCGCAACTCGCCGACCGCCTCGACGTGCGCACGGTGACCGGCAACGCCGCCTTTCCCTCAGTTCTGCACGATGCCGGTATCGACACCGCCGACCTGCTGGTGGCGGTGACCCAATCCGACCAGTCAAACCTCGTCGCCTGCAAGCTGGCGCACAGCCGCTTCGGCGTGCCGACGCGGATTGCCCGCCTGCGCTCGGCCGATTTTCTCGACCCGGTGCTGCTGTCGACGGAGAACTTCGCCGTCGATTTCGCCCTTTGTCCGGAGCAGGAAATCACCGACTACATTGCCAAGCTGGTCGAATATCCGGAAGCGCTGCAGGTGGTGGAGTTTGCCGAGGGCCGGTTGGTCATGGTCGGTGTGCGCGCCTACGAGGGCGGCCTGCTGGTCGGCAAGCCGATCCGCGCCATGCGCGGCCACCTGCCGGCCGGAGTCGATGCCCGTATCGCCGCCATCTTCCGCGACACCCGGGCGGTCGACGTCAATGGCGATACCGTTGTCCAGGCCGGCGACGAGGTTTTCCTGCTCGCTGCCAGCGAGCACATCCGCACGGTGCTCAAGGAGTTGCGGCGGATGCAGAAACCGGTGCGCAAGCTGATGATTGCCGGCGCCGGCAACGTCGGTGCCCGCGTCGCCCGCCGCCTTGAGGGCCAGTGCGAGGTCAAGGTGATCGAAAGCCGGCCGGCACGCGCCTCGCTGGTTGCTGGCTGGCTTGACCGCGCCCTCATGATAAACGGCGAGGCCACCGACGAAACCCTGCTGCAGCGCGAGGAAATCGACGGCATGGACATGTTCCTGGCGCTGACCAACGACGACGAGAACAACATCATGGCCGCCTCGCTGGCCAAACGCCTGGGCTGTCGCCGGGTGCTTGCGCTGATCAACCGCGAGGCCTACGCCGACATGGTTCAGGGCGGGCCGATCGACATCGGCCTGTCGCCCGCGCAGGTGTCCATCGGCAGCCTGCTCACCCATGTCCGCCAAGCTGACGTGGCGCGGGTGCATAGCCTGCGCCGGGGGGCGGCCGAAGCGCTCGAACTGGTGGTGCTCGGCGACCGCCGCAGTTCGCAGGTGGTCGGTCGGCGGATCGAGGAACTACCGCCCTTGCGCGGCGCCAGCATTGCCGCCGTGGTGCGTGCCGGTGCGGTGATCATCCCGCATCACGACACGCTGATCGAGGCTGGCGACCACGTCGTCGTCTTCTGCACCCGCAAGCGCCACATCAAGGCGGTGGAGAAGCTGTTTCAGCCGGTGCGCTCGCTGTTCTCCTTCGCCTAGCGCCGCAGCAGCAGCACCCCGCATTCGAGGTGGTGAGTGTAGGGGAACTGGTCGAAGATCGCCGCCGCCGCGATCCGGTGCGTGGCGAAGAGCGCCGCGACGTTGTCGCGCAGGGTCTGCGGATTGCACGAGATGTACAGGATGTTGGCAAAGCCGGCGGCCAGTTCCAGCGTCGCCGGGTCGAGCCCGCTGCGCGGCGGGTCGAGGAAAAGGGTCGAGAAATCGTAACTGCCCAGGTCGATCCCCTGCATGCGCTGGAAAGTCTCGCGACCGCTCAGCGCGGCGCTGAGCTCCTCGCTGGCCATGCGCACGATGAGGGCGTTGTCGACCGCGTTGATCTCCAGATTGTGCAGCGCTGCCTTGACCGAGGTCTTGCTGACTTCGGTGGCTAGCACCTTGCCGAACAGCGGCGCCAGGGCAACGGTGAAATTGCCGTTGCCGCAATAGAGTTCGAGCAGGTCGCCGCCCAGTGGCGCCGCCTGGGCGCGCGCCCAGGCCAGCATCTTCTGGTTCACGCAGGCGTTGGGCTGGCTGAAGCCGCCCTCGAATTGCCGGTAGTGCAGTTGCCGGCCATCGACCGTCAGGCATTCATCCACCCAGTCGCGTTCGAGCACCAGCTTCTGTCCCTTGCTGCGGCCGATGATCGCGATGCCGAGCGCCGCGGCTAGGGTGCGTGCGGCTTCCTCCCAGGCGGCGTCGAGCTGGCGGTGGTAGATCAGGGTGACCAGCATGTCGCCGCTCAGGGTGGCGAGAAATTCGATGCCGTAAAGGCGGCGACGCAAGATTTCCTGTTCCAGGATGGCGCTGCGCAGGCGCGGCATGAGCGCACAGACGGCCGCGTCGGCCACCGGGAAATCCTGCATCAGCACCGGCTGGCGGGGGTTTTCCGGGTCGAACATGGCGTAGTCCCAGGCCTCGCCGTGGTGCCAGACGCGGAATTCGGCGCGCAGCCGGTAGTGCGTCACCGGTGACTCGAACACCGCCGGTTCGGGCAACTCGAATGCAGCGAATTCGGCGCAGAAGCGCTCGCGCTTTTCGGCCAGTTGGCCCGGGTAGCGTTCGGGGTCGGGGAGGATCAAAGGCATGGTGCTGAGCAGGCCGGAAACGGAAGGGGCGGACTATACCAAGTGAGCAGGCAATGAAGAAGCCGGCGCGGCTTGCTTACGGCTTCGGCGGCTTCGGCTATGCTTGGCGAAAAAACGGCGCTTTCCCCATGAATCCTGTCTTCGTCATCGTTCTGGCACAACTGTTCGGTACCTCGCTGTGGTTTTCCGCCAACAGCGCCGCCGATGCGCTGATGCTTGCCTGGGGTATCGGCCCCGCCGACATCGGGACGCTGACCAACGCCGTCCAGGCCGGCTTCATCCTCGGCACCCTCGGTTTCGCGCTGAGCGGCCTGGCCGACCGCTTTCCCGCCAGCCGCATCTTTGCCGTCTGCGCCGTGCTTGGCGCCGCCGCCAATGCGAGCTTCGCGCTGCTGGCGAGCGAGCTACAGACGGCGGTGGCACTGCGCTTTCTGGTCGGTCTGTGCCTGGCCGGGGTCTATCCGTTGGGGATGAAGCTGGTGGTCACCTGGGTGCCCGAACGTGCCGGTGCCGCCTTGTCCTGGCTGGTCGGCATGCTGACGCTGGGGACGGCGCTGCCGCACGGTATCCGTTTTCTTGGCGGCGGTCTCCCTTGGCAGTGGACTATCCTTGCCTCCTCGCTGCTGGCGCTACTCGCGGCAGCGCTGATCCTGCGCCTGGGCGACGGGCCGCACCTGCAGCGCCGGCACGGGGCGCCGCCACTGCGTCTGGGACGGGTCGTGCATGCCTTTTCGATTCCCGCTTTCCGTGCCTCGGCCCTGGGTTACTTTGGTCACCAGTGGGAGCTTTACGCGTTCTGGACGCTGGTCCCGGTGCTGCTCGCCAGCAGCGGCGTTGCGCCGGCCGGCAGCCTGCAACTGGCCGGCTGGTCGTTTGCCGTGGTCGGCATCGGTTCGCTCGGTTGCGTGTTTGGCGGTTACTGGAGCCGAGCGAACCGAT